>JAFYPV010000136.1 GCA_017559935.1 Bacteroides sp. | reverse complement strand
TTTAAAACGTTTTGGTAATTTTGCAGACATGATAGCAGAAAACATAACAGGAGAGGCACACCGACCAGGCAGAATCGAGGTGGTGTGCGGTTCGATGTTCTCGGGCAAGACAGAAGAACTCATCCGCCGTCTGCGACGGGCACAGTTTGCCCGTCAGAAGGTGGAGATCTTCAAGCCCGCAATCGACGTAAGATATTCGGAAGAGGATGTGGTCAGCCACGACCAGAAGCACATCATGTCGACACCCATCGACTCATCGGCGAGCATCCTGCTGCTCTCGTCCGACTGCGACGTGGTGGGCATCGACGAGGCACAGTTCTTCGATATGGGACTGGTGGATGTCTGTACCGAGTTGGCCAATCGTGGTGTCCGTGTCATTATAGCCGGACTGGATATGGACTATAAGGGCATCCCCTTCGGACCGATGCCAGCCATCTGCGCCATTGCCGACGATGTGACGAAGGTGCACGCCATCTGCGTCAAGTGCGGCAATCTGGCCTACGTCAGTCATCGCACCGTAGAGGGTTTGCAACGGGTTCTCTTGGGAGAGACGCAGGAGTACGAACCACTATGCAGAGAGTGCTATCAAAAGGCGATAGCAGAGGAGCAAGCGAAGCAAAATGTGCCTGCTGAGGAAAAATCCTCGCAATAAATTTGGTGGTTTCACTAAAAAGTCGTACCTTTGCAGCCGATTTCCGCAAAGCACACCTTTCGGAGTCACAATAAGGTTGATCCGCTAGCTCAGTCGGTAGAGCACAACACTTTTAATGTTGGGGTCTTGGGTTCGAGCCCCAAGCGGATCACAAAAAAGAGAGTTACATTAGTAACTCTCTTTTTTTATGCTTTGTTTGAGCTTATTCTTTGTTCACCAAATGATAAACATCCTCTTTTTCGCCTACTACCCAAATCACATCACCTTCTTCCAATAACATGTTGGCTTCGGGACTTATTAAGTTCCCGTTTCCTTTCTCTACACCTACTACTAGACAACGATAGTTGTTGCGGATACCACTATCCATAATTGTAGTATTTCGGAAAGGCGAAAATTCATCTACTACAAATTGCTTCAAATGCATTTCGCGTTTCTCAATCTCATTTTCTTCGGCAGCATTGGAGATCTGTTCTATTTGACGGGAGAATTCTGCTAGTTGCTCGTCTGTACCGATAACTTGAATAGTATCGCCTGGGAAAAGACGAACATTTGCTCCAGGGATGTTAATGCGGTGTAACCCACGAATGATGGAAGCAACATGTACTCCAAACTTTTTTCCTAAATTTAATTCACGCAAGGTGTAACCCGCCCAAAGCGAATCAGCAGGAATGTCGAAATCGGATAAATGGAGGTCACGTGAGAGCAAATGCCCTTCATATTTAGGACGTTTTTTCCCTTGAAATTCATCATGTATGTCTCGGAAATTCAAATTCTTGATAAAAGTCCGTTCCATAATGATGGACTGTTTTTTCAATCGACGAGAAAGTATCATTAGTATTACCAACACGCTAGCGATACCAATTACTAGCATCGTGGAAGCCTCGAATAGATTCTTGATAATAAATAGAATAAACCCTATTGCTATAATCATTCGTAATACGATAGTAGAAAGCAGTGGAGCACGATTGAAACGATTGTCGTTCCATAAAGCTTGGAACTCAATGCTATGATTTTTTTTCATGACGATGGCACGAAGGAACGGTGAAATGCAGACAATCATAAATAGAGCACCGATCAGCTTGGCCCAAAAATCGGGTAAAATCATTTGGAAGAAAGGCATCACGAATCGGAAAGACAATAGAATTACAGCAATGCAGAGTACTGTATAGATAGCTACGATGCGAGCTATATCCATTAATAATTTCTTCCAATTGTTTTCGCTGTTTACTGTTTGCGAACCGGCTGTGTAACGATCCAGCATCTGTTTCCACTTGGTTGGCATTTTGTTTTCTACGATATCATAGGCAGGTATTGCCAGACGAATCATATAAGGTGTCAGGAATGTAGTAATAACGGATACTGCTACCACGATAGGGTAAAGAAAACTGCTTGTTACATTCAAACTCACACCTAATGATGCGATGATGAAAGCAAACTCACCTATCTGGGTTAAGCTGAATCCACATTGCATAGCCACTTTCAAAGGTTGACCGGAAAGGATTACTCCACATGTTCCGAAGATCGTTTGTCCCAAAAGAATAGCTAATGTTATAGTGATAATTGGGCCGATATATTCTACAATCATGGCTGGGTCTACCATCATTCCGACTGAAACAAAGAAGATGGCTCCAAACAAGTCCTTTACGGGAGCTACCAGTTTTTCGATGGTTTCAGCCTCTACGGTTTCAGCTAAAATAGAGCCCATGATGAATGCTCCGAATGCAGGCGAGAAGCCTACCTCGGCAGCCAATACCACCATCCCAAAACACATTGCTAAAGAAAGAATCAGCATGGTTTCATTGCTTACCCATTTTTTCGAACGTTTTAGGAATATAGGAATTAGGTAGATTCCTACCACAAACCAAAGAATAAGGAAAAAGACTAATTTCCCGATACTTAACACCATTTCTCCACCTTCGAAATTCTGACTGACAGCTACCGTACTAAGCAATACCATCAGGACGATAGCAAGGATATCTTCGATAATCAGGATACTGAGTACCAAGCCTGCAAATCGTTGTTGACGTAATCCTAAATCATCAAATGCTTTATATATAATGGTAGTGGAAGACATAGCCAACATCCCTCCAAGATAGAGACAGTCCATTGATTTCCATCCAAATGACCATCCCACCGTCATTCCAATCATAATCATCGAAAAGATGATAGCGCAGGCTGCAATAACCGCCGTTCCTCCTACTTTTACTAGTTTCTTGAAGCTGAACTCCAATCCAAGAGCAAAGAGAAGGAAGATGACACCAATCTCTGACCATGTATGGATACTGGCTGTATCAATAACTGAGGGGGTTAGTTTAAAATGCGGACTTGCCAAAAAACCGGCTACGATGTAGCCTAGTACCAAAGGTTGTTTAAGGCGCTTGAAGACGAGCGTCATCACACCGGCGCAAATCAAAATGAGCGCCAAATCGCTGATAAGAGGGGCTAATGCAGACATGTATTTATAGTTTTTACAAATTTAGATATTTTTTTTGATAACAATTATTTTGCAGCTTCAATACTACAATATTATGAATAATATGTACCTTTGTTTTGTTGAAGCGATAAAATCTTATGATAACCAGATGTTATCTTGAAATAACCAATATTTGCAATCTTGATTGTAAGTTCTGTCCAAAAACGGATAGAGCCAAGCATCGTCTTACGCTTGACGAGTTTAATATCCTTACTGACAAACTACAAGGAAATATCAAGTTTTTGTACTTCCATCTGATGGGAGAACCTTTTCTTCATCCTTTATTACCAGATTTTATTACGATAGCTCGTCAAAAAGGTTTTGTGCCGGTGCTGACTACTAATGGTACCCTTATGGCCAAAGCGCAAAGTGTGATAGATACCCATCCTCATAAGATCCAAATCTCTTTGCATTCTCACGAGGGTAATGCCAAGGAGCATCCAGAGGAATATATCCGTCAAGTGATGACCTTTGCTCAAGAGGCTGCATCGAAAGGTGTGCTGATCGTCCTTCGTTTATGGAATCAAGGTGGATACGATAGTGCCAACGACTATATCCAGGATTTGATTGCCCAGTATCAACCTCGTCCGTGGACGCAACGTCACGATGGATGGAAACTGGCGGAGAATATTTATATCGAATATGACCATATGTTCGAGTGGCCCGATGCCGAGCATTCCGAGTATGCGGAAGCCGATGTGTTCTGTTATGCGCTCCGCAATCAGATAGGTGTTCTTGTAGATGGAAGTGTCGTGCCTTGTTGTCTCGATCATGCCGGCGATATCACTCTAGGAAATTTGTTTGAACAAACACTCGACGAAATCCTGATTTCACCCCGTTCCAAGGCTCTATACGATGGTTTTACGCAACACGTGGCTACCGAACCATTATGTAAAAGATGTGGGTATGCAGTGGTGACAAAGCAGTATCGGAAATAACAGGATTGTAAAAGAAATAAAAGAATAACAGTATGATAAAGCAAGTAACGTTTCAGTTGTCTGCGAAAAGAAGAGGTTTCCATTTGGTCACTTCGGAAGTGTTGGGGCATTTGCCTAAGCCGTTGCCTCAAGCCGGATTGCTGCATCTCTTTGTGCAACACACTTCCTGTGCGCTCTCCATTAATGAGAATGCCGATCCGGATGTGCGTGTGGATTTGGAACAAATCATGAATCATGTGATCAAGGAAAACGAACCGTATTACCGTCATACCATGGAAGGCTTGGACGATATGCCAGCGCATGCCAAATCATCCCTTTTCGGGGTTAGTCTGACTATTCCTATTACCAACGGACGCTTGAACTTGGGTACTTGGCAAGGCATCTATCTTTGTGAGTTTCGTGACTATGGAGGTGAACGCCGGATAGTAGCGACGATTTATGAATAATTCTCAAAATAGAGATATGCAACAGATATTCAAAGACAAGGTTGTGGTCGTGACCGGTGGAGCCAATGGCATAGGTAAGTGCATTGCCGATGAGTTCCGCAAACAAGGTGCGTGTGTCTATGTGATAGACCGCCAAGAGGGAGACCACTTTGTAGGCGATATTTCCAAGAAGGAAGTACTCGAGGCGTTTGTTGCCGAAGTGCTGAAAAAGCATGATCGGATTGATTGCATCATCAACAATGCATTGCCGTTGATGAAAGGGATAGACGAATGTTCTTACGAGGAATTCCAATATGCCCTTAGCGTGGGAGTGACTGCCCCTTTCTATTTGGTTAAACTCTTGATGAATCACTTGGCCGAAGGAGCCTCCATTGTAAATATATCCTCTTCTCGCGATCGTATGAGCCAACCACAGACCGAGAGTTATACGGCTGCCAAAGGTGGAATTGCTGCCTTGACTCATGCTCTTGCAGTGAGCCTTGCCGGCTGGGCACGAGTGAATTCTATATCTCCGGGATGGATAGATACAAGTTATATGGTATATGAGGGACCCGATGCCATTCAGCAGCCGGTTGGTCGTGTGGGAAATCCCATGGATATAGCTAACATGGTCCTTTTCCTTTGTTCAGATAAAGCAGGCTTCATTACAGGAGAAAACATCTGCATTGATGGTGGTATGACCAAGCAGATGATTTATCATGGGGATTGCAATTGGGTGTTGAAAGGATAGGGGTGATATTGTAGATTACATTCTTTGCTGCTATAAAAAATAAAAAAGGAAAGGATACCAGAAGTTTTCTGTGTCCTTTCCTTTTTTATTGACTTATTTCATCAATTCTTCAATCTTCTTCGGCAAGTCTGTATTCTTCATGATTCCTGCAAAAGTTTCGGCACCCGCTCCGTAAGCAAAGATAGGTACGACGGTTCCGGTGTGCCCCTTGGTGCTGAACGAAAGTTTTACCGGGGTTGGATTGCCTACTTCGAAGCCATTATAGGTTACTGCTGTACCACCCGTTTCATGGTCGGCTGTTACCACCAAAAGAGTTTCCGGATGCTGGTTTACATACGCAACTAGTTGGCGCAAAGTGCAGTCGAATTCTTTCATTTCTTCTATCATGCCTTCGGAATCGTTGTTATGACCATATCCGTCGATGATAGCACTTTCTATCATGAGGAAGAAACCCTGCTTGTTGTTGCGTGAAAGAACGTCCAATGCTTTGGCAGTAGCCTTTTCTAGATAGACAGTAGGTTCTGATAGGCGAGTGGTGTCACCGTTCTCTTCCGAAGAAGCCGCAAGTTTAGCCGCTAGACACACTTCAGCACCGTCGGCAGCACTGGCAGTTGTGTTGCTTGATTTGTTTCTGCGGTGTACATCACCCATGGAAAGGATACCTACAAACTTGTCAGAAGAGGTGTTCAGTACGGATTTCCAATCTAAATAGACATCATAACCTTTTTCAATAAGTGTAGCGGTAAGGTCTACAGAGTCCGGACGGTTGATAAATGCGCTAAGTCCAGCACCGATGGCTACATCCACTTGGCTTTCTGTAAACTGCTTAGCAATCTCAAATCCCATGGAACGGCTAGTGACACCAGCATAGAAAGCAGCCGGAGTAGCTTCGGTCAGAGTAGTATTGACCACAATGCCGCTTCGTTTTCCCAATGCCTGTGCTTTACGCAAGACACTAGTCAGTTGTTTACCTTCAGGGTCAACGCCTAAGTAACCGTTCTTGGTGCGTGTACCGGTAGCTAATGCAGTACCTCCGGCTGGTGAATCGGTTACATAGTTATTAGCTGAGCAACTTTCAGAAAGACCGATAACCGGTGCCTGTTCGAATCCTGTCACAGAATCTTCGGAAAGCAGTAAAGAAGAGACGGCACCGAATCCCATACCATCACCAATTAGGTAAATTACATTTTTTACTTGAGGTTTTTCTTCAGCCTTGTTGCAACAAGAGGTTGCCATAAATAGCGAGAGCATTGCGATTGAAATCAGAGAGTTTCTTTTCATAAAAATATTTTATTTAAATTCTTTCAATAATTATAGTATTAAACAAAGATAATTTAGTTTATGAAAAGAAACAAATGTGTGGAGGTTTTTAATGATAGAGTTCGAAGGTTTGCTTAAAGAAAATGAAGAAAAATAGATATTTTTTAAATAAATTATTTGTAAAATGTTTGGAGTCCAATCTTTTTTAGTAATTTAGCCCCAAAATATGGAATAATAGAAAAGCATATACAAAGGTCTAATATAAATCTGAAAAAATTAAGTATTATGAACGAATTGATCGCAAAAATCAAAGAAATGAGCGAAGCATTGTTGGTAGATGCTGCTGCTCAGGCTGAAAAGGGTAACAAGGCTGCTGGTACTCGTGCACGTAAGGCATCTTTGGAATTGGAAAAAGTATTGAAGGAATTCAGAAAGGTTTCTTTGGAAGATTCTAAGAAGTAATCTTTTGGATTTTAGAGTAATTTCGAAAGCCGTCCTGTTTGGATGGCTTTTCTTTTTTATTACCTTTGTTTAGTCGTTTCATTCAATATGAAATATACTTATGAGAAACTTGTATTTATGGCTGGCCGTTTGGAGTTGTTTTTTCACCAGTCTTTCTTTCTTCTCGTGTCAGGAAAGAAGGACGGATGATCTTTACTTGAAAGTCGACTCCTTGAACAGGGAAGCCTATGATTGGCGATACCAGAATCTGGACGTGTCGGAGAAAGCGGCGGAGGAGGCTTTGGCATTGGGTGGTAGTTATCCTTCCCTTAAAGCGGAGGCTTTGAACAATCTGGCTTTTTGCTCCTTTATCCGGATGGACTTTGAACGGGCGGATAGTTTGTTGAACGAGGTATATCAGGAAACGGCTAATGAATTGGAATGTTTGGTGGCGGATGTCGGCATGATGAAGATTTGTCAACGTACGGCCATGAACAAGGAATTCTATGATTATCGGAATAGTGCCTTGCGTCGTATGAAACGGATTGGTGAGGATGTGAACGTCATGAAGGATGAAGATGTTCTCCGTCGTTTCAATTATGCTTGTTCCGAATTTTCCATTACTTCGGCTATCTATTATTATTACTTGCAACAGGAACAACAATCCTTGGAGGCCATTGATGAGGTGGATGTGAATCGGGAACTGGAAGATGATACGTCCCAACTTCTCTACTACTATTATATGAAAGGTTCTGGGGGGATGTACGAAGCAGATACTCCTGAAAAGGTGGTTCTAGGTGAGTTCGATTACCTGATGGATTGCTTGATGCTCAGCCATGAACAAGGATATGTTTACTTTGAAGCGAATGCTTCGCAGGCGATGGCGGAATTGTTGAAGGACAAGAAGCATTACGATTGGCTGATGGAGAACCGACCGGGGATGATGCGTATCGTCAACCGGAACGATATGCCTTGGGAGGAGTTGATTCTTGCTTTTTCTGAAAGTGCGTTGAAACTTTTCAAGCAATATGGGGACTGGTACCAGATTTCGGGAACCTATCGTACGCTGGCGTCTTGTTGCAATGAATTGGGACGTCACGAAGAGGCATTGAAGTATTTGTCGGAAGCACTTTCGTATGTCAATCTGCATCACGAGCAGTTTTATCATTGCCACGATACGTTGGACAGATTGAAGCCTTATATTCCGGAGGCTACTCAGTCGATAGAGTTGAAATGGATCAATGCCGAAGGGATTATGACGGTTCCTGAATGGATTGCTCGCTTCCGGGAGCAGTTGAGCGTGACTTATTCGGCTTTGGGAATGAAGCCTCAATCGGATTACAATCGAAACATTTATTTGGATATATTGGATTATACCCGTCAGGACAAAGAATTGGAAAGCCGATATGCTGCCTTAGAAGAAGAGTCAAGGATGCTAAATGTCTTGTTGTCATTGGCTTTGGGAGGTTTTGTTTTGCTGGTGATTCTGATGCTGGTGCTGAATAAGCGTTGGCGAGTCCGCAATGTGCAATACATCGAACGGTTGCGTACTACCTTGGAGATTTCCAAGCAGGTGACGGCTTCGGTGTCATCGGATGCTGAGGCGGTGGAAGATGTGATTGATGCCATTATGTCTTTGGTGAAGGAAAAGATTAAAGGGCTGGTGGGAGCCTCGGATATGGAAATCATCCCTATAGAGGATGGGGTAATTCCGGTAGTGGAGGACGGTTTTTCTTTCGTGCTGAAGGATTCGGAAGGACTGCCTATCGGTCTTTGGAAGATTCGTATGGAATCCAAGATGAAGAAGGAGGATAAGGCGTTGCTTGAAGTGATTGTTCCTTATCTTTCTTGGACGTTGGAAAATGGTTTGGCTATCATCGGATTGGGTGAGGAACGCCGTCGTCTGGAAAAGGAGCAGTATGTACATGAGCAGCATCTGATAGAAAACAAGCGTCAGAATTTGATCAAGAAGGCTTGTCTGTTCATCGTGACGGGGATTACACCTTATATCGACCGCGTGATAAATGAGGTTCATAAGTTAGTTTCTTTCAACTATTTGGCGAAGAAGGAAGTTAAGGAATCCAAATTCCAATACATTGGCGAATTGATCACTTGCATCAATGAATATAACGATATCTTGGCTTTGTGGATTAAGATGCGCCAAGGTTCATTGAGTCTGAATGTTGAAAATTTTGCTTTGAATCCATTGTTTGAGGTGTTGAACAAGGGACGAAGGAATTTTGAGGCAAAGCATCAGACGTTTACGGTAGAACCTACTGATGTTTGGGTAAAAGCGGATAAGGCATTGACTTTGTTCATGATTAATACATTGGCAGAGAATTCCAGAAAATATACCCAATCAGGTGGAAGCATTCTAGTATATGCTCGTGAGGAGGCCGACTATGTAGAGATTTCGGTACAGGACAATGGTCCGGGATTGTCGGAAGAGGATGTGGCTTGCATCTTGAATGAAAAGGTTTATGATTCGGGTAAGATTGGTGTCCGTACGACTTCGGATGTGGATGCATTGCAAAAGAGTAAGGGAAGTGGTTTTGGATTGATGAACTGCAAGGGTATCATCGAAAAATATCGGAAGACCAATGAGGTGTTCCGTGTGTGCAGTTTCCAAATTGAAAGTAAGGTGGGTGAGGGAAGTCGTTTTTATTTCCGTTTGCCAAAGGGAGTGCGACGTGTGTTGGCGGTGCTGATGTGTCTGCTTCTCCCGATGAGTTCTCAGGCCGTTGATACGGTGATGAACGATTCGCTGTTACATGAATCCAATCGTTTGGCCAATGCGGTTTATCATGCGAATTTGGAAGGTCTGTATACAGAGGCTTTGGAATATGCGGATAGTGCATTGAACTGTATGAATCAGCATTTCATGAAGCATGCTTCGTTTGTGGCTCCGTTGTTGCAATTGGTAGGTGAGGGGGCTGCTGCCGAGCTGAAATGGTTTGATGCTGGTTTTGAGTCGGATTATCATGTGTTGCTTGATGTCCGGAATGAGGCGGCTGTTGCCTATTTGGCATTGGGGGAACTTGATGCATATCAGTATAACAATCAGGCTTATACATCACTATATAAGCAGATAAGTGTAGACGCTTCCTTGGAAGAATATTGCGAGCGGATGCAGTTGTCTACCAATGGAAAATGGGTGGCGGTGATTCTTTGTCTAGCCTTTCTGGTTGCCCTGTTGGCGGGATATTATTTCCTTTACTTGCGTCATCGGTTGGCTTTCCAGCACGGGTTGGAACAAGTGTTGGAAATCAATCGTCGGGCATTGGCGGCGCCGGTATTGCATAGGAAAGAGAAGGGGGAATTTGTTTCGGCATTGGTGGATGTCTTATATAAGGAGTTGGGTGAACTCATTTCGATGGATGCTTTGGGAATGGCGATTGTTTCGGATGAATCCCATGGAGTGGATTATGCCTTTTCTGCATTGGAAGAAGCAGAGGAGATGAAGTCGGAAATGCTCCATTGTATAGAAAAAATGGATGGGGAATGGAAGCCTGAAAAGAAATGGTGGTGTTTGCCTTTGTGTGTGGAAATAGGTGGTGAGAAGCGTTGCTTGGGAGCCATGTGCTTACAGTGTGCAACTCGCTCGGATAAGGAAGACGATCGGCTGTTGCTGGAACTGGTAACCGGGTATGTGGCTATTATAGTCTACCATGCGGTGGAATTGGTGGCGCAGAAATATCGGGATATTGAGGTGGCTCAGGATGAGGCTCGTAGGGTGCTTCGTGAGGAGAATCAGTTGCATGTTCAGAATATGGTGCTTGATAATTGCTTGTCTACTATCAAACACGAAACGATTTATTATCCAAATCGCATAAAGCAGATTATCGACCGTTTGCATGAAGGTATGACGGAGGAAGAAGAACGTCGGCAGGTGGAAACGATTGCCGAACTGATAGTCTATTATAAGGATGTGTTTACCATGCTCAGTTCGTGTGCGGCCCGTCAGTTGGAGGAAGTTACTTTCCGTCGGAGTGCGGTGAAAGCCGTGGATTTGTCGGAAGTTGCTACCCGGTATTTTAAACGGGTGACAAAGAAACGTTTCGACCGTTTGGAGTGGAAGACTGAGGTGGCATCGGTAGAGATGACGGGTGATGTAATCCAATTGAAATATTTGTTGGAGAATCTCATCAACGAGGCCTTGACGCATTCGGGAGAAGGAGAATTGGAATTGAAAATATATAGGGAAGGGGATTTTGTGCGTTTCGACTTTATCGATCGCAGACGATGTCCTTCGCAAGAAGAGTTGAACCAATTGTTTTATCCTCGTTTGTCGCATATACAGCATCGGAGTGAAGGGGTGCTGTCAGGTACAGAGTATTTGATATGTAAACAAATTATTCGTGATCACGATGAGTTTGCCGGTCGTCGAGGTTGTAGAATGAATGCTTGTCAGGCAGAAGGAGGAGGTTTTATGCTTTGGTTTACCATTCCGGCAAGATAATAAAGATTACTAAAGAAAGGATTATGGATACAGAAAAATTCAAAGTCATTATTGTTGAGGATGTGAAGTTGGAATTGAAGGGTACCGAGGAGATTTTCCGTCATGAGATTCCCAATGCAGAGGTGATAGGAACAGCCATGACGGAAGCCGAATTTTGGCCGTTGTTGGAAAGCAGTACTCCTGATATGGTATTGCTTGATTTGGGCTTGGGTGGTTCTACGACGATTGGTGTAGATATCTGTGCGTCTTTGCGTAAGAATTATCCGAATGTCAAGGTGTTGATATTTACAGGGGAGATACTCAATGAGAAGTTATGGGTAGATGCCTTGAATGCTGGTGCTGATGGTATTATCCTGAAGACTGGTGAATTGTTGACAGCAGTGGATGTACAGGCTGTTATGGAAGGGAAAAAGTTGGTCTTCAATTATCCGATATTGGAAAAGATCGTTGAACGATTTAAAGAATCGATTGCATTGGAAATGCGTCGTCAGGAAGCTATTATCACATACGATATTGATGAATACGATGAGCGTTTGTTGCGTCACTTGGCTTTAGGCTACACCAAGGATATGATTACCAATCTTAAAGGGATGCCTTTTGGGGTGAAGTCTTTGGAAAAACGTCAGAACGAGTTGATTGCGCGTCTCTTCAAGCCGGAAGAGCGGAGCGGTGTGAATGCTTGTCGATTGGTGACTCGTGCATTCGAGTTGCGTATTATTGATGTAGATCATTTGGAGGAAGATGAAGAGTAGCCGATTTTCTTCTACGTTAACTGTTGTCTTTTTCCTTCTGACTCTTGCTTTGGTTCTTTTTTCATGGATAGGAAACATCTATGGTTTAGGAGAAGTGCAAAGTTTGTTGAGTGCAGAGGGAATCAGATGGGTATTGGGCCATGTGGTCGAAAACTATGTGCTGTCTCCAATATTGGGTATAGTGCTCGTTTTGTTTATGGGATTGGGGATTGTTCTCCGTTCGGGCTTGTATGATGCGGTGAAACGATTTGTAGGTAGAAATAAGTTGCTTTCTAGAAAAGAACGTAGGGCATTGACATTGGCGGTTAGTGTTCTGTTGCTTTATTTGTCGATACTGGTTGTGTCTATGTTTTTACCATGGAACCTCTATTGGAATATCACGGGCGGTTGGTCGCATTCTCCTTTTTCCAAAGGACTTGTCTATCTTCTTTCAATTGGGATGGGATTAGCTGGTGTGGTGTATGGATATGTGTCCGATACATTCCGTTGTCTTTCAGATGTGGTTGAAGGGATGGCCTCATTGATTGCGGAACGTTCCTTTTCATTCGTTTCCTTATTTTTCATTATTCAGTTTTTTTCTTCTTTGGAGTATACTCGTTTGGCGGAATGGTTGAACGTGGATGGAAGAATTTTGATGGTTTTGTATGGTATTTTTTGTATTTTAGCCTTATTCCGGTTTGACTCCTCACGCGCACACGTATAAATATTAAGGTGTGTATTATATTCAATGTTTTATGTGCTATGAAATATTGCTCTTCAACATGACTTGATTATCAATGATTTAGGTATTTAATTATAAAAAGTGGTAAAAAAATGCGTGTAATGTTTGGAGTATATGTTGTAAAGCAGTAATTTTGCACCCGCTTTCGAGAGAGAAACGCGGTTGAGTTGAAATACTGAAGTAGAGA
>JAFYPV010000135.1 GCA_017559935.1 Bacteroides sp. | reverse complement strand
TATGCCGTAGAGCACTAAAAAGAAGTGATCCATCCATTAGAAACCACACCCTACCTTAATATTTATACGCGCGCACACGAAAGCATATAAATGACAAAATTACGCAAGGCCGCACACTTTCAAAAAACGCTTCGACGTTTTATCTTAAACGTCGAAGCGTTTTACACCAAATGCCGAAGCGTTTTGGTCAACCAATGAAGGAGACGAAAAATCGAAAAGACGACTTCAGTACAAGAAAAAAACACGAATAGCGCCAAAATATTTGGTTTATATCATAAACTTGATTATATTTGGAACCAGCAAAGTGGAAAACAACGCTAGCAAATCTGTTTTCCACTTTTTAAAGCCATCGATGGTTTATAAAATAAACTATTTTATCCACTCTCAAACACAACATCAATATGGAAGAAAGAAAATTAAACGAAAAGGAAAGCTTGGAACTCATCGCACAAATGATTCAGAACAGCAAGAAGAACCTGCAAGTAGGACGCGGAAACCAATTCATCCTTTGGGGATGGCTGGGCGCTATCACCTCGCTCGCCGTAATGAGCATGCTGATGTGGACCAACAACCCGATGTGGAACTGGCTTTGGTTTGCTATCCCCATAATCGGATGGCCAACCATGACGTGGCAACTGAAAAAGGAAAAGAAACCGGTAGTTACCTTCACGGACAAGGTACTGAAAGCTGTATGGATGTCCATAGGAGGCATTGGAATGACCGGTTTGTTCCTCCTCGCCATCTATGCCAAAAACATGATGCTAATGCTTCCCGGCGCATGCATCTTGATGGCTATCGGCGTATTCATTACCGGGGCGATATTAGACGACCGAACCTTACAAATCAGAACCTTCAGCGCTCTGCTACTCATCATGATGGCCTCTTGCCACATCGTGTTCATGAAGGATGATTTCTATTGGTATTACATCACCTTCTCCCTCGGATTCATCGTTATGCTGGTGATGCCCGGCTATCATTTAAATAAGGAGGCAAAGAAACATGTTCAAAGAACTTAATCCCTTATTACACAGCGAGCTCCGACTTGGCGTGATGTCTATCTTGATATCGGTAGAAGAAGCCGACTTCGTCTATCTGAAGCAAGAAACGAAGGCCACGGCGGGGAATCTGAGCGTGCAAATAGACAAGCTCAGCAAGGCAGGGTACATAGAAGTGACCAAGACATTCAAGGGGAAGATGCCTTGCACCCTCTGCCGGATCACCCCAAAGGGTGTGGAAGCCTTCGAGGAATATGTAGAAGCATTGAAAACTTATATTTACAGAAAATAATGAAAGAAGAAAATAACATTCAGCATACTTGCGTGGATTGCGGCACGCAGAACTGCAAATTCAAAGTCCGCACTTATCCCGAATTCTGCCCGACCACGAACTTGAAGGACGAGGACTTGCAATGGGCCTTGGAACGATACGAAGAAGGACGGAACCACGACATCATGGTGGCGAGTGCCGAGGTGGAATACGAAGGCTATTGCCAATGGACACGCGTACAGGAAATCATGGAATTTGCCCGCAAAATCGGAGCGAAGAAGATTGGTATCGCCAACTGCATCGGCCTTATCAACGAGGCGCGTATCTTTGCCAAGATTCTGAGGGCCAACGGATTCGAGGCTTATGCCATCATCTGCAAGGTGGCAGGCAAGGCGAAATCATCCATCGGCATACCTGCCCAATGCGAGGAAATCGGAGCGGCAATGTGCAACCCTATCCTGCAAGCCCGATTGCTGAACGAGGCAAAGACGGACTTGAACGTGGTCATCGGCCTCTGTGTGGGGCACGACAGTCTGTTCTACAAATACTCGGATGCGTACGTAACTACCTTAGTCACAAAGGATAGAGTGACGGGAAACAACCCTGCAGCTGCGCTCTATACTGCCCAATCGTATTACAAGAAGAAGTTCGGGGTATAAATTCTCTCATTTTCTCGTAGTTTTTCGGCTACAACCATCGTCTAATGGGTAAAAACAACCGAAAAGAAAGATGAAAACATTGGAAACTGCATTTGCGCAAATAGTAAAAGAGCATAAGAACACCATCTACACGGTGTGCTTCATGTTCTCCAAGGATTCCGACGAAGTGAACGACCTCTTTCAGGAAGTACTGATCAATCTGTGGCAAGGGTTCGCCTCCTTCGAGGGGAAGAGCAAGATTGACACATGGATATGGAGGGTGAGCTTCAACACTTGCATCTCGCAAGAAAGAAAGAAGAAACGCACATCGGCCATCCCGCTGACCATGGGAATCGACCTCTTCAATGACAAGGACGACAACACAAAGCAAGTGAAGATGTTATACGAGCGCATCCACCGCCTCAAGCCCTTCGACCGCGCCATCGTACTTCTTTGGCTTGAGGGCATGCCTTACGATGAAATTGCATCCATCGTGGGTATCACCACAAAGAATGTTTCCGTCCGCCTATATCGGATTAAGGAAGAACTTAAACAAATGTCCAACCACTAAAGCCCGTATCACTATGATGAATAATATTGAATCCAGAGAACTGCAAGAGATGAAGGAGCAGCTTGCCATCCTAACTCAGAAGCTTGAGAAAGAAGCGATTGTAAACGAACGGTTGATACGCCAATCAATGAAAGACAAGGCCTCTAGCATAAGCAGAAAAGCTATTACAGAGAGCATTGTGACGCTTATTATGTTACCCTTTTATATATGGGTAATGCCCGGATTAGTAGGAGTTTCGGTTGGGTTATGCTGTTATGCTTGTTTTTTCATGGTAGCTGTCCTAATATACAACTATTATATCCATAACCTTTTCCGACCGGAGAAGTTCATCAACGGAAATCTCCTGGAAGCACGGAAAGATACGCTAACGGCTAAAAAACTTTACAACAAATGGATAATGTATATAGGTATACCATTCTGCATCGTCTTCATTGGTTGGTTTACACACGATATCTCCCAGGTTCTTCGTGGAGAAATGCTACAAAGAGCTTTAACCGGATTGATTATAGGATGTACCATAGGAGGCATCATCGGAATATTTATTTATAAAAAGGCTCAACGCACTATGAATGAAATTCTTGAACAAATAAAAGAGATGCAAATATAGTCAGATGGGTGTCCAATATGGACACCCATCTGACTATATTTGCATCATATTAAGGTTATAAGATATCCTTCAATTGAGCCAATTTCATGCTGTTCGAGCCCTTGATGAGCACAAATTTGCCCACAGGCTTGTCTTGCATAAATTTTCCCTTCAAAGCCTCGACATCGTGATAATGCTCGAAAACCGCATTCACTTTTCCGAACTCTTCACCCACCAAGATGGTGCGTTCGAAGCCACAAGTCTGCAAGAAATCTACGATTTTGCGATGCTCCTCTACACTACCCTCACCCAATTCTTTCATGTCGCCTAATACAGCCACTTTATGCAAAACCTCCATCAAACGGAAATTTTCCAAAGCCGCCATCATACTGGTGGGGTTGGCATTATATGCATCCACAACCAAATGATTATCTGCTGTTTCAGTCAACTGCGAACGATTGTTACTCGGTATATAATTATTCAAAGCCTCGCAAATCGCTTCAGCAGGAACATCAAAATGACAACCGATAGTGATTGCCGCTAATGCATTCTTTATATTATAAGCTCCAATCAGATGCGTTTGAACATCGTGACTCTCTCCCTGATACTTCCATTCGAAGGCCAAGAAAGGCGCACAAGCATGAAGCTTACCACTAACCGACAAGTCCTCACCACCTTCCATACCATATCCAATAATTGTTAATCCGGTAGCAATTCCGCATAAATGCTCATTGTCTTTATCTAAAAAAAGAAACGAATTTTCCTTTGAACGCAAGAAATCGTACAATTCACCTTTTGTTTTGACCACTCCTTCAAACGAGCCAAAACCTTCCAAATGCGCCTTGCCAACATTGGTAATCAAGCCATAATTTGGCTCCGCAATATGCACCAAGGTATCAATCTCTCCCGGATGATTGGCCCCCATTTCGATTACCGCCAACTCATGTTCCGGCTTCAACCCCAACAAAGTCAATGGAACACCGATGTGATTATTCAGATTACCTTGTGTATAAAGCACGTTATACTTCTGCTGAAGAACGGTGGCAATCAACTCTTTGGTAGTAGTCTTTCCATTCGTACCAGTAATACCGATAACAGGAGTTCCCATCTGGCGGCGGTGCTCTCTAGCCAAGCCTTGCAATGTTTTCAAACAATCATCCACCAATAAGATATTCGGATTGCCTTCTTCTGCAAATTCCATTTCATCTACGATCGCAAAACGGCATCCTTTCTCCAAAGCCTGCTTTGCAAAAGCATTACCATTGAAAGTCTCACCTTTCAACGCAATAAACATTGATCCTTCGGGACAATTACGAGTATCGGTTGTTACTTTTCCACATTCTTTAAAATAGGAATAGATAGTAGATATTTCCATTTTCAATTGTTTACTAAAATTAAGTTACGGCAAATATAACGGAAAAATAAGACCTAAAATAACAAAAACTCAAGATTTCTATTTACTTTTGTCCTATTGAAACCATAATCTACCAAGATGCATAATCAGACACCCTTCTTTATCAATGTAAACGGCCAGTTGATGGATCTTTCGCAACCGAAAGTTATGGGCATACTGAACGTAACGCCCGATTCTTTCTATGCAGGCAGTCGTTCAGAAACCGAAAAAGACATCATAACCCGTCTTTACCAAATAGTAAACGAAGGGGCTTCGATTATTGACATAGGCGCCTATTCATCACGTCCCAACGCTGAGTACGTCAGCACCGAAGAAGAAATGAGTCGTCTACGTACGGGACTTCAGCTTATTCGCAACCATTGTCCGAATGCCATTGTTTCTGTTGACACCTTCCGTGCCGATGTGGCAAAAATGTGTGTGGAAGAATATGGAGTAGCCATAGTAAACGACATTGCCGCCGGCAATTTAGATGAGCATATGTTTGCCACCATCGCTCAACTCGGTATACCCTATATTATCATGCACATGAAGGGTACTCCGCAGACCATGCAAGACCAACCGCATTACAATAACCTATTCAAAGAAGTATTCTATTACTTCTCTGAAAAAGTGCAGAAATTACGAGATTTAGGTGTCAAAGACATTATTTTGGATCCGGGATTTGGTTTTGGCAAAACCTTGGAGCACAACTATGAACTGATGAATCATTTGGAAGAATTCAGTTTGTTTGAGCTTCCTTTATTGGTGGGTGTTTCCCGAAAGTCCATGATATACAAATTGTTGGACATTAGCTCGGAAGAAGCCTTGAACGGTACAACAGTTTTAAATACCATTGCCTTGATGAAAGGCGCACACATTCTACGAGTTCACGATGTAAAAGCCGCTGTAGAAGCCGTCCGAATAGTGGAAAAGATGAAAGCTTGCACTGCATTTTAACCTAAAAACAAAAGAAAAATGTTTATCGAATTTAGCATAAAAGACCTAATTGACATCCTGTTGGTAGCATACTTGCTTTATCAGACTTACCGTCTGATGAAAGACTCTGGTTCCATCAACATCTTTATCGGCATCTTGGTGTTCATCGGGTGTTGGCTCATCGTCTCCCAAGTTTTAGAGATGCGACTATTGGGTTCTATTTTCGACAAGTTGGTCAGTGTAGGTGTATTGGCTTTGATTGTCCTCTTCCAAGATGACATCCGCAAGTTTTTGGTAACAGTGGGATCTCACAAACGTTGGGGAAACATCTTCCGTATCCTCAGAAATGCCAAGCAAGAAAAAACAGAGAGAGCCGATATCATGCCTATCGTCATGGCTTGTATGAGCATGAGTAAAGGCAAAGTTGGCGCCTTAATCGTAATTGAAAAGAATGTACCTCTTAACGAAATTATCCGTACTGGCGAAACCATTCATGCAGATGTAAACCAGCGCCTCATCGAAAATATCTTCTTTAAAAATAGCCCATTGCACGACGGAGCCATGATTATCCGCCATAAGCAAATTATCGCTGCAGGATGTATCTTACCAGTTTCTCACGATTTGAACATTCCAAAAGAATTGGGTCTGCGCCATCGGGCCGCCATGGGTGTATCGCAAGAAACTGATGCCTTGGCGATTATCGTATCCGAGGAAACAGGAGGTATTTCCGTTGCCTATAAAGGTCAATTCTTCTTAAGACTAACTGCTGAAGAGCTGGAACGAATCTTAACTAAGGATGATTAAATAATCCCTAATAGTCTCAAAACTGTCGGTGCAAGCAAAGCTGTTAAAATACCATTCAATGTCAATCCTAAGCTAGCATACGCACCATATTTCCGGCTTACCTCCATTGCTGCAGATGTACCTATGGCGTGACTGGCTGTTCCCATTGAAAGGCCTTGTGCTATAGGACTTTTTACTTGTCCTAATCCCAATAATTTAAAGCCAAATACGGCGCCAAACAAACCAACAACAATAACAACAGCAGCCGATAAAGACGGTATACCGCCAGTTGCAGCCGACACCTCCATAGCAATCGGGCTAGTCACCGACTTAGGTGCCAACGAACAAATGACATCAGGAGTAGCGCCTAATCCTTTGGCAATTAGTATTACTGACACAATACCTACTAAGCAGCCTACCAATTGAGACAAAAAAATCGGCAAAAGCTGTTTCTTTATCATTTCCAATTGCAGATAAAGAGGTACTCCCAAGGCAACGACCGCCGGCTTTAGCCAAAACTCAATCAACTGGCCACCTTCACAATAAGTTTCATAACTGATTCCTGAGAGCTTCAAAAAGAGAATCAATAAAGCAATGGTCAAAAGAATCGGATTCAGCAATATCCACCCCGTTCTTTTTTGCAACCATTTTGCCATTGCAAAAACTCCGAAAGTAAGAGCAAGAAGCAAATATTTATTTTCTAGAAATTCCATTTATTTTACGAATGATTTGATGAGTCCAACCAGTAATAACTAACACAAGCACAGTACTAACCACCGATGCAATCACAATCGGCCAAAACTGGGCTTCTATAATGTCAAAATAAAGCATCAATGCCACTCCTGGAGGTACAAAAAAGAAGCCTAAATTAGCTACCAGAAAATCAGACAATCCTTGCACCCATTTCAATTTCACCCAATCTAATTTCAAGAACAAAGTCAGTAACAACATTCCGATAATACTAGAAGGGAGTTTGATGCCAGTTAGAAAAACAATGAGTTCTCCTAAAGCCAAACAACCGAACAAAACAGCACATTGACGAATCATATCAAACCAATATTAAAAAAACACCACAAAGTTAAAATAAAGCTTGACTTTCTATCCTACATCCTACATCTTTTATGCAATTTAGCTCAAAAATATATTCATTTTTGCAATGTCAATATAGCAAATTTACCTAATTTTGCATAATGAAAGACTTTAGTTTGGTTTAAACATAAATATAAAGATATACTATGAGTTTAATGAATCAAATCGTAGAACGTGCAAAGGCTAACAAGCAACGCATCGTTCTCCCAGAAGGTACTGAAGAACGTACATTGAAGGCAGCTAACCAACTTTTGGCAGACGAAGTAGCAGAACTTATTTTGATTGGCAACCCAGATGAAATCATGGGCTTGGCTAAGGAATGGGGGTTGGAACACATCGGCAAGGCAACCATCATCAACCCAGCTGATCACCCGAAGAAGGAAGAATATGCTCAGCTCCTTTGCGAACTCCGCAAGAAAAAAGGTATGACTATTGAAGAAGCACGCGCATTGGTAGAAAAACCATTGTACTTGGGTTGCTTGATCATCAAGGCTGGCGACGCTGACGGTCAGTTGGCTGGTGCTCAGAATACTACAGGCGACGTTCTTCGTCCTGCATTGCAGATCATCAAGACTACTCCGGGTATCACTTGCGTATCAGGCGGTATGTTGATGTTGACTCAAGCTCCTGAATGCGGTGAAAACGGCGTATTGTTCGTTGGTGACGTAGCTGTTACTCCGATGCCGGATGCTAACCAATTGGCTCAGATTGCCGTATGTACAGCTCAGACTGCTAAGGCCGTTGCAGGTATCGACCCACGCGTGGCTATGTTGAGCTTCTCTACTAAGGGTTCGGCTAAGCACGAAGTAGTAGACAAGGTAACAGAAGCTTTGGCTATCGCAAAGGAAATGGCTCCTGAATTGAAGATTGAAGGCGAACTCCAGGCAGATGCTGCTTTGGCTCCACGC
Organism: Bacteroides sp.; assembly: GCA_017559935.1. Classification (GTDB taxonomy): domain Bacteria; phylum Bacteroidota; class Bacteroidia; order Bacteroidales; family Bacteroidaceae; genus Phocaeicola. The sequence goes on along the minus strand of JAFYPV010000135.1, from coordinate 38 downwards.
ATCGGTCAGAGCAAGGCTCCGGGTTCAGAAATCGCTGG
>JAFYPV010000004.1 GCA_017559935.1 Bacteroides sp. | reverse complement strand
TTATCACGAACATCGTTTCTCCAAACATCGATGTCGTTACCATATTCAAACTCCAAGGTAATGATAGACACACCTTCGGAAGACTTTGAAGTGATGTGCTTCAAGTTTTCTACCGAGTTCAAGGTATTTTCCAACGGACGAGTCACGTTGTTTTCAATATCCGAGGCACTGGCACCCTGATAGGATGTCATAACCATAATAGTATTGGTTTCGATATCCGGATACAAGTCTACCGGAAGTTTCGACAACGAAAAGAGACCAAAAATCGCTACCGCAATAAAGCAAAGCGTGGTCATAATCGGTCTTTTAACCGCTCCTTCGTATAAACTCATAGTTATCTTTTTAAGTGGTTAAAGATTATTGAATAACTTCTACTTCTACACCGTCAGCCAAACGAATCTGACCTGCAACAACAACCTGTGAATTGTTGTCTACACCTGAAATCAATTCGTATTCAGTACCCATACGGCGCCCCAATTCTACCTTATTATAAGATACCTTACCGTTATTGTATACATATACATAGCGGTCGCCAGAACCTGCACGCTTCACGATAGCCATATCAGGCACTACCACGTGGTTCTTTGAACCAAAGTTCATAATTACACGAGCAAACATACCCGGACGAACGCGTTGGTTAGCGTTAGCCAAAGTGATTTCAACAGGGAATGTGTGTGTAGCTGCATCGATAGTCGGATAAACTAAGCTTACCTTGCCTTCAAATTCTTCACCTTCATAAACATCAAGCTTCACCTTTACCGGCATACCCTTGCTTACCTTCGGGAAGTTAGGTTCAGAAACGTTGACCATCAACTTCACCGGAGCGATTTGTTCAACAACCAATACCGGCATCTGAGTGGATGTATACAAGTCACCGTTATCGAAGTTACGAGCAGTAACCACACCATTCAACGGACTAACCAACTGAGTGTTTTCCAACAAGTTTTCGTAAGAAGAGCGACGAACATCCAAGTTTGTCTTGGCTGCATCCCATTCTGCCTTTGAAGCACCACCTACCTTATATAATTCATCTACACGTTTGAATTCTGTTTCTTGGTTGTCCAATTGCAACTTTAACTGAGTGAGGTTAGTAGCATCCATCTGCACCAACTTTTGACCCTTACGAACCTGATCGCCTACTTCCACAAAAATCTTGCTGATACGTCCCGGCGATGTCGGAGCAATGTTGTTCTTCGCTTCGGCCTCTACCGTAGCTGTAAATTCGCCAATCTGTTCTACATCACGTGATGTTACTGTAGCAAGCTTCACGGTCGGTTTTTCAATAACCGTTTCGACAGCTGTTTCTGCCTTTTTCTCTTCACCGCCTGAGCAGGCACCCAACATAGCTGCAACCATTACCGCAGCCAACTGAAAACTTTTCTTCATAACTGTTTTCTAATTATACTGTTTGTTATTTCTTTTCTTCTTTAATCATAATCACGTCTTCCACACCCATCACGAGGTCGAGGTCGGCCTTAGCCACCAAGTAATCGTAGATAGATTGATTGTAAGTAAGCTTAGCTTGTGTTAAAGCTACTTCCGAGCTATTCAATTCAAGAATAGTACCACGACCTACTTCGTAACGCTTTTCAGCGATTGTGCGTCCCTTTTCAGCTTGAAGTACCGCTTCCTTGTTGCTGACTACCTGTTCGGTGCTAGCTGACATATTATTCAAGTAGCTCTGAGCCTGCATTTTCAACTGACGTTCGGTATTGATACGGGTCTGATCCAACTGTTTCAACTGAAGTTTAGCTTGCTTCACTTGAGAGAAATTGCCACCTTTAAACAAAGGAATAGAAAGGCTCAATCCCAAAGTTGAATACGGATTCCATTCGTAATTCTTGATTTTCCAGTCATTACCCAAGGTCGTATACATATATTGGAAAGAGAGAGCCAAGGTTGGCATAAAATTAGTATACTTCAATTTTAAATTCTTCTGCAACATGTCATAATTCAAATCCAATTGACGAAGAGTTGTATTGCCGCCCACAATATCCTTAGCCTGTGGCTGAGCCTGACGAGTGAACATAGCCATTTCGTAGTCCTTCAAGTTACCGACTACCGCAACCGGCATATCCGATTCCATGCCCAACAACACCTTCAACTGAAGCATTGCCAAGTTTACACCATTACCGGCAGAAACTAATGTCGGCTTCAATGAACGCATCTGTACATCGGCACTAATTTTATCGTATTCGCTAACTGAACCCTGTTGGAACTTCGCATTCACCACATTGAAATTATCTTCACTTTGCTTGTAGCTCTTCTGAAGCACCAGATAACTATCTTGTGCTAAAAGAAGCTGATAGAAAGCCTTAGTTACTTGATTTACCATGTCCAAACGAGAAGAACGCGCCTTTTCCAATGCGAGCTGTACATCAGTCTTTGTCAACTTCATGCTTTGATACAAAGCCGGAACAAACACTGGCAAGCTAATTGATACACCACCATTGATACTGTTCAAAGAACCCACTTTAAAAGTTTGTCCCATCATAGCCATAGTCTGCTTCTCAATCGTATGATTGAAACTACCAACTAGACTCGCTTCCGGCAACAGGCCATAAAGCACCTCACGATTGGCTTCTTTCTTTAACTGAATTTCCTGATCGGCTACTTTAATAGTCGGATTTTCACTCAACGCAATCTGAATCGCTTCTTTCAAAGTGACTCTCAATGTGTCCTGAGCTTTTGCGCTTGTTGCCATCATTGCAAGCAATACAAGCGTCCAAACGGGTTTCAATAAGAATTTCATTGATTTATCCTAAAATTTAATGTTATATATTCCTAGTTTTGGTTGTTATTCGAGGGTGCAAAATTATTCATTTTTTCTCATATAATAAACATTCAGACAACTCCTTTCGTTATAAATAACACCTATATACTATAAAATCACACTTTTAGAATATTATCATTATGAATCAAAATATGAATATAAATGAACGGTACCAAAACGTCAAAATAAACGTTTGGATATTTTTTCTCTAATAGAAACGACATTTTTATATTTTTATTGTACATTTGCCGCCAATTTACAAAAACTAGAACATTTTTAAGGAAAAAGATTATGGCAAAGATTACAAAAGAAGCCGCTTTGCTTTATCACTCACAAGGAAAGCCTGGCAAAATTGAGGTTGTGCCAACCAAGCCGTATAGAACACAGACAGATTTGTCACTTGCCTATTCTCCAGGAGTAGCCGAACCGTGTCTCGAAATAGAAAAGAACCCGCAAGATGCTTATAAGTACACTGCTAAGGGAAATTTGGTTGCTGTAATTTCGAACGGTACCGCTGTTTTGGGATTGGGTGATATCGGTGCTATGGCCGGAAAACCTGTCATGGAAGGAAAAGGCCTTTTATTCAAAATATATGGTGGAATAGATGTTTTTGATATCGAAGTAAATGAGAAGGACCCAGAAAAATTCATCGAAGCAGTCAAAGCTATTGCTCCCACCTTTGGAGGTATCAACTTGGAAGATATCAAAGCACCTGAATGTTTTGAAATTGAACGCCGATTAAAAGAAGAGTTGGATATTCCTGTGATGCACGATGACCAACATGGTACAGCTATTATTTCAGCTGCAGGTTTGTTGAATGCACTTGAAGTAGCAGGCAAAAAGATTGAGGATATCAAGATTGTAGTGAACGGTGCCGGCGCTGCAGCTATCTCATGCACCAAATTGTATGAAGCATTAGGTGCTACCCATGAGAACATCATTATGCTCGATTCGAAAGGTGTTATCACCAGTGATCGTGAGAAATTGGACGATACCAAACGTTACTTTGCAACTGATCGTCGCGATATCCATACTTTAGAAGAAGCTATCAAGGATGCAGATGTATTCCTTGGCTTATCAAAGGGCAATGTCTTGTCGCAAGAAATGATTCGAAATATGGCCGACCACCCAATTGTGTTTGCTTTAGCTAATCCGGTTCCTGAAATATCTTACGAAGATGCTATGGCTGCCCGTCCAGACGTTTTGATGTCTACTGGTCGAAGCGATTATCCAAACCAAATTAATAATGTAATTGGATTCCCGTATATCTTCCGTGGTGCATTGGATGTTGCTTCCACTGCCATCAATGAAGAAATGAAGTTGGCAGCCGTTCGTGCCATTGCCAATTTGGCCAAACAACCGGTACCAGATGTTGTGAATGAAGTATATCATGTAAACAACTTCACTTTCGGTCCGGATTACTTCATTCCGAAACCTGTAGATCCACGTTTAATTACAGAAGTATCTATGGCCGTAGCTAAAGCTGCCATGGAATCAGGCGTTGCACGTAAGCCAATCACAGATTGGGAAGCTTATCGCCAACATCTGAAAGAATTGATGGGTCAAGAAAGTAAACTTACCCGCCAATTGTATGACACAGCGCGACGCGATCCACAACGAGTAGTTTTTGCCGAAGGTATTCACCCTACCATGCTGAAAGCAGCTGTAGACGCAAAAGCTGAAGGGATTTGTCATCCTATTTTGTTAGGTAATGACGAAGCTATCAGTAAACTCGCCAAAGAACTCGAATTGAGTCTTGAGGGCATTGAAATCGTAAATCTCCGTCACCCGAACGAAGCTTCACGTCGTGAACGTTACGCCCACATATTAGCCGAAAAGCGTGCCCGCCAGGGAGCAAATTTCCAGGAAGCAAATGACAAAATGTTCGAACGTAACTACTTCGGTATGATGATGGTAGAAACCGGTGAAGCCGATGCATTCATCACTGGTCTATATACCAAATACTCCAACACAATCAAAGTTGCGAAAGAAGTTATTGGAATTCGCCCAGAATTCAAGCATTTTGCTACCATGCATATCCTTAATTCCAAGAAGGGTACGTATTTCTTGGCAGACACCTTAATTAATCGCCACCCAGATACCGAGACTTTGGTCGATATTGCAAAATTGTCAAAGACTACCGTTGAATTTTTCAACCATACTCCTGTTATGGCTATGCTTTCGTATTCTAATTTTGGTTCTGACACTGAAGGTAGTCCCGCCAAAGTACATGAAGCCATTGATATTATGCAGCGCGAGAATGCCGATTTAGCTATCGATGGTGAAATGCAAGTTAAATATGCCATGAATAAAGAGGCTCGTGATGAGAAATATCCATTTACCCGTTTGAAGGGAAAGGATGTAAATACATTGATATTCCCAAACTTAAGTTCAGCAAATGCCACTTATCAACTGATTCAATCAATGGAGGAAACTGAAGTTATTGGACCTATCCAAATGGGATTGAACAAACCTATTCATTTTACCGACTGCGAGGCTTCAGTTAGAGATATTGTAAATATCACAGCTGTAGCGGTCATCGATGCTATTGTTGAAAAGAAGAAAAAACAATGAGAAAACCGCTTACGACAGCACAATCTATCGTTCTCACCCTACTATGGATAGCCATATGCTATCTTATTTTAGTAGGGAGTGAACGAATTGACGGTCCTTTGGTATTAACGATTGTCATTTCGGGAGCATTAGTATTTATCCCAATAATAAAATCCGTTAAAAACAATAAAAGATAATCTTTTTACCAAACATTCACGCATAATAAAAACAATTTGATTATTATATCGCTATTTTCTTTATAAAACGTTGCACACTTCAAATATTATACATACTTTCGCGACGTTAATATAAAGAGAGAATAATAAACAATAATAAATAAGACTATGAACGCAGCAAAGGTATTAGAAGATCTCAAAAGAAGATTTCCGAATGAACCTGAATATCATCAGGCAGTAGAAGAGGTGCTTGGTACTATTGAAGAAGAATATAACAAGCACCCGGAATTTGACAAAGCTAACTTGATTGAACGTTTGTGTATTCCTGACCGCGTATATCAATTCCGCGTGACCTGGATGGATGATAAAGGCAATATCCAAACCAATATGGGTTACCGCGTACAACATAACAACGCTATCGGTCCTTACAAGGGTGGTATCCGTTTCCATGCATCTGTAAACTTAGGTATCTTGAAATTCCTAGCTTTCGAGCAGACATTCAAGAACTCGTTGACCACTCTCCCGATGGGTGGTGGTAAAGGTGGTTCTGACTTCTCTCCACGTGGAAAGTCAAACGCTGAAGTTATGCGTTTCTGCCAAGCGTTTATGCTTGAATTGTGGCGTCATATTGGCCCGGACACAGATGTTCCAGCAGGCGATATTGGCGTAGGTGGTCGTGAAGTAGGCTACATGTTTGGCATGTACAAGAAACTTACCCGTGAATTTACAGGTACTTTCACAGGTAAGGGACGTGAATTTGGTGGTTCATTGGTTCGTCCAGAAGCAACAGGTTATGGTAACGTATATTTCTTGATGGAAATGTTGAAAACCAAGGGGACAGATTTGCGAGGAAAGACTGTTTTGATTTCTGGTTCTGGTAATGTTGCTCAATATACAGCCGAAAAAGTTCTTCAATTGGGTGGCAAGGTTTTGACCATGTCAGACTCTGATGGTTATATCTATGATCCAGATGGCATTGACCGTGAAAAGCTCGACTACATCATGGAATTGAAAAACTTGTATCGTGGCCGTATCCGCGAATACGCAGAAAAGTATGGCGTTAAGTATGTACCAGGTGAAAAACCATGGGGTGAAAAGGCAGACATCGCTCTTCCATCAGCTACACAGAACGAATTGAATGGTGATCATGCCCAGATGTTGGTTAACAATGGTGTTATCGCTGTATCTGAAGGTGCTAACATGCCTTCTACTCCAGACGCAATTCGTATCTTCCAAGAAGCTAAAATATTGTATGCTCCAGGTAAGGCAGCCAACGCTGGTGGTGTATCGGTATCAGGATTGGAAATGAGCCAGAACTCAGAACGTATTTCGTGGAGCGCTGAAGAAGTAGACAACAAGCTTCACTACATTATGGAAAACATCCACGAGAATTGCGTGAAGTATGGTACTGAAGAAGATGGCTATGTAAACTACGTAAAGGGTGCAAACATCGCTGGTTTCATGAAGGTAGCAAAGGCTATGATGGCACAAGGCATTGTATAATACATATTTTGAATATCAACAGAAGCAAGGTGGACGCATTATTTCGTTCACCTTGCTTTTTGTTTATATCTAGCATATGCGGTTTCCTATATTTTTTATAACTTGCCATCCATTTAGTCCAATTTATTCAATCTTAAAATCACATATCCATTATGAAAAAACATTTCATCATGAGTTTATGCCTATCAGCTATACTCTTTTCATTCAGTTCCTGTCAACAAACTAAAGTTAAAGAACAACCGAAATATGTTGTGGACGTACAAGCCCACCGAGGTGGTATGGGACTTCTACCAGCCAATACACTGGAAGCCATGAAGAATGCTGTCGACCTAGGTGTCAACACTTTGGAAATGGACATCGTTGTCACTAAGGATAAAAAAGTAATCCTTTCACACGACAAGTTCTTTACTTCCGAAGAAACCACACGCCCCGATGGAACACCGGTCAAAAAAGAAGAACCAAGAGAGTATTTCTGGAAATTGACTTATGACGAAATCCGCAAATACGATGTCGGACTGAGACAACACCCAAACTACCCAGAACAGAAAACAATGCCAGCCATCAGGCCTTTGCTTTCGGATGTATTGACATTCATTGAAAATTATGCTAAAGAAAAGGGAGTGGCACCCATGAAGTACAACATCGAAATCAAGGCCGATCCGAATTGGAACGGAGGGATCGAAGGAAAAGATTGGCCAGTATACAATGAAATGGTGGATATCTGTTTGGAGGTTATCAATCCGTTCAAATTAGGAGACCGTTTGATTATTCAAACTTTCGATGAAAGAGCCTTAGCTTATATGAGCGAAAAATATCCGAATCTGCATCTTTCATATTTAGTAGGCGGAGAAGAGGTCCGTTGGTTAGGAAACAGAGAAATGGACTTTGACACCATCTTAGGGAATATCGGTTTCGTTCCTGAATGGTTCAGTCCTGCAAGCGTCTTTGTAACCAAGTCGTGTGTAGACGAAGCTCACAAAAGAGGCATGAAAGTCGTGACTTGGACAGTTGACAATCAAGATGACATGAATCGAATGATCGATGCCGGAGTAGATGCTATCATTTCAAACTATCCTAATAGATTACTAGAAGTGGTCAAGCAATACGAGAAGAATCAACAAGAAATCAAATAACATCATATCTCTATGAAAAAACTCATTACCGCATTTATAGTATTGGCAGCTCTTTCATTAGGTCAACAAGCAATAGCTGACGGCTTCGATAAAATGCAAAAGACATTTATTGAAACACCCAAAGACCAACCTCTTGCAACCTATTGGTACTGGATTGACGGAAACATTTCGGAAGACGGAGTCATAAAAGACCTTCGAGCCATGAAAAAAGTCGGCATCAATCGTGTACAAATCGGTATGATTGGCGAAGGTCAAGGTACACCAACCGGCCCTGTAAAGCTATTCTCTAATAAATGGTGGAAGATTTTGCACACCATGTTCAAAACTGCAACCGAACTTAACATCGAAGTGGGCCTGTTCAACTGTCCAGGTTGGAGCCAAAGCGGTGGACCTTGGGTAAAACCCGAACAATCCATGCGCTATCTTACCGCCGTTAACGATACGGTGCAAGGTCCCATGAAATACCATGCACAACTTCCTCCATTGGGTAAAGACGGACAGGATGTAAAAGTTTTGGCCTACCCCCTTGTCCAATCACAAACAAACTTCTCTACGATCCAACAAGTTGCTGAAGAAAAAGAAATTATCCTTCAAAGCGACAAACCCGGTATGGCACGAAGCCTCGTACTTTATCCAATTAGAGGCGGAAGAGCAGATATGCAAATTGCCGTGAAGAAAAAAAACAAATGGGAAACGATAGACCATTATCACCTTGACCGCAGCAATACTCAAAACATTGTTGGTTTTATTCCGCTAGCTCCGTTTGTATTCTCATTACCAGAAACAGAAGGAACGGAATTTTGTATCACTTTGAGCGAAAAGGGCTTCATTGGTAAGGTAGAACTCTCAGATATCCCACAAGTAGAACTCTATGCCGAAAAGACCCTGGCCAAAATGTTTCCCAATCCGCTCCCGATGTGGGATGCTTATCTATGGCGTCCACAACCGGAATATCCTAACGCTTCCATGCTTCAAAGCGTTGAAGTGAAAGATATTAGTGCCAACATGACTGCGGACGGAACTTTGACTTGGAACATACCCGAAGGTACATGGGTTATCTCCCGCACAGGTATGCTTCCTACTGGAGTAACTAACAGTCCTGCCCCAAAAGAAGGAAGAGGACTTGAAACGGACAAGATGAGTAAGGAGCATATCCGCTACCATTTCGATAATTATATCGGAAAAATTATTGAACGTATTCCAGCTAAGGACCGAAAGACTTTCCGTTACATCATTGAAGACAGCTACGAAACCGGCGGACAAAACTGGACAGACAACTTAATTGAATACTTCAAGCAAGTATATGGTTACGATCCTGTCCCTTATATTCCTGCATTGAATGGTGTCGTGGTAAATTCACCGGAGATTACTGACCGCTTTCTTTGGGACCTTCGCCGTTTGATTGCTGATCAAGTGGCATACGAATATGTAGCTGGACTTCGTGAAGTCAGCCACGAACATGGTTTTACAACTTGGTTGGAAAACTATGGCCATTGGGGATTCCCTGGAGAGTTCCTTCAATATGGTGGACAATCGGATGAAATCGGTGGCGAGTTCTGGAGTTTTGGTGAATTAGGTGATATTGAAAACCGTGCAGCCTCCAGTTGCGGACATATTTATGGGAAAGAGAAGGTTTGGGCAGAATCATGTACTTGCGGAGGATCAAACTTCGACCTTTATCCAGCAACCATGAAGCAGCGCATTGACCGTTTTTTTACAGAAGGTATCAATGCTTCCCTACTTCACATTTACATCCAACAACCGGACGACCGTACCCCAGGCATCAATGCCTGGTTTGGCAATGAGTTTAATCGAAACAACACTTGGTTCTCCCAACTAGATGTCTTTTTGGATTACCTCAAAAGATGCAACTACATGCTTCAACAGGGAAAATATGTGGCCGATGTAGCCTATTTTATTGGAGAAGATACTCCCAAAATGACTGGTGTACGCAATCCTGAGATACCTCGCGGATATTCGTATGATTATGTGAATGCAGAAGTGCTGATGTCAGCAAAAGCCGAAGCAGGTAAATTAGTACTTGCCAGTGGTATGAAGTACAGCGTGTTAGTACTTCCCAAGATTAATACTATGCGTCCGAAACTTTTGACTAAGGTTCAACAACTCGTAAAAGAAGGTATTGTACTTCAAGGACAAGCTCCACATCGTTCGCCTAGCTTGCAAGACTATCCTGAATCTGACTATCAGGTAAAAGCCATGGCCGAAGAAATGTGGCAAAGCAAACAATTCCAGTTTGCAGAAAAGATAAATTACGGCAAAGGCCGAATATATCCGAACGCATCACTCGAACAGATATTTGCAGATTTGAACACCCAACCGGATTTCACCATATCCGACCCGATGCTTCCGGTACTCTTCATTCACTTGACTACTGAAGAGGGAGACATTTATTTTGTATCGAACCAACGAGAAGAAAGCATCTCTTTCGAAGCCAACTTCCGAGTGAAAGGAATGCAACCGGAATTATGGAATCCCCTTACCAGTGAAGTCCGTTACCTTCCGGAGTTCAAGCAACTAACAAGTTCGACTTCCGTACCCATTACTTTGGCTCCGCTAGAAAGTTCATTTATTATTTTCCGCAAGCCTGCTAAGGACATAAAATCGAGCAAAAACTATCCACAAGCAGAACTTGTAGCTGCGATTGACGGACCATGGACCATAGAATTTGAAGAAAACAGAGGAGGACCAAAGAATCCTATAACAACCGACGTTTTGTTTGATTGGAAAGAAAGTGAGAATCCACAAATCAAATATTTCTCCGGACATGCGGTTTATAAAACAACATTCAACATCAACCAATTGCCAAACGAACCTGTTTATATTGACTTAGGCAAAGTTATGGTAATGGCTAAAGTGCGCGTAAATGGTCAGGATGCTGGTGGTGTATGGACAACACCTTATCAACTCGGCATTACCCACCTACTCAAAGAAGGAAAAAATGAATTGGAGATTGAAGTGGTAAATTGCTGGAGAAACAGAATGATTGGTGAATTGTCAATGCCTGAAAAGGAACGCTTCACGTACCATTCAGCTTCTGATGTCAAAGCCGACTCAGAGTTGCAATCCTCCGGTTTGCTTGGCCCTGTGCAAATAGTTTCTTACTCTTATGATATGGTAAATAAGTAACCATAATGAAAAAGAGGAGGGGTAAACCCTCCTCTTTTTCATTATTCCTTCGGCATCATCACAACACCGACTTTCTTCTTTCCATCCATCTTGACCACAATCGGGTTTTCAAAACGAATATGGCGTAAGAACTTGGTTTCTTCTACTACCGGAAGTTCATTCAAATAATCTTGATTATAAACCCCGTCATTCATATAGGCATTGATCGTGAAGTAACCTACTCCGAAAGAAGTCAAATTCTGGAAGAAGTGCGTACCTTGACTAGGATCAACCCGATAGTTCGTCAACCCTGCCTCAACAATGACACGAGCAGCCGAGATATGTGGCCACTTGATAGGAATACCTAACCAAGAATCACTACTACCCCATCGACCTGGACCTACCAATACATAATGTTTACCCTCGTCTAAAAACTTTCGATTTATCTTCTCTATTTCATAAGCAATAGTCGGATTATTTCCGGCATTATAACCATCGGTCTTTACATAAACAATATCATAGATGTCTTCCATCACTCCATGTCCCAATGAGTTATAACTCTTTAATAGTACATTTTTTTCCGGTATTAGATTCAGATCTTCAGACAAATTAGCCTTCACGTCCACCATAGGACGTACCTGAAGCAGATAGAATGTACCTGACTTTTCCTTTTGATTCAGCGTTACTGCAAATTCTATTTCCACCGGACGACGCATCTCACTCTGTCCATATTCCTGCGCCAACTGAAGAATACGAGATAGCGGGAACACTTCATGCTGGAGAATATTAGCAAAAGTGATCACCTTACGGCCTCCAGGATAGATACCATCTCGAATAACCATATCATAAGGATCGTAAGTGGAAGCAATGTACTGCAAAGAGCCATCTTTTTCCGCTTCTTTTACTGGAAGTTTCAACAGATTGAATCCATCGTCCAAAGAGAAGTTTTCACCTTTATTCTTCAAGTCGAGCGCATAAAAAGATGTCTGTGTTTCGCGTAGGGCTATTTCCATTTCACTTGTTTGCAAAACTTGTGTCGGATGATATGGACAGACCCGAAGTGTCAAACCACCATCCACAATGTATTTACCCAAACCTAAAGCAAGACTTACCGTTCCTTCCTCAGCTTTTTCATCGCCTATTGGATAATAGTTCAATGAACGAGCTACGCCCGAAATGGATGGATAATAACGGTCACCATGTTGTGTACCAACAACCTCTTGCAGAATAACAGCCATTTTTTCTTGGTCGATTACATTACTGGTTGCCTGCATATAGGCCTTACTATCCTTAAAATAGACAGAAGCATATACCCCTTTAATTGCATCACTCAACATACGAAGCATTTCATATTTATCATCTAAATATGGAATCATATAAGTAGAATAGATTCCCGCAAAAGGTTGGTAATGGGAATCTTCCAACAAGCTTGAAGAGCGAATAGCAATCGGAGAGCGAACAACATCAAAAAATGCAAAAAAATCTTCCATTAAACGTTCCGGTAAACGAGCACGAAGGAAAGTTTTCAAAATGACATCATCATCCACATCACTCAATGCTACTTGATACAAGTGGTTGGAATCCATAAATTCATCAAAAATATCTGTACAAAGTACAATCGTTTTAGGAATGGCAACCGTTGCATTTTCAAAATCTTCAAACTCCGCATGACGCTTAACCATATTATCGATAAAAGCCAATCCACGCCCTTTTCCTCCTAATGAACCTTCACCGATACGAGCAAAATTGGAGTATCGGTCGAATCGGTCACGTTGGAAGACAGCAACGACACCTCGATTTTTCATTTTACGATACTTCACAATAGCCTCAAAAATAACACGGCGATGTTCATCCACATCCTGCAAAGAGTCCCAAGTAATTTGTTTCAAAAACTCTGCAGGTGGAAACATGGCACGAGAATATAGCCAACGAGATATGTGGTTCCGTTGGATATGATATAAGAAAGATTCCTTCGGAATGGAAAAGATTATATTCTGTAGTTCTTTCAAATTACGCACACGAGCCACTTCTTCCAAAGTAGATGGATTACGGAAAACGAAATCACCGAAACCAAAACGTTCAGAAACGATGTCACGCAAATCAACATTCATCTTCTTGGAGTTCTTATCTACAAAACTAGCATCGTATTGCCCAATATATCTTTTATTATCCACTTCAGCAGACTGAAGAATCAATGGAACAAAAGGATCATGCTTGCGAATTTCTGCCATCAGCTTGATACCCGCCATTGGGTCAACTATCCCCTCACGTGGATAACGAGCATCCGTTATTACCCCCAATACGTTCTTTTCATACCGATGATACAAATGCATAGCTTCTTCATAAGTACGTGCCAATACAATTTTAGGACGTCCACGCATGCGAAGCGTCCGTTGATGCACATTCAATGCCTCGGTAGCAAACTCCTGACTCTGCTTCAACACAAATTTGTACAAATTCGGCAATACTGATGAATAAAAACGAATGGAGTCTTCCACCAATAGTATCATCTGAACACCAACCTCCTTAATATCATGTTCCAAATTCATCTTGTCCTCTATCAACTTAATGATTGAAACCAACAAGTCCGTATTTCCCAACCAGCAGAACACATATTCAAAAATACTTAGATCCTCATGTTCCATACGAGCAGTAATGCCATGAGAAAACGGAGTAAGCACCACTAAAGGTATATGTTCATATTTTTCTTTAATTGATCGAGCAATATCAAACGTATCGCTATTATCCGTACCTGGCATAACAATCACCAAATCAAATGTCGTATTCTTCAGCTGCTTCCAAGTATCCGCTTCTGTAGAGACTTGCGTAAAACGTGGCGGATAACGAAGGCTAAGGTTCATGTATTCATTGAATATCTTTTCATCAATACGACCGTCATCTTCCAACATAAACGCATCATAAGGGTTGGCAACCAACAACACATTGAAGATACGTTTCGTCATCAGATTCACAAACGACGTATCCTTAAAATATAGTTGATTCAGTTTTAATTTGCTAAGCATAATCATTCATTTTTAATCTTCATACACAAAATTCGATATAATTCTTGATGTATGCAACTTATTTGATTTGAAAATAAACTAAGTGAAAAATCCCCTTGTAAAAGGTGATTACCGTATTTAGTTTCCTTTTTGAAAAAATCCCTTGAAATATT
>JAFYPV010000134.1 GCA_017559935.1 Bacteroides sp. | reverse complement strand
GTGGAACTCGCTGGAGAGAACAATGGCAATAGCGACAAGAGCGGCAAGAAGCGTGGTCGCAAGGAAGACGCTCCGAAGAAGGAACGTAAGTCTGACAAGGCACCCAAAGCTTCCAAGGCTCCTAAAGCGGAAAAAGAGCCGAAGAAGGAAAAGAAAGCCAAGCCAAGCCGTGAAGAACGTGGTTACACCGAGCCTCGTGGTCCTAAGAAAAAGGATGACTGGATGAAGTTCTTCGCTCCTGAAAACAACAAATGGTTGAAGGGTGAAAAGCCTGATTTTGAGGAAGAAGGTTGGGCTCGTAGAAAGCCGAAGAAGAAATAATTAGCCAAAAATAGTGACTCCTCCAAGATGATTGGTTTGGGGGAGTCACTGTTATAATTATAAATCAATTACGGAATCATTGTATAATTCTCCTCAACATACGGCTTTAATAAATTAGCCCAAGCGTCGTAACTTTTAGGTAAAAGATGTACACCATCTCTTGATAAAGACGCATCCATTTCACCATCCTTTACATACAAATGATGAACATCAATATAGATGCATTCATTTTCAATTGCTATACCTTTAATTATTTTGTTCGCATCTTTGATTTTTTCGTTACTGCAAACATAATTTTGGGCTATTGAATTATTAACTGGAAGAATACTTTGTAAATGAATGATAGATTTGGGATTGGACTCTTTTATCGCTTTTACTAATCGTTCGTACTTTTCTTTAAAAACTTGAAGTGTTTGATAATTAAGGCCATTAATACCTGCCATTAAAAACACTTTCTTTGGATTGACTGCCTTAATTTGGTCAATACGAAGCATCATTCCATCTAAATTGTCACCAGGGAAACCAAGGTTACATATGGATGTATTGGTGAAAAATTCGTGAAAAGAACTCCCCCTTGTTATCGAATTCCCGAAAAACACGACATCAAAATCTATATTCATTTTTTCCAAAGTGTTAGTCCAACCTTGAATACACCAATAGTTAGGATTATCTATCGGTTTGCTTTCGTAAAGCCCTATTCTTTGGGCTACCCTTTGTACTAAGTTTGTCTTGAAACAAATAATACCAAGAAGCATTAAAATGATTCCTGATAAAACTGCACATACCCAATAAAGTTTTTTAATTCCCATAAAAATATTATACATCCCCAGTTCCTTGGATATCTTATTTAAAACATAGAAGCGTGGAACTGCAATGCCACGTTCTGAATTGGAGGTCCTAGGAAAACCTGTACGCATGAATGTAGTAATAGCAGCCCACGCATATGCGTGAGAACCACTATGCCATCCTTGTGCGTAATTGCGAAATTTCCTAGGTTTCCAATTCACAAGATAAGCATAACGCTTCTTCAATTATTCTAAAATGTATCGGATGAAACTCTTCTCAAACCAACTGCAAAAGTACAAAAACTCTTGAAATATGAATCACATTCCGTACAATATCTACAAAATAAAACCATTAAAATACTCGCCAAGAATAAGAAATCCGAAGATTTCCAACATCTATTCGATATATTTGTTTATTTTTGCAGATGAGATATCATTCAAATCGTAAGCTTATGAGACGTCCCGAAATAGTAAAACGCATAGCCGAAGCCATCAAACGAGTGGCTCCCGATGCCAAGACCATCCTCTATGGTTCAGAGGCTCGTGGCGATGCACGACCAGATAGCGACATCGACTTGCTAGTGTTGTTGGAAGGAGAAAACCGGCTTTCTCTTAATAGACAAATGGAGGTTACCAGTCCTCTCTATGACATTGAATTGGAAACTGGGGTGAGTATCAGTCCAATGGTAATGCTAAAAAAAGACTGGGAGAATCGTCCCTTCCGCACTCCTTTTTATATTAATGTAGTTAACGAAGGAATTGTATTATGAAACAACAACTCACCGAACAAGAACGTTTCGACCTAATGATTTATCGTTTGCAACGTGCACACGAAACGATGAAAGAAGCTCTCGTTATGAGCCGTGAATCATTTTATAATGCTGCGGTCAATCGACTTTATTACGCTTGTTATTATGCAGCAATAGCATTGCTCATAAAGAATGAAATCCAACCTCAAACTCACAATGGAGTAAAGACGATGTTGGGATTACATTTTGTATCCAAAGGAAAACTATCAAGAGAACACGGAAATACATTCAACACTTTGTTTGAAAAAAGACAAAGTGGAGATTATGATGATTTCATCTATAACGACAAAGAAACAATAGATGAACTTTATCCTCAAGCCGAAGCTTTCATCCAAGCCGTTGAAGAACTGATAAATCCTAAAGAATAATTTCCTATGGACAAAGGAAATATGTCAAAATAGAATTTCTACATTTTTTGTCATCCAGAGCGAAGCGAAGGATCTCGAGTACATTAAGTGGATGTTACCGGGATTCTTCGCTTCGCTCTGAATGACACTTTGATAGAGAATTACCCTTTCAGCATAGCCATAAGCGCCACCCGCTGAATAGAAAAAGTGTCGCCCTTTGTTTGTACATATTCCAACAAGGCAAGTCCATCTTGCTTCAAACGTGATTTCAGCACTAAATGCTCATCTCCCATTTCATCCGACATCTTCAGCATGGTCACAGCAGCCAGTTCTGTCTTTCCCATTTGGTTAGGGTCATCTTGATATCGGGAGATGATTTCCTCTGCACTCATGTCCATCAAGTTCTCCGAAGGAACACCCAAGATTTGGCGGGTGATGTCATCATATTCCACCCAACTTTCCTTGCGTATTTTTTGCCGGTTCAATAATGCATTCATCAAGAGGGTGATGATTTCTTGAATCATGCGGAGGAGGTAATCTTGCTTAATCATAAGAAATTTTTATTTAATCTCGAAATATTCCCTATATCTGTCGTACAGATGTCCTGCTTGCAAATAAGCCGATTGCGGACTCATAAAATGCGAGAATTCAAACGTTAT
>JAFYPV010000133.1 GCA_017559935.1 Bacteroides sp. | reverse complement strand
CCTTCTTCGTCCTGATTGATGGTAAGTTCATTGGGGTTGAAGCGATAACCTCGCAAGAATACATTGATAAACCAATATGGCAAGAAAGGAAAAGTGCGGGTCATGAAGGCACGTTCCTCATCGGTAATCACGACATGAGCCAAATGATTCAATTGTTCACGTAACAATTGGTCAAAACCTTTAGGGTAACAAGTATGATGACGATCGAAGAAACAATATTCCGTTTCTGCACGTGGATATTTCTGTAAAATATAATACATGCAGGTAAATGAATAAAGATCATTATCTGTAAAATGATTGATAACAGGTTTCATGGTAGTAGTTATTCAAAGGTTAAGAAATTTACAAACTTCTTTATAAAAATAGACTTTGTGCAAATATAATAAAAATCTCCTGCAACCATCTTAATTGCAAGAGTTTTTTACTTTAGCACTATCCAATCTTTAGCATTTTATTTTTCTAACACGATGGAGAATTGGTCGTATGCCTCTGTTCTCCATGCCAGATGCTGGGTACGTCTGGACATGGCAAAGAGTGGCGAGAAAGTACGGACACCTATGGTCTTTCCGTCCGGCTTGAATTCAAGGATACGGAGCCAGCAGTCTCCCCCATTACCATTCCAGTTACCGTCGCCATTTTGCGAATTGAACATCATCTGTACCACGTTTCGTCCGTCGGCTGCCTTATCCACCCGGTAAGAACAAGTCATGTGGTAATCTACCTCTTCCTCTCCACGAATCTTCGGTGCATTTCCGGTATGTCCGCAAAGTACCATTTCGATATTCTTCGATGGATAAATAAGTTTCTCCCAAACTGCCTGGGCCCAATTTCGTGGAGTCAGCTTGTAACCCTCTTCCACGATACGGTCGCCGTTGGTAGCGAGGAAGGAATGAGTCAGGATGATGACACGATGATGCTGGAATCGCTTCGACTCAATCAGCTGGCGAGCCCAATCCAAAGCTTCGTCACGAGGAGCAAACTCGAAGGAGATAATGAGTATGTCGCCCCATGCTTCGTTGTGAAACTCGAAAGCGGCATTTTCCATGGTATGGATACCTTCATAATTGGGGCCGGTAGAAACCAATGTCTTTTCAAAAGCCATGTTTCGCTCCGGATAGATATAGTCTGGCATCATGGAGTAGCGGTATTCGGCAGCTATGTATCCTAAGTCATGGTTTCCTTGGCAAGCTATGTAAGGCAAGCGGTGGTCCAGTCGGCTAAGTCCACGGGAAACGGCTTCCCACTGCTGACGGGAAGTCTGGTCGCCATTATAGTCATTGGGCAGTGGTGCATAAATCAGCTTGTTGTTCTGCTCTACCATGTCTCCGGTAAAAAGAGCTGCCTTGATGTTCAGTCGCTTGATGTTTTGGGCAATCCAGGCTGTCTGCAAGTCGAATAACGGCTGATTGGCTGCAAACTTTACATAACTTTGAGGGTCGGGTACCATAATCATACTGAACGATCCTTCTTCTTCCAAGGTAGGATAAACAGGAATCTGCGGTTCACCTTTTGTACTTTGTGCCATAGACAGTCCGGCCAAAGCCTGTACACACAATAATAAAAAGATTTTTTTCATAAGTATTTATTGTTGCAAATTGCTTAAAGAGGATATATTTATTTTTTCATGTAGGGACTGCTTTTAGCCCATGCTATCATAAGTTCGTTGCGGTCTGAGTTCCATGCTTGTTGGTATAATTGTCGTACGACTTCAAGCCATTTATGTTTACGGTTATCTTCATTATTACCTACATCAATGGTACCTCCTGCAGCGTAGTAATGATCACGGTTGGTACTACAAATACGGGCATATCGTCCAGTATTAGGTTTTAGATCGGCATTAGTAAGACGAAGATAGTATTCCAATTGTTCATCAGTGCAATGTTTGTCGGCAGGCATCATGGTAGAGTCGGCTACATAAACGGTAACTCCATCCTTGAAAACATAAGGTTCATAAAAACCTTTGGTATACATATCTTCATAAACTACCCCTGCTACAGCAAATTGAGCGGCTGATTGCCACTTGATAAAGTCACGTATACAATTCACATAACAAGTATCTACACTTTGCTTCACCTCCCAACAAGTCGTTGCTATCCAAGTAGCTAGTTTTTCAGGTGTAGGCATCAGCAGATAGACCAGTCCACGTTTCTTGACATGCTTTTTTATATCTTCGCCAGTAAAGTATTCCCATAGCTCTACGGGGTATCCTTCCCAATTGGGGACGTCGTAAAAGGTTCCTAGTTTGTTTTGCGCCATGTAAGCTGCTTTCAGTACATCTTTGCATTCTTCTACCAATTGTGGATATCCGTTTTTTCGGAATTCTACGGGAAGATCTTGGAAGCTTGTTTGTGCCATTGATGGTCGGCATGTAAGGAGCAGCATTAGTACGGAAAAGATAAAGATTTTTTGTTTCATGGATGTGTTTCTTTATTGATTAAAGGTTTATAGGGTATAAATTTATAAAATAATTTTCTTTTTGATGTTAATTTTATCCCTCAAATGTCATACTAGACTTTTTTGCTATATTTGCAGTAACATTAAAATTTCTTTCTATAAAAATATCATGTTCAAATTCAGACATTTAATCTTTTCCTTGGCTTTGGCTTCCTTTTTAGGAGGATGTGGCCCTATGCCATCTGCGGATATGGAAAAGGACCATGTGGATTATGTGAATCCATACATTGGCAACATCAGCCATTTGCTGGTGCCCACCTTCCCTACCGTTCAGTTGCCTAACAGTATGCTTCGTGTTTATCCGGAGCGTTCGGATTATACTTCGGAGCGTGTGAATGGACTTCCGGTTGTCGTAACTAACCATCGTGAACGTTCGGCTTTCAATTTGACTCCTTACCAAGGTGATGACTTGAAACCGGTACATTCTTATACTTATGATAAGGAAAAGCTTACTCCTTATTCGTTTGAAGTAGAGTTGGACGACAACAACATGGCTGTGAAATATGCCTTGTCGCACCAGTCGGCTATCTATAACATCGAGTTCCGTCAGGAAGACAAGCCGGTGTATGTCATGGTGAATACCCGTATGGGTGCTATTCATGCTGATGCTAAGGGTATCAGCGGATATCAGCAATTGAGTGACAATACCAACATTTATTTGTATATCGAGCCGGAACAATCTCCTGTTCAAACAGGTATATTGGCAGATGGTAAGATAGTTGATACACAAGTGGATGCAGAAGGTCGCAATGCTTGTGCTGTATGGCGTTTTGCCGATGGTACTAGGCAAGTGAACCTCCGTTACGGTATCTCTTTCATCAGTGCGGAACAAGCCAAGAAGAACTTGGAACGTGAGCAGAAGGATTACAATGTTGATGCCTTGGCGCAAATCGGTCGTGATGTTTGGAACAAGACTTTGTCTCGTATCGATGTAGAAGGCGGAACAGAAGACGAAAAGACCGTGCTCTATTCTTCTTACTATCGCACCTTTGAGCGTCCTATCTGCATGAGCGAAGACGGTCGCTATTTCAGTGCGTTCGATGGAAAGATTCATGAAGACAATGGTGTACCTTTCTATACTGACGACTGGATTTGGGATACGTACCGTGCGGCTCACCCACTCCGTTTGCTCATCGACCAGAAAATGGAAGAAGACATCATCGATTCTTATCTACGTATGGCCGAACAGATGGGCAACATGTGGATGCCTACTTTCCCGGAAGTAACAGGTGACACTCGCCGTATGAACTCTAATCATGCCGTAGTAACTGTGGCCGATGCGTTGGCTAAGGGCTTGGAGCTCGATTTGGCGAAGGCATACGAAGCTTGTCAAAAGGGTATTGAAGAAAAGACGTTGGTGCCTTGGTCGGATGCTCCTGCGGGTTGGTTGGACAAGTTCTATCGCGAACATGGCTATATCCCTGCCTTGCAAGCCGGTGAAAAGGAAAACGATCCAAACGTAACTCCATGGGAAAAGCGTCAGCCTATTGCGGTAACTCTTGGTACAGCTTATGACCAATGGTGTCTTCACCTCTTGGCTACAGCTTTGGGCAAGACCGAAGAAGCTGCTTACTATTTGGAATGTGCCCGCAACTATCGCAACGTGTTCCGTGCTGAAACCGGTTTCTTCCACCCGAAGGACAAGGATGGCAAGTGGATTGAACCGTTCGACTATCGCTTCTCCGGTGGTATGGGTGCCCGTGACTTCTATGGCGAAAACAATGGTTGGGTATATCGTTGGGATGTGCCTCACAATGTAGCCGATTTGGTGGCGTTGATGGGTGGCAAGGAACAGTTTGTAGCTAACCTTGACCAGACCTTTACTGAACCGTTGGGACGCAGCAAGTTCTCGTTCTATGCCCAGCTTCCTGACCATACCGGTAACGTAGGCCAGTTCTCTATGGCAAACGAACCATCTTTGCATATTCCTTATTTATATAATTATGCCGGTCAGCCATGGAAGACTCAGAAGCGTATCCGTCAGATGCTGAAGACTTGGTTCCGCAACGACTTGATGGGCGTTCCGGGCGATGAAGACGGTGGTGGAATGACCTCGTTTGTGGTGTTCTCTTCATTGGGATTCTATCCGGTTACTCCGGGCTCTCCTTCGTATAACATTGGTAGTCCGATCTTTACCAATGCCAAGATTACCTTGAGCAACGGAAAGATTTTTGAAATCGAAGCTATCGGTGCATCGGAAGATAATAAGTACATCCAGTCGGCTACCTTGAACGGTAAGGAATGGAACAAGCCTTGGTTCGAGCACGATGACATCAAGAATGGTGCGAAACTTGTGTTGGTGATGGGCGACAAGCCTAACAAGGCATGGGGTAGCGACGAAGGTGCCGTACCTCCATCAATTGACTAAAAACATCTAAAAAAGATAGACATGAAAAACGTATTCAAATTATTCATGACCGCCTGCCTATTGCTTTCTGTAGCAGCAACAGGTGTGGCGCAAAAGGACTACTCCAAGAGCGAAGGCTTGTTGAAGTATGTCGATCCTTACATTGGTTCCGGTTTCCACGGCCATGTATTTGTTGGTACCAGCGTGCCTTATGGCATGGTGCAGGTAGGTCCTAACAACATTCATAAGGGTTGGGACTGGTGTTCGGGTTATCACTATTCGGACAGTATCTTGATTGGTTTCTCGCAGACACACTTGAATGGTACCGGTTGTACCGATTTGGGCGATGTCCTTATCATGCCGATGACTGAAATCCGTACCCAAACAGGCAAGCAGAGCGACATCAGCAACGGATATGCTTCAAAGTATTCGCACGCTACCGAAATTGCCCGTCCGGAGTATTATTCATTGATGGTAGACCGTTACAACATCAAGGCCGAATTGACTGCTACCAATCGTGTAGCTTTCCATCGCTATACTTATCCGGCCGGTAAGCCTGCATCTATCCTTGTCAATCTTCATGATGGCAATTCATACGCCAAGGCCAGCATGTGTTATGTTCGCAAGGTAGACGATTACACCATCGAGGGTTATCGTTATAGCCACGACTGGGCACCTAACCGCAAGGTGTATTTCGTATTGCAAGCCGACCAGAAGATTGAGGACTTCACCGCATACGACAATAATGTAGCCAAGTCTAAGCACCAATGGAAGACTCCGGCTTTGAAAGCTGCGTTGACCTTCGGCAATGTGAAGCAAGTGCAACTCAAGGTGGCTCTTTCTTCGGTAAGTTGCGAAAATGCAGCCATGAACTTGAAGGCTGAATTGAATCACTGGAACTTCGACCAGGTAGTGAAGGCAAGTGCCGACAAGTGGAACGAGCAGTTGAACAAGATGACTGTAGAAGGTAAGGATGAAGCTGATAAGCGAATTTTCTATACCGCTCATTATCATACCCTTATCACTCCTTCTACTTATTGTGATGTGAATGGCGAATATCGTGGTATGGACGACATGATTTACACCTCTCCTACCAAGGAAAATTACAGTACCCTTTCGTTGTGGGATACTTATCGCACGCTTCAACCACTAATGACGCTTACCCAACCGGAACGCGTGAGCGGTATCGTGAACTCTATGCTTTCTATCTATCGCCAGCAGAACAAGTTGCCTATCTGGGCTTTGCACAATGGCGAAACCGAATGTATGCCAGGTTATAGCTCTATGCCAGTCATTTCGGATGCTATCTTGAAGGGAATTGAAGGATTCGATTACGAAGAAGCTTTCAAGGCAATGAAGGCCAGCACCACTTTCGAAAAGCAAAATGCCGTACCTTATATCTTGAAGCAAGAATTCTTGCCAGCCGATAGCGTGATTCAGGCAACATCTTTCGCTATGGAATATGCCGTGGGCGACTGGGGCGTAGCAGCCGTAGCCAAGAAGTTGGGCAAGATGGAAGACCATGCTGAATATGCGAAGCGTGCCGGTTACTACAAGCATTACTTCGACCAGAACATCAACTTCGTTCGTCCGAAATTGTCGGATGGTTCATGGCTCACTCCGTACGACCCTGCCCGTTCAGTACATGGTGGTACAGGCTCTTACTTCTGCGAAGGAAACGGATGGCAATATACCTTCTTCGTTCCACAAGATGTGTATGGTTTGATTAACCTCTTTGGTGGCGACAAGCCGTTCTTGGAAAGATTGGACCAGTTCTTCGTGAACAACGACAGCATGGGTGATGAAGCATCGGCCGATATCACCGGCCTCATTGGTCAGTATGCACATGGTAACGAGCCAAGTCACCACATCACTTACATGTATGCATACGCCGGTCAGCAATGGAAGACAGCCGAAAAGGTGCGCTACATCATGGACGAATTCTACAAGGACACTCCTGATGGCATCATCGGTAACGAAGACTGCGGTCAGATGTCTGCATGGTACATTCTCTCGTCTATGGGCTTCTATCAGATGAATCCGGCCGACGGTGTATTTGTGTTCGGTTCTCCTCGCTTCGACAAGATGTCGGTTCAGGTGCGTGGTGGCAAGACCTTCACCGTTGAGGCTGAAAACAACAGCAAGGAAAACATCTATATCCAGAAGGTATTCTTGAACGGCAAGCCATATAAGAAGACTTACATCACTTACGATGACATCCTCAATGGTTCTACCTTGAAGTTTGTCATGGACAAGAAACCTAACAAGTCTTTCGGTAAGGCAATGGCCAATCGTCCTATTGTCTTGAACAAATAAGAATTCTAGTTGGAGATATTCCCCAATTAAAAGACCGTTATCTTTTTTAAAAAGATGGCGGTCTTTTTTTATAACATAACGGCGTTTGGACTAAAACGCCTAAGCGTTTTGATTGAAACGTCGAGGCGTTTTTTATCCTTATTTTATTGGTGGAAGATGTTAATCATATGGCTATAGGATTAGTATCTTTGGGCTATAAGATTTATAATGTGATTCGAGTAAGATACCCTCCTTTCAAACAATTGCTACCACTCCGCTAATAATCATCATCGCATAGACAATGTACTTCAGGGTTCGGTTACTGATGCGCTCGAAGCATCGGGCACCTACGGATGAGCCGATGATTGCTCCTACCAATCCTACCAACCACCAGAGCCAGGTATTTTCGGAATAAAAGCCGGCATTAAAACGGAAAAGTGTGTAGCATAGGTTCATCACTACCGAAAAGGCTTGCAAAGTGGTGACATACTCCCGTTTGTCGTCGATGGTACTGATGGTGTAAAGTACTAACGGAGGCCCTGGCATGGCAAACATGCCTCCCATCACTCCACTGAGGCTACCGATGGTTACTTGCGCTAGCTTCGATTTGAAGATCCGTCCCATCTTTCCTTCACCGAACAAGAAATAGAGGGCTATGAGAATCAATACGACTCCTAAGCATTGCTTCATGATGTCATTTCCCAATGAGCTCATGTACTCGGTGGCCAGATACGAAGCCACTACATTGAAGAGTACTACCCTGCCCATCAGGTTCCAACGGATGTATTGCCAATTGCGCAAGGCAATCATCAAGGCTGTACTTCCGGCCAACAAGCCCGAAAGCATCACCGATTCGCCATACGAGGGCAGGAAGAACGGAAAGAACATCATTACGAAGATGCCGAACCCGAATCCGCTCACTCGCTGAATGAAGCTGGCTATAATGGTCAGTATGAAGACAAATACTAAAGTCATCTTAGGCTTGAAACGCTAAAACATCATGCTTACCAAATCGTCTACCGCAACTCCATCGAAATAATTGCTGATGGTGAACGAAGAAAGGCGCTCACGGATGCTTTCTGTGTTGTAAACCACTCCTTGCAAGGCCGATTCCAAATCAGTAGCAGGAAGATTGCCCAAGAAATCGCCTCCGAAGCGACAGGAGGAAATGCGGTTCTCGGCCAAGGTAAGATGAATCTCTACCGTACCGCAAGCCAAGCGGGCAGAATGAGTGAGGGTTGCTTTGGGCGAACGGCCATAGTTCCATTCCCAACGGGCAAACTTCTCATCTGACAGATGTTGGATATTTGCCAAGTCGGCATCGGAAAGCTTACATTCTGAATCCGAATAATTGCATGAAAGAATCTCTTCCAATCGTTGGCTGAGCGACTGGATGTCCTGAATCTCAGGCAAATAATCGCAAAGATTGGCCACACGGCTACGGACAGATGCGATGCCTTTGCTTTGGAGCTTGGTGGCCGAAGGATTCAGTACTTGGGTAAGGACATCGAGGTCTACCTTATATAATAGGGTGCCATGAACCATCAGTCGGTTCTTGCATACTCGCTTGGCGAATCCGGAAACTTTCCGGCCTTCTACCAAGATGTCGTTTCGTCCTGAGAGAGTGGTAGGTACACCTAGTTTTTGCAAAGCTTTCATCATGAGGCCTGCATATTCGGGATAGTCGCGTTCGAGGTCTTCCGATGGGCCAACGATGGTATAATTCAAGTTGCCTAAATCGTGATAGACAGCTCCCCCACCGGTCACTCTTCTTACTAAAGCAATGCCATTCTTTTCCAGATACTCTAGGTTGACTTCGGTATTTACTTCTTGGTTGAGGCCAACGATTACGGCCGGTCGGTTTTGCCAAAGATAGAATACAGGTTCGTCTATTGCCAAGTTTTCCAGGCAATATTCATCGAAAGCCATGTTATAGTATGGATCGGTGTTCGGATTCTTTAGATAACGCATAAGTTTTCTGATTATTAAAACAAAGTTAAAACTTTATTTTATAATTTTGCCGAAATAAATTTAAATTGGCATGAAAAAGAAATATTTATTGCTTGCTCTGCTGGTAGCTGGAAGTTTGAGCACCATGCAAGCACAAAGAAAGCGTGTGTCTCCATATGCACCTAAATTGGAACAACTTTATAATCAATCAGATGATGCTCAGAAGCCGGCCGTAGGTGAAAAGCCATTGATTGGTATCTCGTTGGGTTGGAGCACATCGAAGAACACAGTAAACAACACTTACGTTAATTCGGTATTGATGAATGGTGGTGTTCCTTACTTGATTCCTGTAACCGACGATGTGGAAGTGCTTCGTCAAGTAGTGGCTCAGCTTGATGGTATCATCTTTACGGGTGGCGAGGATTTCGCTCCAGCTTATTTCGGTGAAGAAGAACATGAACATCTAGGTGAAGTGAATGTTACTCGTGACACATACGACTTGACGCTCTTTAAGTTGGCTCTCAATCGCAATATTCCTACATTGGGTATCTGCCGTGGCCTTCAGTTGATCAATGTGGCAATGGGTGGAAGCCTCTATCAGGACCTGCCATCGCAGAAGCCATCGGACATTAACCACCGTCAGGAAGAAGCAGGTACAATTGCTACTCACAGTGTATCAGTGGTAGAAGGTAGCGCTATGCACCAAATCTTGGGTGAAAAGGAAATCCAGGTGAATACTTTCCATCATCAGGCTATCAAGAAGTTGGCTCCGGGATTGAAGATTGTAGGTTGGGCGAATGATAGCGTGCCAGAAATGATTGAAGCTTATCCGGAACGTAACATCTTGGGTACTCAGTTCCATCCGGAAATCTTTACTAACAATGGCGACAAGCAGATGGGCAAGCTTTTCAAGCATCTCATCGAAAAGGCAGAAACTTTCCAAAAGGCGAAGGACATCCACTCAAGAATCCTTTCTGTAGACACTCATACCGATACTCCACTTTGGTTTACTCGTGGTGATTTCAGTGTAGGTAAGCGTAAAGGTAATCAGGTAAGCATCCAGAAGATGGAGGAAGGTAAGCTTGATGCTCAGTTCCTCGCTATTTTCCTTGCTCAAAAAGAACGTGATGAAGCTTCATTGCAAAAGGCTGTAGAAAAGTGTACCAAGATGATTGAAGACACTTATGCGGATGTAGCTAAGTATAAAGACGATTGTGGTATCGCCTTGACTGAAGAAGATGCGCTTCGTTTGAAGGCTGAAGGTAAGAAGGCATTCTTCCTTGGCATTGAAAACGGTTATGGCATTGGTAAGGACATCAAGAACGTGAAGAAGTACAAGGATATGGGTATCCAGTACATGACTCTCTCCCACTCGTACGACAATGATATCTGTAATTCTTCTTCGAACACCGCAGATGCCAGCAAGGGCTTGACAGCTTTCGGTCGCAAGGTAGTGAAGGAAATGAACAAGGTGGGAATGCTGATTGACGTATCGCATGTGAGCGAAGGTACTTTCTGGGATGTCATCAAATATTCTAAAGATCCTGTCTTTGCTTCTCACTCTAGCGTAAGAGCTCTTTGTGACCACGACCGTAACTTGACAGACGACCAGCTTCGTGCTTTGGCGAAGAATGGTGGTGTTGTTCACATCTGTATTTATGGTGGTTATCTCAACGAGAATGAAAAGGCGGCATCGATTGAAGATGTTGTGAAACACATTGACCATGCTGTGAAAGTGGCAGGTATCGACCATGTAGGTATCGGTTCGGACTTCGATGGCGGTGGTGGTGTACCGGGCTGTACTGGTGACAACGACATGATTAACATTACCGTGAAGCTCATCGAAAAGGGTTATTCAGAAGAAGATATCCGCAAGATTTGGGGCGGTAATTTCTTCCGTGTGTTGAATCAGGTAATTAACAAATAAGAAAAGAGATGAATAAGAAAATATTTCTTTCTTTGTGCTTGGCCGCATCGTTCAGCATGTCGGCCATGGCACAGCACAAGCAATACGAAGAAGAAGTAGCTTTCTTCAAGGAACGAATCAAGACATTGGCATCCGATGAGTTTGGTGGACGCAAGCCGTTGACTGAGTATGAAACCAAGACCATCAACTACATTGCCGATGAGTTCAAGAAGTTGGGTTTGGAACCTGCCAACAATGGTAGCTATTTCCAACCTGTAAAGGAAATCTCTACCCTCGCCCGTCTGGAAAAGAACCGCATCCGTGTGAAGGCTGCCAAGGGAAGCATGGACTTGAACTTCCCGGAAGATATCGTGGTTTGGACACATCGTGGACAAGAAAAGATAAATGTAGCTAATACAGAATTTGTGTTCGTGGGCTTTGGTATCAATGCGCCGGAATATGGTTGGAACGATTATGAAGGCATCGATGTAAAGGGAAAGATTGTCATTGCAATGGTAAACGATCCGGGTTTCTATGACAAGGACTTGTTCCGTGGTCGCAACATGACTTATTATGGTCGCTGGACCTATAAATTGGAAGAAGCTCAACGCCAAGGTGCTGCCGGTGCTCTGGTACTTCACAATACGGCTGCTGCTTCTTATGGTTGGAATGTATGTAGCACTTCTCATGTCAATCATAATATTGCCCTCTGTTCGGAAGATTTGAATGCCGATGCTTTGGCCTTCCAAGGATGGTTGCATGAAGAAGCTGCCAAGAAATTGTTTGCTATGAGTGGCTTGAACTTCGAAGAAGTGACCAATGCTGCCAAGAAGAAAGGTTTCAAGAGTTTTGTCATGAAGGCGAAGAGCAAGGTTACTATGAATGTATTGGAAATGAATGTAGGCGAATCGCACAATGTGGCAGCTGTGCTTCCGGGTACAGACTTGAAGGACGAATACATCGTCTGCACTGCACATTGGGATCACTTGGGGATCGGTACTCCTATTGAAGGCGATAGCATCTATAATGGTGCCGGTGACAATGCATCGGGTACTGCTGCCTTGATGGTATTGGCCAAGAAGTATCAACAGTTGCCTATTAAGCCTCGCCGTTCCATCGTATTCTTGGCGGTAACATCAGAAGAATGTGGCTTGCTTGGTTCGGAAGGCTATTGCGAAAATCCACTTTTCCCACTCTCTAAAACAGCTGTGAACTTGAATTTCGATGGTACTGCACCAGCTATGCGCACTACAGGCGTTACTCTCCGTGCTGCCGGTAAGAGCAATACAGATGCATTGGTAGTGGCTGCTGCGGCTGCTCAAGGTCGTTCCGTACGTATCGTAACCGAAGATCCTGCAGGCGGTTATTTCCGTTCAGACCACTTCAATTTCGTGAAGAAGGGTGTTCCTACTGTACTTTGTGGTGGAGGTGGCGAAGTCATCGACAAGGCTCGTCAGGCAGCCAAGCCAAAGCGCTACACATATCACCAACCGAACGATGAATATCGTGAAGATGAATGGGATTTTGATGGTGCCATGGAAAACCTCAATTTGATGTTCAGTATTGGCCTCATGATTGCCAATCAAGATGAAATGCCGAAGTGGGCGAAGGATGCAGACTTCCAGCGCCAACCGGATAAGAAATGATAAAAAGAAAAGCGGAGATTTTGAGGTCTCCGCTTTTTTTATGGATTAATGAATCAAGCTGTACTTTCCTTCAGTAATCTTGTCGATAGGAAGTGATTTGTAAACCATGGTGTAACCACCACCCGCTCCGGCTGCATGTGTATCTTCTTCGTAGAAGAATGCTACCTGACCGTCTTCTTGGAGAATCATGGTTGAGTAAGCAGAACCTATAGTTGATACTTGGTAACGACCGTCCCAATCCTTAGCAAAATCAGCTGGAGTGCCATAATCAGAAGCATCTGCCAATTCTTTATAATAGATACCTACGTTAGAACGTTGAGGACCGAAAGGAACCGATTGCAATGCCAAGTGCATCTTCTTGTTGTCGGCATTGCGCCATACTGGAAGAACCATGATTTCACCGTTACAAGAGTTATTGAGAGCAGCTACACCATTGTTTTCTGCGCCAGAGAATGCACATTCGCCCCAGCTACCTTCTGCCTTGTCTGCATTGGTAAACTTGAAGATATTGTACATACGGCCACCATTAGTACGTGAACTCAAGATAATTGATCCGTCAGGAAGTTCTTCAGTCTTCGGTTCGTCACCATTCTTAGGAACGCCCGGTACGTTGATATCACCCAAAATCTTCCAGTTGCTTCCGAAATCATCCGAGTAAACCACGAAGTTACAGAAGTTGTTGTCCTTGTCGCGAGCAAGCATACAAGCATACAAGCGGTAGTAGTCGCCTACTTTAGTGCGTGTGCTCTGCATGATGCGTCCTGAACCGATGAACATAGATTGGATAGGACCTACTGCCGATTTATCCAATGGCACGTAGAACTGGTCGGTGATGATTTGAGGAGCACTCCAAGATAGACCACCGTCTTCACTGTGCATGATAGCTACTTGGTTAGGAACTTCACGAGTAGAGCGGAAGAATACCTGATGTCCGGCTACACAAAGAAGCAATACACGGTCACTTTCGCGGTCAGCAATCAAGCATGGGTCTCCATAACCGGCAGTCAAAGACTTGTTTGGATCATTATCTACTAAGATACCGTCGCCTTCAATGATACTGAAGAGCGGACCCCAAGTCTTACCATTATCTTTGCTAATACGTCCGTGAAGGTCTACACGACCATAACCGATATCTGCACGGCAAGGACGAGAGTCGGCTACAGCCAACAAATCACCTTTCGAAGTCTTAGTGATAGAAGGAATACGATACGGAGTTACTTCTGTATTCTGTGTAGTGAACACTTCGAAAGGACCTTGTTCTTCGTACACAACTTGTTTACGTTGTTCTCCGCAACTAGTCAATGCTGCCATGCAAAGAGAAGCAACGAACAAACGGGTCATTTTTCTCATAGTTAGTGATTTTTATTGTTTTAATTAAAAATTATTCTTTCTGCAAATTAAACAAAATCTTCCGAGTTACGAAAAAAAGATAGGGATTTCCCTAAATCATGTAGGGAAATTCCCCTAAATGAATAGGATTTTTCATTTTATGGTATGGTTTCCCACTCCTATCTTTGCGATACAGAAAAGGATTACTAACACTTAAAACAGAAAGATATGAAGACACGGATGATGAAAAAGATGGGATGGATGCTGATGATAGTTGGCATGATGAGCCTTACTTCTTGTGAAGTGGAGTTAAGACCTTGGTACGACGATGTACACCATTGTAATTACACCAGCGAGCTTTGCAGCCGTACTTGGGAAGAATCTTGGGTAGAAGATGGAAACAGATATACACAAAGACTAGACTTTTATAATAACCGCACTGGACGAGATTATTTACGCATCGAGTATAGAAATGGCTATGTTTCGGAAAATGCTTATCGTTTTAACTGGAAGTGGGACAATCACGATTGTGTACGAATGGAGTATGGCCCGTGCGATGTCTCTTACTTAGATGATATCAGGATTTACAGCAACACACTGACTGGCTATTTAGATAATGTAGAAGTTTATTTTAAGGGAAGATGGTAGGATGGATAGGTATTTGTTTTTTAAGGAAAGATTGTTGGAGATTTGAAGGAATAGGATTATTTTTGTAGTGATAAACAATTTATAAACAACTAAAACGAATCATAAAATGCCTACATTATTGATATCTTTTATCTGGAGAAAAAATAAGAATTTGGAGAAAGGAGGACTTTATGGAACATTATGAAGTTTGGTTGGACAAGAATTATATTTATGTCAGAAATGAACAAGGTGAGTTGGCTAGTAAGCCCATTGCCCGATATGAACGTTTACATAAAGCATCGGATGAACAGCGTAACGCTTTTGAACTTTCTTCTTGTGGAGTTCATTGGTATGATTTGGATATTGATTTGGCATTCGATAGTTTCTTCTATCCGGAAAGATATAATTTATTAGCGATATAGAATAAAGGGAGCATTTTGCTCCCTTTTTCATTATTCACTCTTAATACTTACCACCGGATTCTCATTCGCCACTCGCCACGATTTCACGATGACGGTGCCGAGAATGAAAGCCATAACTACTATTGCCACACCTATATATAGGATAGGACTGATAGCAAGAATATCCTTGAAACTGGAAGATACCCATGCTTCGCCCATTTGCCATGAGAGCAAGACACCGATGACTACAGCAGGCAAGGCTACAATGCTTACATCCCGGCAAAGTATTCTCAAGATGTCGGTTACTTCTGCCCCATTTACCTTACGGATGGCGATTTCCTTGCTGCGTCGGCGCACTTCGTCGTTGGTATAGCCTATCAAGCCCATCAGGGTAATGAAAAGGATGGCGATGCTGGCTATTATGGCCGAGTCACGGAAAGAACGGACAGAACCGAAACGGTTGTTGAGTTGCATTTCGTACGAATAAAATTCTGGTGTCCTTTGGGGATAGAGTTTCTTCATTTCTTCATTTAGGCGGATCAGGTTTTCATCGAAAGGCTCTTTCAAGCGAACGTGCATTTCTACGGCAAACCCTTTCATTTCATTGGCAATCCACTTAGCCATATAGGGGAAATTGTTGTCCTCATTAGGATAGCATATATCCACTATGCCAGTCACCGTACCTGTTCCCGGTATCACTTCTCCTACTCCGTCGCTTGTCCATCCCATGGATTTTACAAAGGCAGGGTTTACCAATATTTCGTTCGAGTTGGTATGATATTTCCCAGCTATTAGGCGGATATTCATGAATCGGCAAAAGTTATCGTTGTATTGGGCAATGCGGGTATTGAATTTCTTACCTTCGTTTCCTTCCAATGCCTTCACTTGGATGGTTCCTCCGAAGTTCAATAAGTTACGCATGGAAAATTCGGCACCTTCCACATAGGACAGGTTGCGTAGGTTACTCATGGCATTGGCTGGACTTTCAAACTCATGTGTTACATATACTACTCTGTCTGAGTCATATCCCATGTCTTTGGTTAAGAAGTATCGGTGTTGGACATAAATTACCGCAACGAAGCCGATAAGGAAAGCCGATGCTGCGAATTGTATGAAGAGCAATGGATACTTCCATTGTTTCTTACCCTCCGTACATCGACGGAATACTTGGGTGACGGAGATGGAAGATAATAGATGTCCTGGTATGATGCATCCGATGATAAACACCAACAGGATAGCCAAGGCAGAAGCCCATAGGTTGTTTACGGAGAACATCGCTTCAAAAGACGGGCCGAATTGTTCGCGGAAGTTTATGATGAGGAAGATGGCCAGAAGCACCGAAATACTTGTCAGGAAGAAGGTCTCCCATAGGAACATGCCGAAGATGTTGCTTGCTTCCGCTCCATTGCACTTATGTACACCGATGGCCTTCGCCCGATGTGAAAGCGACGAGATGGATATCAGCGCATAGTTGAATGTAGCCGTCAAGAGCAGGGTTAAGCCAAGGATGGATAAAATAACAACCATCATGGTTACCTGTCTGTTTTTCAGATGGTATCCTTTCAGCGGGGTCAAGGATACTTCCACTCTTTTGACACTTCCGCTTTTGAAAGACTTGGTAGTAGCCAATTGGTTACCTACAATGGGATTGATGCGTTGGTTGATGTACTCGGCATCCGCTCCCTTCTTCAAACGGACGAAGGTGGGATAGTTTCCGCCTCCTTTCCAATCCCTGTCTCTTCCGCCATCCCACGGATGATAGATGGAAAGTACCGCTTCGGCATGTATCGTTACATTCTGGGGCATATCGGCAAAGATACCTTTCACTATCAGTTCGTGTCTGTTTTGCCAACGGAGCATCTTTCCCATCGGGTTTTCATTGCCGAATATGCGTTTGGCGATGGATTCTGAAAGAAAGAGTGCATCGGGCTGAGTCAAGTCCAGTGCGTTTCCTTCCACCAAAGGTACACCCATTGTCTGGAAGAAAAGCGAGTCCCCCTGAATGAGATCCAATCGTATGTTTTCCTTTCCGTGTTGAAGGGCTCTGGGTGCAAACTGGCCGATAGCGGTAGCCGTTTCCACTTGTTCGGGGAAATGCTCCATCAAAGTTTTTGCCGTAGGATAGATGCAGTAATAATTCTTGTGCTCCAATCCTTTGCCCGAATCCCAGGCAGTTTCTACCACATAAATGTCTTCATTGTTTTGATAGAAGGAATCGTGACCCAGTTGAGTGCCAATTACGGCAAAGATGATGATGGAGAAAAACAATCCCAGCGAGAGGGAAACCACCTTGATGAGGGTGGAATCCTTCCCACGAATAATGTTTTGTATAGCGTAATAGATTTGATTCATGATTTTCTAATAGTGTTTTTATAACTGACCAACTGACTAATTGACCAAGTATCATTCCACAATATTCGCCACTACGCTACCATCGAACAAATGCACGATGCGGTGTGCATAGCCGGCATCACGCTTGGAGTGTGTTACCATTACTACCGTAGTACCTTCTTGATTCAGTTCGGTGAGGAGGTTCATCACTTCCTGTCCGTTCTTTGAATCAAGGTTACCGGTAGGTTCGTCGGCAAGAATGAGTTTAGGGTTGGTAATCACGGCACGGGCAATGGCTACGCGTTGCTGCTGACCACCGGAGAGCTGTTGTGGATAGTGCTTGGCACGGTGGCTGATGTTCATGCGCTTCAACATATCGTTCACCATCTGCTTGCGTTCGGCCTTCTTGATGCCGAGGTAAGTCAACGGGAGTT
>JAFYPV010000014.1 GCA_017559935.1 Bacteroides sp. | reverse complement strand
AGTGATTGAAGACGGCAAGTGCAACCAACCCAAGAAGTCGTTACCCAAACCTGAACCGTTTTCCAAAGTTTCCATGCACGCTTTTACCTGTGCTTCGTAAGCAGCTACTGTTTCCTTTGATACCGCTGCCTTGTCGATGTTCAAACAAATATTTTTCATATAGATTTATGATTTATGATTTCTTATTTTTTATCTCAATGAATCTGTCAGCAACTTGATTTCAATCATCGGAGAAATACGCTCGTACAAAATGTTGTAGATGGCATCTACAATCGGCATATTGACATGGAGATGTCTATTCAGTTCCTTGATACACTTGGTTCCATAATAACCTTCTGCAATCATTTCCATTTCAATTTGGGCACTCTTAACCGAATAACCCTTACCAATCATTGTACCGAACACGCGGTTACGGCTGAAGTTGGAATATGCGGTAACGAGCAAGTCACCTAAATATGCCGAGTCATTGATGGAACGTTCTACCGGATGAACGGTGTTCAAGAGGCGGTTCATTTCCTGAATGGCATTCGAGATGAGTACCGCTTGGAAATTGTCGCCATACTTCAAACCATTGCAGATACCTGCTGCGATGGCATAGATATTCTTCAATACCGAGGCATATTCGATACCCACGATGTCAGGGTTCACCGATGTCTTGATGTAGTGTCCCGCGAGCTGCTTAGCGAAGCATTTTGCCTTCTCGATGTCCTTGCATCCGATGGTGAGGTACGACAGGCGTTCCAATGCCACTTCTTCAGCATGGCAAGGTCCGGCAATCACAGCAATGTTTTCTTCGGGTACACCATATATTTTATGGAAGTAGTCAGACACAATCAAGTTTTCATCAGGTACAATACCTTTGATGGCTGTAACGATGAACTTGTCTTTTAACTTGACTTTCAACTTTTTCAGGTGGCTCTTCAAATAAGGAGAAGGGGTCACGAAAATCAAGGTGTCCGATTCACGTACCACTTGGTTAATATCCGAAGAGAAATTAATGCGATTAATGTCAAAACGCACACTGGTGAGGTAAGCCGGATTGTGTCCGAGACGCTTGAATTCTTCAATTCGGTCGTCTCGGCGCATATACCAGTTGATGGTTGTTTCGGGTTTTCCCAACACCATTTTTGCAATAGCTGTTGCCCAGCTACCGCCACCCATAATTGCTATTTTACCGGGCAGATTCATAATGTTTAGATTTTGCTAATCCAGCCTGCAACTTCGTCTACAGTTGGATTATTCAATCCTAATTTATATTTTTTATTGATACCGCAGATGTCCATGTGGAGCTTCTGTGGATTAACTTCTTTCATGTCGCTCACCAAATTGTATCCGGCCTTTTGGATAACTGGCACCCATTCTTCTGTGATACCCAATTCTACGTACTTAGCAACACCATCTTTTGGAGCAGCCTTTTCCGGACGCATTTGTGGGAAGAACAATACTTCTTGAATGAAGGCATTACCAGTCATTAACATTGTCAAACGGTCGATACCGATACCGATACCTGATGTAGGAGGCATACCATATTGAAGAGCCTTCAAGAAATCTTGGTCGATAATCATCGCTTCATCGTCGCCCTTGTCAGCCAAGCGCATTTGTTCCTTGAAACGTTCTTCTTGGTCGATTGGGTCGTTCAACTCTGAATAAGCATTAGCCAATTCCTTACCGTTAACCATCAATTCGAAACGTTCGGTCAAACCTGGCTTGCTGCGGTGCATTTTAGTAAGCGGAGACATTTCTACCGGATAGTCAGTAATGAAAGTTGGTTGGATGAATGTACCTTCGCAGAATTCGCCGAAGATTTCATCGATCAACTTACCCTTACCCATGGTTTCATCGATTTCCATATTCAAAGCCTTGCAAACTTCGCGGATTTCTTCTTCGCTCTTGCCTTCGAGGTCATAGCCAGTCTTTTCCTTGATAGCTTCCAAGATTGGCAAGCGGCGGTACGGAGCTTTGAAGCTGATAGTCTTTCCATCGATGACAGTTTCTGTACAACCGTTTACTGCAATACAGATGCGTTCGAGCATCTTTTCGGTGAAATCCATCATCCAGTTGTAGTCCTTATACTGAACGTAAAGTTCCATACAAGTAAATTCAGGATTGTGGCTCTTGTCCATACCTTCGTTACGGAAGTTCTTGCCGATTTCGTAAACACCTTCGAATCCACCTACGATGAGTCTCTTCAAGTAAAGCTCAGTAGCGATACGCATGTAGAGGTCGATATCCAAAGAATTATGGTGAGTGATGAACGGACGTGCACTTGCACCACCTGCGATAGATTGGAGAATCGGTGTTTCTACTTCAGTATAACCGGCTTCATCCATAACGGCACGCATGGTCTTGATAATGGTGGTACGCTTCAAGAAAGTTTCCTTTACGCCATCGTTTACAATCAAGTCTACGTAGCGTTGGCGGTAGCGCAACTCTGGATCTTCAAACTTGTCGTAAGCTACGCCGTCTTTGTATTTTACAATTGGAAGCGGACGCAAAGACTTAGAAAGAACAGTAAGCTTCTTTGCATGGATAGAGATTTCGCCCATTTGTGTACGGAATACGAAACCTTCGATACCGATGATGTCGCCCAAGTCCAACAAACGCTTGAATACCACATTGTACATATCTTTGTTTTCATCCGGACAGATATCGTCACGAGTGATGTAAACTTGGATACGTCCTTTTGAGTCTTGCAATTCAACGAAAGAAGCCTTACCCATTACACGGCGGCTCATGATTCGGCCAGCTACCGATACGGGACGAGGTTCGTCTTCATCCTTGAATTCTGCTTTTATATCTGTAGAAAATGCATTGGTTACATACTCTGCTGCAGGATATGGGTCGATACCCATTTCACGAAGTTCGTTCAGACTGTTGCGTCTGATAATTTCTTGTTCACTTAGTTCTAATACGTTCATTTGTTAAAACTTTAACTCAATTTGGGAACAAAAATACGAAAGTTTTTCTAAAGTACCTCATTTAAAATGGAAAATTCCTATATTTGCATTAATAAGTATTCATATTAAAACGAACAAAATGAAAAAGTTAATGATGTTGGTCGCGTTGTCGGCAATATTGGCATCTTGTGGAACAGGTAACAAGAAGAATGCGGAAACTGCAGTGGAAAACGAACCGGTTGTGGCTGAAGCTGTAGTGCATGAACCGGACTCTGTTGGTTATATCGTTAGAGTAGGAGATATGGCTCCTGATTTTGAAATGGAATTGACTGACGGTCAGAAAGTAAAGCTTTCTTCACTCCGTGGAAAAGTGGTGATGTTGCAATTTACTGCTAGCTGGTGTGGTGTATGTCGCAAGGAAATGCCTTTCATTGAAAAAGATATTTGGCAAAAGCATAAGGATAACCAGAACTTTGCTCTTTATGGCATCGACCGTGATGAACCGTTGGAAACTGTGAAGGCATTTGCTGAAAAGACCGGTGTAACATATCCATTGGCCCTTGACCCTGGTGCAGACTTGTTTGCGAAGTATGCTGATCGTAAGGCGGGTATCACTCGTAATGTGTTGGTGGATAAGTCGGGTAAGATTGTGATGCTGACTCGTTTGTATAATGAAGAAGAATTTGCTTCGTTGTGCAAGAAAATTGATGAAATGTTAGCGGAATAAGCAGATGCAGATGAAGAAACTACTGTTAGCAGTCCTTTCATTCATCGTATTTCTGTTTCCGCTTTCGGCGCAAGAACAGAAGAAGCAATCGGGTAAGGAACCTTTGTTCGGTAAGGCAATGGCTTCTTATCCGATTGTTTCGAATGAGCTGTCGGGTGCTTGTTTCTATCTGGTGGGTGGCCATGGCGGTCCTGATCCGGGAGCAATAGGAACCTATAATGGACACAAATTGCATGAAGATGAATATGCGTATGACATTGTTCTTCGTTTGGGTCGTGAGTTGTTGATGAGAGGAGCCAAAGTTCATTTTATTATTCAGGACAAGAAAGATGGCATTCGCAACGGAAGTGTTTTGAAGAATAGCAAACGGGAAACTTGCATGGGAAAAGAAATTCCTTTGGACCAAGTGGCGCGTTTGAAGCAACGTTCGCTAAAGATCGATGAACTTTACCGCAAGGATAAGAGTGTCTATAAACGGGCAGTTTTTGTGCATATTGACAGTCGTAGTCAGGGTAAGCAGACAGATGTCTATTTTTATCATGCGCCGGGCAGCAAGCAGGGTAAGCGATTGGCCGATCGGATGAAGAACACGCTGGCAACCAAGTACAAGAAGCATCAGCCAGGACGTGGATTCAAGGGAACCGTGAGCGAGCGTAATCTTTATGTGCTCCGAAATACACAACCGGCAGGGGTGTATTTGGAATTGGGCAATATCCGTAATAGCCGCGACCAGCAACGCCTTGTGTTGGAGAACAACCGTCAGGCTTTGGCCAAATGGCTAGCGGAAGGCATTGTGGCGGATTATAAGGTAGGAAAAAAATAAAACGGTAGGTTTGGGACCTACCGTTTTTTTATTCTTATTTCGAATAGTTCATGTGGAACTCAACCACCGCCTCGATGCCCTTGCGGAACATGTCGAGCGAAAAGCTTTCGTTAGGTGAATGGATAGCGTCTGCTTCCAAGCCGAAGCCCATGAGTACGGTCTTAATGCCGAGGATGCGTTCGAAGTCACTGATGATAGGAATACTACCGCCACGACGGACTGCCAATGGCTTCTTTCCGAATGCCTTGGTGAAGCCCTTTTCTGCAGCCTGGTAAGCCGGAAGAGAGATTGGGCAAACATAGCCTTCGCCACCGTGCATTGGAGTCACCTTTACTTGCACGTATTCAGGAGCGATTTCGTTGATGTAATCAATAAATAATTGTGAAATGGTTTCGTGGTCTTGATGAGGAACCAGACGGCAAGATACCTTCGCATATGCCTTCGATGGAAGAACGGTCTTCGAGCCTTCGCCTGTATAACCGCCCCAGATACCGCACACGTCGAACGACGGACGACAGCTGTTGCGCTCCAAAGTTGAGTAACCCTTTTCACCCTTCAGTTGTTTCACACCGATGGCATCCATGTACTTTTGTTCGTCGAACGGAATCTGAGCAATCATTTCGCGTTCGGCAGCTGGCACTTCTTCCACCTTGTCGTAGAAGTGAGGGATAGTGATGCGTCCGTCTTCATCCACTACTTTCGAGATGAGGTCGCAGAGGATATTGATCGGGTTAGCCACTGCGCCGCCAAAGTGTCCTGAGTGCAAGTCGCGGTTAGGACCTGTTACTTCGATTTCCCAATATGCCAAACCACGGAGACCGGTTGTCAAAGATGGCAATTCTGCACCCAACATAGAGGTGTCGGAAACGAGGATTACGTCTGCTTTCAGCAATTCCTTATGTTCTTTGATGAAGGCATTGAGGCTAGGTGAACCAATTTCTTCTTCGCCTTCGAAAATGAACTTCACATTATGCTTCAATAGGTTGTTCTTTACCACATATTCGAAAGCTTTGGCTTGAATCATGCCCTGACCCTTGTCGTCGTCAGCACCACGAGCCCAGATGCGTCCGTCGCGGATTTCCGGTTCAAACGGATTGCTCTTCCATAGTTCGAGAGGTTCGGCAGGCATTACGTCGTAGTGAGCGTAGATAAGTACGGTTGGTGCATCATCGCTTACATGCTTTTCGGCATATACCAATGGATTGCCGGCTGATGGCATTACTTCTGCTTTGTCGGCACCAGCTTCAAGGAGAAGTTCTTTCCAACGTTCGGCACAAGCCAACATGTCTTCTTTATGTTGAGGTAAAGCACTGATACTAGGGATACGAATGAGGCTGAACAATTCTTCCATGAAGCGAGCCTCGTTTTCTTGAATATATTTCTTTACTTCCATATGATTAAATTTAATTTGGTGATAAAGTTAGTGTTTCTAGAGGAGAATGGAAAATAAAACAACAAAAAACGCTTGTATCCTCATAAATACAAGCGTTTTTGTCAATTTATAACTGAGTGGTTTTGTCAATCAGATAATAATCCAATATTGTCATGGCGGCCATTGCTTCTACAATAGGTACTGCTCTTGGAAGTACGCATGGGTCGTGACGGCCTTTTGCTTTCATGGTTGTATCAATTCCATCAATATTTACAGTATGTTGTTCCATCAATACTGTGGCCACAGGCTTGAAGGCAACCTTGAAGTAGATGTCTTGTCCGTTGCTGATTCCACCTTGAATACCACCCGAATGGTTGGTGTGGGTTTCAATACAGCCTTGGTTGTTGTAGAATACATCATTTTGTTGGCTGCCCCGTAAGTTCATTGAATCGAAACCTTCACCATATGCAAAACCTTTTACTGCATTAATGCTGAGCATGGCATTACCTAGTGCAGCATGAAGCTTTCCAAAAACAGGTTGACCTAAACCGATTGGGCATCCTTTAATGACGCAACTAATGACACCACCAATGGTATCGCCATCGGCCTTGACTTGCATGATGAGTTGAGCCATTTCTTGGGCTTTCTCAGTATCGGGACAGCGAACATCGTTTCTCTCAATCAAGGTAAGATCATATTCTTTGTAATCTTTGTCCAATTTGATATCGCCTACTTGTGAGGTATAGGCAGTAACGCTAATTCCTAACTGCTTCAAGGCTTGTTTGGCCAAAGCTCCAGCAACGACTCGTGAAATTGTCTCGCGTGCCGATGAACGGCCACCACCCCGATGGTCACGGATGCCGTATTTTTGCATGTAAGTAAAGTCGGCATGAGATGGACGGAACAAGCTACGGATATTTTCGTAGTCGTTAGAGTGTTGGTTTTTGTTCCATACAATGAAACCGATAGGGCATCCTGTTGATTTCCCTTCGAAGATACCCGAAAGAAATTCTACTTTATCAGGTTCTTGTCGGCTGGTAGTTAGCAATGATTGTCCAGGTCGGCGGCGGTTTAATTCTTGTTGGACAAAGTCCATGTCAATGGTGATTCCAGCAGGAAAACCATCAATAACACCACCTACACCAGGACCATGTGATTCGCCGAAACTTGTCAATCGAAATATGTTACCAAATGAGTTGAACATAATTTACCTATTTTAGAATTTTACTTCAGGAGCCTTGTTGGCACCTTCTTCCGCTTCAAAGTACGGACGCTTTTCGAAACCACACATACCAGCAATGATAGTCTTTGGGAATGTACGGATGGAAGTGTTGTAATTGCGTGCCACTTCGTTGAAGTTGCGGCGTTCTACGCTGATGCGGTTTTCGGTACCTTCCAATTGAGCCTGTAATTCTTTGAAGTTTTCGTTCGCCTTCAAGTTAGGATAATTCTCAGTGATAGCAAGCAAACGACCGAGTGCCGAGCCGATTTCTCCTTGTGCTTTTTGGTATTCCTTAAGCTTTTCCGGAGTCAGGTTATCGGCATCGATAGTCATTTGTGTAGCCTTTGAACGGGCTGACATCACGGCTTCGAGTGTTTCCTTTTCGTGAGCGGCATAGCCCTTCACGGTATTTACGAGGTTAGGAATCAAGTCCGCACGGCGCTGGTATTGGTTTTCTACGTTACTCCAAGCGGTATTGACTGATTCGTCCATCTTTACTAAACCATTGTATGAGGTTACACCCCAAATAGCTACAATTGCCACAACGGCAATAATGATGATTGTTGATTTCTTCATATTTTTCTAATTGTTTTCAGTGTTTTCAATTTTTAGTAATTACTTTTAAAATCGGCTGCCAGCTCCACCGCCTCCGAAGCTGCCTCCACCAAAGCTACCTCCGCTGAATCCGCCACCACTTCGGCCGCCGAAGCCGCCGCCCATGAAAATCGGTCCGCTTCCTCCTCGTGGTCCTCTATAATTAGGGTCGGAAGATTTGGTCTTTCGAGTAAAGGTATGTCCGCAGTTTTGACATAGATAAGTGGTCTCTTCTGTGATGAAACCATTGGCGCGTGATAAGGTTTGGGAAGAGATGCGCTGGATCTTGTGCTTTTTGCATTTCGGGCAACGGTTTTGACTCCACACGGCGAAGCCTGTAAGTCCCAAACCTCCTAAGAGGAATACACCAAAGATATAAAGCGGAAGCATGTCTTCTTCTTCATCGCCACCGATGTTTTCCATTGAACCGTCCAAATAGTCATTTACGGCACGGATGCCTTCCACCATACCGGTATTCCAATCACCCTTACTGAAAGGCTCTATCATGTATCGGTTTTGAATACGTTTACAAATGGCATCGGGTAAGACACCTTCCAATCCATAACCGGTAGCGAATTGAATACATCGCTCGTCAGTAGAAAGGAGAATCACCAAGCCATTATCACGTTCTTTTTGTCCGACTCCCATTTCCTTTCCGAGACGATAAGCAAAATCGAAGCAGTCTCCTCCCTCAATACCTGTTACGGCTACGACCAATGTCTGGATACC
This sequence comes from Bacteroides sp., assembly GCA_017559935.1. Classification (GTDB taxonomy): domain Bacteria; phylum Bacteroidota; class Bacteroidia; order Bacteroidales; family Bacteroidaceae; genus Phocaeicola. The sequence goes on along the minus strand of JAFYPV010000014.1, from coordinate 2,608 downwards.
AGTCTTTTGCTCTAGCTGGTAAAGAATTTGATCCATGGTGGTTACGGCTGACTGGGAAAGAATACCATCAGGATTGCTTACGTAACGTGTACGGTCCTGTAAATGCACCATCGGAATTTCTTGGATGGTATATTCTTTTGCTTGTGAGTTAACATTCCCTAGTAAGCAAAAGAATGATAGTATAAATAGTAGTTTTCTCATTGAATGTACTTGTCTGTAAATTTTTTCACCTTTTCAGTGTATTCCTGCTTGTTCAATTTGTAGGAAGTGGCATGGTCGGCATTAGGAACCGTCCATATTTCTTTGGGTTGAGGCTTGGCTTCGTAGAGGTCATATACCATCCAAGTCTGCACATAGTCGTCTTTTTCTCCATGGATGAAGAGCATGGGCAACTGGCATTTCTTCACTTGTTCTAAAGAAGATGCTTCGGTGAAGCTCCATCCCTTGGTCAGGCCACATAGCCAACTGGAGGTATATAAAATAGGGAAAGCGGGAATGCCAAAATCTTCTTTTAACTCCTTGCTGAACTGGTCCCACACGGAGGTATAGCCACAGTCGTCGACGAAGCATTTCACATAGGCGGGTTGCGGTTCGCCGGAAACCATCATGGTGGTAGCTCCTCCCATTGAAATACCATGTACTACCATTTGGGTGCTGTCGCCATAAATATGATGAGCCACATCCATCCATTGCATCACATCCTTACGGTCGAGCCATCCCATTTGGAAAGCATCGCCTTCGCTTAGTCCGCTATATCGCAAGTCGGGCAGGAGGATATTGTATCCCAAGCTGTGGTTATATAGATAACCAATCATCATCATGCGGATGGCATTGTCAGTATAACCATGCACAATGACGGCGGTCTTCGAAGTTGGGGAAGGGGCTGCTACATAGTAGGCATGCAGGCGGATTCCATCGGGAGCATAGATAAAGGTATCTTTCAATGCTTTGGCTTGTTGAAGACTGTCTGTCCATGCTTCCAATTCGGGATAGTTCTCGAACATATATGTCCATGAACTTGATAAATCCTTACCGGAGTTTACCGGACTAAGGGCAATTTTGAGCATAAAAGTACTGGCTGCCCACAAAATGGCAACCAAAACAATTATGCTTATACTGGTAATCTTTATTATCTTGTTATGTAGCATTCTTTTTTTATTCGTTCCAAATGTCCCAAGCGGCAAATGCCTGCAACAATAACATTTCCAAACCGTTTTTTGTTACGGCTCCCTTGTCGGCACCTTTCTTCATGAAGAGGGTAGTGTCAGGATTATATAACAAATCGTACAATAAATGGTTAGGAGTAAGGTACTCGTAAGGAATGTTGGGGTATTCATTGGCACGAGGATACATGCCTACCGGAGTACAATTGATGATAACTTTGTATTCATCCATAATCTCTGGTGTCAAATCTTCATAAGTAAACATACCTTCGCGAACGGAACGAGAAACGAATTTAGCTTCTAATCCAAGTTTTTTCAAACCATGATAGATGGCTTTTGAAGCTCCGCCAGTACCTAAAATCAAGGCTTTCTTGTGATGAGCTTCCAATAACGGTTCGATAGAATCTGTGAATCCAATAATGTCGGAGTTATAGCCAATAAGTTTCAGCTTGCCTTTTTGTTTGCGTATCTTGATAACATTTACTGCACCAATAGCTTTGGCATCTGCATCGAGTTCATCCAAATAAGGGATAACTTGTTCCTTATAGGGGATTGTAACATTTAAGCCAGCCAAATCCGGATTACTCAACAAAATATTGGGCAATTCATCGATGTTGGGGATTTCAAAGTTGACATATTCGGCATTAATGTTTTCAGAATGGAATTTCTGGTTAAAGAAGTTTTTTGAAAACGAATGTCCAAGCGGATAGCCTATTAAACCGAATTTATTCATGGGATAATTTCTTTTAGTTATTTAGTTGCGGTATAAAGCGTGCAGATACCTAATGTGAGGCGTTTGAAATGAGCCTCGCTGAAACCGGCTTTCAAGATGATTTTTTTCATCACTTCTCCTTGCGGAAAGGCTTTGATAGATTGGGGTAAGTATGTATAGGCACTGCGGTCCTTTGACAAGAGTTTACCTAAAGTAGGGATAACCACTTTAGAATAGAGTGCATAGAGTTGCTTCATCGGGAACCAGTCGGGCTCGGAGAGTTCGAGAATAACGAGCTTTCCGTTCGTGTCGAGCACACGATGCATTTCTCTCAGTCCTTTATCGAGGTCTTCGAAGTTGCGCACACCGAAAGCTACGGTGATGGCATCGAAGCGGTTGTCAGGAAAGGTGAGGGAAGTACAATCCTCCTTGGCAAAGGAGATACGACCCTCCAATCCTGCATCTTTTACTTTCTGACGTCCCACATTCATCATGCCTTCGCTGATGTCGGTGCCTATCAATTCTTTCGGATTGAGCACATGGCAAGCTTGGATGGCGAAGTCACCGGTGCCGGTGGCTACATCCATCATGCGTTGAGGCTGGAAAGGCTTGAGCCAGTTGATGGCTTTCTTTCGCCAACTCTTGTCTATACCCCACGAGAGGGTATGGTTCAGTTGGTCGTAGGCCGGGGCGATGTTGTCGAACATGCGCTCTACCTGTACACTTTTCTTTT
>JAFYPV010000132.1 GCA_017559935.1 Bacteroides sp. | reverse complement strand
GTTGAGCATCTTCTTGATTTGGAGTTTACTGTACTGACCGCTGAAGCAAAGGTCCACCAACTGACCGGCTGGAATGGTTCCGGCACGTTCAGTACTGAAAGGGCCGTCGCCGTCGAGAGCATTGTTCACATCAATCACTTCTCCCTTGCGATGTGCACCTACGGAGATACCACCACCCAAATGCACCACAATAATGTTCAAATCTTCATATTCCTTACCAATAGAAGCGGCATACTTACGAGAGACCGCCTTGCTATTCAAAGCATGGAAAATGGACTTGCGCTCGATGTCTGGAATACCAGTAAAACGGGATTCCGGCATGAATTCATCGGCCACTTCCGGATCGGCAATGAAAGACGGACAATTACATTCTTCCGCCAATTCCACCGCAATCAAGGCACCGAGGTTGCACGCATGTTCCATTTCGGCATAGGTCAAGTCGTGAATCATTTGTTCATTAATCGCATAGACACCACTTGGAGTCGGTTTCAACAAACCGCCACGGGCAATCACCGCATCAAACTCCACGGGAATGCCTGCCTTTGCCAACATATCGCGCACGAACTGCTTGCGGTATGGCAACTGCTCGATGATGTGGGTGTATTGCGCCAAGTCTTCCAACGGATGATGCGCACCCCCTACCCAAACAGGTTTATCGTTTTCATACAAAGCCAACTTAGTAGAAGTTGAACCAGGATTGATTACAAATATCTTCATATATTACATTTATTTCTTAGTATCACTACAAACACAGGCAAATGCCAGACTATAGAATTTCGAGTTACCCGAATCGGCACGTGAAGGAACGACCACTGGAGCCGTAGTTCCTTGAAGCATACCAGCCATGTTCGCATCACCAAACAAGGAAAGTGTCTTGTAGAATGTATTGGCCGCAATGATGTTCGGGAAGATGACCATATCCGCATGGCCCACCACCGGCGAGTTAATGCCTTTCACTTCCCCACTATGCGCATCGCAAGCCGTCTTCGCATCCATAGGCCCATCAAGGAACATTTCGCCATACTCCCCTGCCGCAGCACGCTCCTTCAAGGTAACATAGTCGAGGGTAAAGGGAAATTTCTCATTCACCTTTTCCGTACAGTGAATCAAGGCCACACGTGGAGTATCGATACCCATCTTGCGGCACACATCCACATTGTATCGGATCATGGCATCCAGATGATTCAATTGCGGATTCGGAATCACTGCTGCATCCGAGAAGAAGAGTAACTTATTATAAGTAGGTATCTGAGCCACCGTAATATGACTCAACACATTTCCTTTCGGAAGCAAGCCATGCTCCTTATTCAACACCGCCCGAAGCAAGTTGTCCGTATTGATAATCCCTTTCATCAATACATCGGCATGGCCTTCACGCACCAAGAGTACGCCTTCCTGAGCAGCCACATCGGGACTACTGGCCTCAAACACTTTCACATGGTCGGGATATTGCTGACGGATGTATTCGGCATTCAATATATGAGGTGTATCCGCCACCAACAGGAAATCGGCAAAGCCCTCCTTCAGACTTCGCAAAATGACATATTCCGTATGAGGGTCGTTCGGACAAACTACCGCAACACGCTTACGCTCTTTCATTGACCGCAAACGACTAACTAAACTGGAAAAATCCTGTATCGGTTCCATTCACATTAGATTTTAAAGAAGAACAGATACAAAGATAAGAAATTTCTGAGAAACCTTTTATAAAAGAACAAATTTTATTTTTGTCTTCCTTCGCTTCTCTCTGAATGACACTTACAGTGTACGGAATAATCGTTCGAAATCGAACAGAGTGTCCGATATCGGACACCCCTATTTTTATTACTTATCCTCATTTTCAACACTTTACGTTTCTGGCACGGTTTTTGTAGTATAGAAGGTGAGTTTTGAACGAAAGGAAACGAAAATAAAATCAATAACAATATGGATAGAGAAATACCAAAAGAAGTTCGACAGAAAGAACGTAACAAGAAAATCATGAAGTTTGGCGGCATCGGTGCCGGAATCATTGTATGTATGGCAGTCCTAATTTCTTTCATGCAGAGTAGCGTGAAGCGTAGAGACATCGTCTTCTCCACCGTAGACCATGGCACGATCGAAGTAAGTGTCAGTGCATCGGGTAAGGTAGTACCTGCCTTCGAGGAAATTATCAACTCCCCCATCAATAGCCGTATCATCGAGGCATACCGGAAGGGTGGCGATAGTGTGGACGTGGGAACACCCATCTTGAAACTCGACCTGCAAAGCACCGAAACGGCTTACAAGAAACTCTTGGACGAAGAGCAGATGCGTCGCTATCAGTTGGAACAGTTGAAGATTACCAACGAGACCCAACTCAGCAACATGGCCATGAATATCAAGGTGAGCGCCATGGAACTGAATCGCAAGGAAGTGGAACTCCGCAACGAACGATACCTGGACAGCATCGGTTCGGGAACGACCGACAAAGTTCGCCAAGCCGAATTGGCTTACAACAAGGGTAAGTTGGAATTGGAACAACTCCGCCAACAATACGAAAACGAAAAGAAGGTGAAGGCAGCCGACCTTAAAGTGAAGGAACTCGAATTCAACATCTTCTCGAAGGGATTAGGTGAAATGAAGCGTACTTTGGACGAT
>JAFYPV010000131.1 GCA_017559935.1 Bacteroides sp. | reverse complement strand
TCGGCAGCAGTATTGGAATCAAGCTGTGTTTTCAAATTAACGGCTTCTCCTTCAAGATCATCTATTAGGTCTTGGAGAGCGACATCTACATCTTTAAGGTTGGTCAATGAGGCATTGATGGCAGTAATCTGCTCGGAGATGTTGTTCAGGTAACCGTCGATGGAAGCACCTGTAGTCCAGTCGAGGATGGAGATATCTTCTGCCTGGATGGTGCTGAGACCTACGGTGAGGTTCAAGGTAGTGATGGTTCCTTTCTTGAGCTGCATTGCCTGGTTACTGGTGAAGGTGTAGGTTTCGCCACCAATAACCATGACTACACTCTTGAATCCGCTCTGCGGTACCATTACGCTCTCGTAGCTACATGCGTATCCCTGGGCTGCAGTGGCCAAAGCCGGAAGCTCGATACCGGTGGCATTGCCGGTAGCGGTAGCGGTGGCAGTCTGCCAGTCGATGGTAGCCGTAGCGTGTGCACCAACCGTTACGTGTTCTACCGTAGGAGCGGTGGTAAACTCGTCGTTGAACTTGATATTCACACGGAGCTTGGCCATGACGTGGCCAAAGGCCAATGGCACAGGGTTGCTCTGAGCCACGATACCGCCGTTGTCCTTACCGAAGTTGGTGGCAACCAGCAAGTCGCTCTTTTCCTGGTCGGTTGCATCGAGGGTATACGTTGTAGTGGCCAGGATATCGGTCTGCGGATATACAGCCAGGAAGTAATGCGGTGTTTCGGCATCCTTCCAGAACATCTGTGGAGTGGCTGTCCATTTGGTACCGTTGTAGGTATTGGTCACATTGTTGGCAACATAGCCAGTTGCTGCATCAGGCAAGGTGGTACCACCGGTCCATACATAGACACCGATGGCGTCGTCTGCTTCAAAAATGGAACTGAGGCCGTTGGTAGCTACACGGCTGGATGCGCCGAAACCGGCTTCGATGGTGATTTGCTTCGAATCGCCATAAAATTCATTCTCATCGCTGCAGGCGCCCAGCGCAAGGGTCAGGGCGGCCAACGCAAAATACTTCGTTGTTTTCATATAGTAATCTTTTTTTATTTGTCGGGGGTGGTTACTTGTTCGTTGTAGGTCTCTCCCATTTCCCAAGGGGTAATGGTGATGGTATGCTTGTCAACGGCAATCACCTTCTTGGTTGGAGAGTCGGAAGGGGTTTCCTCATCCTCTTCTTCCTCATAAGTTACATGCAGGGTAAGGCTGGCCAAGTAGCCGGGCTTCAGTTCTACAGGGGCATCCAACTTGAAGTAATAGTGGGCTTTCCCGATGCTGAACCAGAGGATTTCCTCGGCGGCCGCAAAGGTCTGCGGAATGACCAACAACGGGGTTTCCATACTGAGCTTGCGGAAGTAACGGCCGTCATCGTCGGTCTCGTCGGTCTGCGCTACCGTGCCCCAATACACCCGCTTGCGGGCGGAAGGGTTCTTGAGGGTTTTGTTCGGGTAGTCTACATCGGCCTTCGTGTAGAGGTAGATGCTGTCGTTCGTGAGCGTGTGCTCCTTGCTGTCGGCTTCGCTCAGTTCTACCCAAATGTGCACTTTCATCTGTGCCATGAGGGGGTACATGGTAAACGAACGGGGTTTCTCGTCGTGGTAGTCCACCAAGTATTCCGTTGTACCGTCGTGTTCTACCTGTTTGGGTAACACATCGTCTGCCGGCATGAAGGCGATGAACTCGTTACTGGCCGCAACCTTGTCGGACGCCGGCTTAGCGTTGTCTTTCCAACTGGCCGCACCTCCATCAACAGAGGGTATCAGGATGTGGCTGAACTGTGTCTCGCCGTCCTTGCGGCCCACGATGCGTACCTCCTGGCTCAAGGAGCGCGAGAACGACGGAGTCCAGTCGGCACCCTGTGGAGCAGGGACGGCATCGTCGTTGCCACACGAAGAAAGGAGCAACGACAGCGCAATGAATGTATAGGCTATTCTTTTCATAGTTTCCATTATTTGGGGATTTGCTGATTTACCATTCAATCTCTCCCGTACCGTTACCGCCACCTGCCGGAGAGCTTTCTATTTCGCCCGAGATTTGACCACGGACAACCACGGCGCATTCGGCCGACAGATCCATATCGGCCACTGCTGTAACAACCGCTTCGCCCAACTTAAGGGCAGTAATCTTACCAGAAGAGTCGACTTTCACGACTACAGTATCACTGCTATGCCATGTGAGTTCTTTGACTGTTGCAAAACTAGGATCGATAAGGACGTTCAACGTGCAAGTGTCTCCTTCGCGAAGATCGAGCGACGACTTATCGAGGGAAATAGACTGGACCTTGAAACCTGTCTCATAATTGATATCCCACACATCTCCATAACAACCGGTCAGCATGGGAAAGAGCAGAAAAGCCCACCAATAAAACAATTGTTTTTTACCCATAATCTTAATACTTATGATTTATACTTTAACTATCGCAAAAATTGTAAATACAAATTACGGGCAAATTAACAAGAAAGAGGTTGCACAATTACAAAGTCTGTGTAGCACATTTACAAAAAGTATTGTTCACAACGGTACCGTACAGCAGAAGACAAAGGAATAAATAAAAAAAACGCCCATTTCATCGAAGAAACAGGCGATTTTACTTATTATTTAAGGCTCTCCAAATAGTCGGAAGGCGAAATTCCCTTTAATTTGTGGAAATGTCTCCATGCCGTAGAGCGATGACGGTAACCGGCATCAATAAACAGATCCTGAATATTGGATTCGGGGCGGCGCCGAAGTTCTTCTGCCACGTAGTCTATACGACGTTTGGTAATGTATTCGCTAAAAGTCATTCCCGTGTTACGTTTGAAAGCTTCGCTCACGTAAGTGCGGTTAGAGAAAAGTTGCGTGGTAATGAAGGTCATGTTCAATTCAGGGTTACGCCAACCTTCGTTATCTTCGATGATTTGTACAATCCTTTCCCAAAGTTCATCGCGATGCGAATCCGAGAAAATTTCTTTTTCTTCCGGAGCAACCGGTTTGTTCGGCGCCGCTACAATCAGGCGTTCGCACAGTTCGTAGTAGGCCACCCCAAAAAAGAATGCCATCCACACCACCTGATGAATCAACACCAAAACATAAGCATGCGAAAACTGTATGAAGAAATGCAATACCCCCAATAAACAGAACCCCAAAGCATAAGCCATGATAAACTTGCGGTCGGCACTACTGCGACGCCAGTCATATGGTACCAGAAAGAGGGAAAAACCATAGAAAAGCATCACCACAAGCGTAAACAGGCGAAACCAAACATTGAATTCACCCAAATGTTGCCATACATCGGCCAGCGTATAAAGAGGAGTATAATCGATACCCATACAAATACCTATGAACACCATCAGAAGCAAGGGAGCAAAAAGCAAAGTATACACTTTGGCACGACTTACAATGGGGCGAATCACCTCCAAAGGATAGAAGAAGAACAACACTTGCACCAAAATAGGTACGAAGGTATGTTCGGGAGCAAGAAAGGTGCTATCGACCGTAGTCGTTTCCGACCAAGTGCGGACAATGAAGCCACCGGCAAAGAAAGCCGACACCCAACTGAAAAGGGCTTGGATGGTACGAGAATAATCACCAGTTTCTCTACGCCGTTTCCAAAGCAGGATACCGCAAATAACGAGGCCGACAGTCATAATGACGAGAAGGATAGAAGCTATGTATTTCATCTGTTCTAATTATTATCCGTGCAAAAATAGGCTAAAATCGGTTTGAAGCCAAATAAAGAAAAAAGAAAAACAGCCTGTCTTTTTCGAGAAAAATGCTTATTTTTACCCAACAATAAACTCGAGACACATGAAAATAGTCCTGGCCATAGATTCCTTTAAGGGGAGCCTCACCTCCTTCGAGGCAGAAAAAACCGTAGCCGAAGCCATTGCGCAATGCTTCCCTACCGCCACCGTCGATTGCATTCCCATAGCTGATGGCGGAGAAGGAACACTGTCGGTACTGCTCCATACCTCGCACGGTACTTACCGGCACTTGCAAGCAAACAACCCCTGCATGGAAATCATCCCCACCCAATACGGCATAGCCGGAGACGGACAGACAGCTTACCTCGAAATGGCCGCCGTCAGTGGACTTCCCTTACTGAAGGAAGAGCAGAAAACCCAATGAAAACGACTACTTTTGGCACAGGCGAGCTGATTGCAGACGCACTTGAGCAAGGATGCCGCACCTTTATAATAGGCATAGGCGGGAGCGCTACCAACGATGCCGGTACCGGCATGTTGCAAGCACTGGGCTACCGGTTCATCGACAAGAACGGACACGAACTGGGAACCGGCGGAGAGATCTTACAGCAGATTGCCTGCATAGACGACACCCACCAGCACCCTTTATTAAAGAATGCCCACTTCATGGTAGCCTGCGATGTGCAGAACCCTTACTACGGACCGCAAGGTGCCGCCTACGTGTTCGCCCGTCAGAAAGGTGCAAACAACGAGATGATACATCAGCTAGACGAAGGGATGAAAGCTTTTGCCCAAGTAATCCAGCAACATACGGGCAAGGACATCAGCCAACTTCCTGGTAGCGGAGCAGCCGGAGGATTAGGCGGTTGTCTAGCTGCCTTCATGAACGCAGAATTGAAATCGGGAGCAGAATTACTACTACAAGCCACCGGTTTTTACGAATGTATAACCGATGCCGACCTCATCATCACAGGAGAAGGAAAAATAGACAAGCAAAGTTTGATGGGAAAGATTACAGGGAAAATTCTTGAAGGAGGAAAACAAAAAGGTATTCCTGTTATAGCCCTAACCGGCCTGGCAGAAGACATCGACCTCCTTCAGAAAGCCGGCTTTGCAGGTATCCATCCCATAACAGAAGCAGGCTCCCAGCCTCTTGAAGAAGCTATGAAGCCTGCTATAGCTAAACGAAACCTGAAAAAAACGGTTTCGAGAATCATTTCCGATTACCTTAGCTGCGACTAACCTGGAATCCTTTGTCGGATAAGGACATGTCGACAAAACGAGCACAAGCATTTGGCGGATTCTGTGTAAGAATACTGCGGATGCGTGCAGCTGCCTCGGGACTCTTGGCAATCATGTACAAATAGCCTCCACCACCAGCACCAGGCAACTTATAGCCCAAGCAATAGTCGGCCACCTGACTGATAATAGCTTCGATAACCGGTGGATTGGTACCTGCATCCAAAGCCTTGTTCTGTTCCCAGGTCTTACCCACCAAACGACCCATTTCATCGAAGTTTCCACACTGAATAGCTTCATACAAATCGAGGGCATGGGCTTTCATCTGCCCAAGTAAACGTAGATGTTCGGTAGAGTTAAGGAACATACCACGCACGATCTCAGCCAGGATACCTTTGGCAGTACGAGTAATGCCTGTATAATAGAGCAAATGACATTTCTGGTATTCAGAGCCGGTAAAGAGGAAGTCGGGCAACCAACGTACCAATGGATGCTGGTTCATACCGGCCGTAGTTTGCAAGAGTTTTATGCCACGGAGTACACCGCCATACTGGTCTTGCCAACCGCCACCAGTGGTAAGCAGTTGCTCTAGGATGAGAGTACGGTTGCCTATCTCGTTCTTATCCCAATTGAGACCGCAGAAATCGGAAATGGCTCCAAGTACCGTCGAAGCCAGTATAGAACTGGTACCCAAACCTGAGCCTGCTGGGATGGCAGAGAGCAAAGTTATTTCAATACCCGATCCAAAATCCTTTAACTGTTCTTGAAGCGAAGCGTAATGACCTTGCGAGAATCCGGGTTGGAAACCGGCAAGTACCAAGGCTGCCTTCGGGATAGAGAACGGAGAGCCTACTTGCGTAAAATGCGCCAATTCATCGAAAGTATTCACAATTTCCATGGCTCCCAAATCGATGGATCGAAGGATAATGCGGTATTCCTTACAAGGCTTGACATAGACCTGCAACGGGGGTTGACCATTCAACTCGATAGCCATATTCACCACATTTCCCCCTTCGTTCAAGCAATATGGCGGAGTATCGGTCCATCCACCGGCCAAGTCGATACGTACAGGACTTCGTCCCCATACGATTTGATCGGCATAGACATCCAGATACGGCTGTTGCTTCTGCACCAATGCAGCTTCTGTCAAACCTTCACGCATTAACCCGAAAGCCCGATCCTCGTATGCCTTATAGTCTTGTCCAGTCAACTGCATGACACGAGCCCGGAACATTTGGTCATTGATTCTTGTCATCATCGGCATGCTTTCCGGTAGTTCACCCGGCAACGGCAACGAATGGGAAGCATATTGTCGAGCTGTATCTTCCAAATTCAGCTGATAGAAAACACTGTGCTCATAGTTTCTAGCCAAAACACTCCAGTTGGACAATCGGTAAGCTTCCCGTTGGGCAGTCAGACGGCGCAAATTGGCATAAGCTGAAATTTCATCAGCCGACATCTTCCGACGGTTCAGCCACGCTTCTTTTCCTTCCTGCAGATCCGGTTCGGATACCATCCATCGCATCATCAATCCCAATTCTTCCACCGAAGAAGTCACCGGGAAAATACGGGCAGCCTGCAAATCGTGTCTATTTTCAATATCTTCCAAGGACAACCCTCGAAGAGTCAGCCATTCTTTCAATGGCATTCCCAAATACAACGTAGAATCATCTTCCAATGCACCTTTAAAAGCATCATGGAAACCATATGGACGGGCTACGTATTCCGTTTCGCCCATCGGAACGACATCGATACAAACACCCGCAGGTACATCTAGCGACCAGTCATTCTGTGGTACCCCAGTCACAATATTCTGTTGGCGCAAAGTCCATCCCTTTCCGACACAACTATTTTCAATCCAAACCTCCGAGTTCTGCCCGGTCAGCGTATAGGCGATATCCGCATTTTGAACAAACATGGCCGGATGTGGTTTCACCTTATGATGCATGATTTCCCGTTGGTCAATTACAATATTCTGCACATTCAGCGTAGACGAAAGTAATTCACGGCTTGTTCCGTAATGATAAAATTCGCCTCCCGGAAGTGGCAAGATAGCAACACTCAACTGATTCAATTCTTCGTCGGCAATACGCGGATGTTCACCCAATGTCAGCCCAAATTCGGAATACATATCATAGAAAGAAAGCTCAGCACCTTTGTGCGAACGCTTCACCAACAGTTCCACAGCCCGATCACTCAGCAACCAGATACCAATATCCATCAAGAAAAGATGAGTCTTCATCAAGCTACCCAACTCTTGCAACGACGGTTTCTGAAGCATGAAATCCAATTTATCCGGACTCTGTCTGGAAGAGACAAATACACCATGATTCTTAGCCAGATTCGGATCCACCCACAATCCGTAACAAACGACATCGGCCTCAGGAATTTTTTGTAAAGGTTTACTTGCACGAATATACACATCACCACTAGCAATCAACGTATGCAAAGAGTCTGGCGCCTTCTCCATAATTTGTTCATAAAGAGGGAGCTGCAACGACAACAAGTTCTGTGACAAGCGTTGTCCCTTTGCCCAACGGAATACTGGTATAGGAGTCAGCACCTTACCCGATGGAGCATACCCCGGTAAACGGCGGCTTTGCCCACCGGCATGAAGCAAAATCCGTTTTTCCTGTCCTAGCCACTCATGCAAAGACACTTCGGGTGCCCATTCCTGACGGCAAGCCTCCAACAGCCATGCAGTTCCACCTCCAGAGCCCAATTTGCTACCTATCGGATCGGACGTACAAAACCATTCCTCTCGATTCACTTTTTCTACTTCATGAAAGCACTCCACCAAATTAGGAGGCAATGACAATAATTTCTTCATGCTACTTTTCTTACTTATCAATACAACAAAGATGCTTATTTTCCATTAATACACCAAAAAGTATCTGTATTTTTTTGTTCTTTCACCTCAAACCTCTACTTTTGTTGTTTATATTATATATAACAAGCAACAAATATACACATGAAAGATTTTTTTAAATTCACTTTTGCCAGCATGCTTGGAATCGTTCTAGCAGGTATCGTTTTTACGATATTGGGAATTGTATCCGTTGCAGGTTTGTTAGCCTCATCAGACACTGAAACAATTGTAAAGGAAAATTCGATATTCGTACTTGACCTTAAAGGGACACTATCTGAAAGAGTACAAGAAAACCCTATCCAATCTTTAATGGGGGAAGAATACCAGACCTACGGACTGGATGACATCCTTGCTTCCATTCAGAAAGCCAAAGATCATGCGGATATTAAAGGCATCTATCTGCAAGCATCACATTTGGAAACATCCACTGCCTCATTGGAAGAAATTCGCCATGCCTTGAAAGATTTCAAGGAAAGCGGAAAATTTATTGTAGCCTATGCCGACCAATATACCGAAGACATGTATTATTTGGCTAGTGTAGCCGACAAAATCATCATGAATCCGCAAGGAAGCCTCAGTTGGAACGGTTTAGTTTCACAACCCGTTTTCTACAAAGACTTACTGAAGAAAATCGGCATCGACATGCAAATTTTTAAAGTAGGTACTTACAAATCGGCTGTAGAGCCATTCATCGCCACTGAGATGAGCGATGCTAACCGTGAACAAGTATCAGCTTTCTTGCAGTCCATTTGGGGACGTATGCTAGAAGATGTGAGCGAATCCAGAAACATACCTACGTCAACACTGAATCAATATGCCAACGAAATGATGGACTTAAAACCAGCAGAAACTTATGTAGCATACAAAATGGTTGACACTTTGTTATATAAAGATGGAGTATTGAACTATCTGAAAGGTTTAACCGGACGTGTAGCAGATGAAAGTTTACGTACCCTTTCATTGGCAGAAATGAAAAACGTGAAGCGAAATGTACCATTGGACAAGAGTGGAAATATCATTGCTGTTTATTATGCATTCGGAGAAATTGACAATACTCCATTAAGTGACGAAGGCATCCACTCTGAAAAGGTCATAAAAGACTTACGCCAACTACGCGAAGACGAAACTATCAAGGCAGTCGTATTACGCGTAAACTCTCCAGGAGGAAGTGCTTATGGTTCTGAACAGATTTGGCGTGAAGTGGTTCTACTGAAAGAAAAGAAACCTGTCATCGTATCAATGGGTGATTATGCTGCATCAGGTGGCTATTACATCTCATGTGCGGCCGATTGTATCGTAGCAGATCCTACCACCCTTACAGGTTCCATTGGAATCTTTGGTATGTTCCCTAATATGGAAAATCTCTTGACCGACAAGTTGGGGCTACATTTTGACATAGTAAAAACCAACACTTTTGCAGACATGGGCAACATAGCACGTCCTTATAATGCAAGCGAAAGAGAAGCCATGCAGAACTACATAAACAACGGCTATAAACTTTTTGTAAAACGTTGTGCAGATGGTAGAGGCATGAGCACTGAAGCTATTGAAAAGATAGCAGAAGGTCGTGTATGGACTGGAGCTACAGCTAAAGAATTGGGACTAGTCGATGAATTGGGAGGATTAAGCAAAGCTCTGGAAATTGCTGCACAACAAGCCGAAGTAGAAGCTTATAGTGTTATTAGTTATCCAAACAAGGATAATCTCTTTGCTTCCATTATTAACCAAAGCAAGGAAGGATACATCCATGCTCAAATTTCTGAGATGTTTGGTGAATACTACGATTATGCCAAGTATATACAAAACCTAAAGAACGCAGACCGTATCCAAGCGCGTATGCCTTTCGATTTGTGTATCAAGTAAAAACTTTCTGCCAAATGAGTAAAGACCTAATCAAAATAACGAATTGGTTATACCCTGTTTCATGGATTTATGGAACAGGCGTATGGCTACGTAACAAAATGTTTGATTGGGGTTATTTCAAAGAAAGGAGTTTTAACCTTCCGGTTATCTGCATTGGAAACATTACCGTGGGAGGAACAGGGAAAACCCCACATACTGAATACCTTATTAGACTGCTACAGAAAAGCTATCAAGTAGCCGTTCTCAGCCGTGGGTATAAACGAAAATCCAAGGGATTTGTTTTGGCCAAGGAGAACACACCAATGCATCAGATTGGTGATGAACCTTACCAAATGAAACAGAAGTTTCCACAAATCCACATGGCAGTGGATGCTGACCGTTGTCATGGCATTGATATGCTCTGCCGAGAAAATATTGCTTCGGGAACAGAAGTTATCCTGCTGGACGATGCTTTCCAACATCGGTATGTAAAAGCAGGAGTCAACATCCTATTGGTGGACTACAACAGGCTGATAACTGAAGACGCGTTATTACCTGCTGGACGAATGCGCGAACCGCTCTCAGGTAAGGATCGAGCACACATTGTCATTGTCACCAAATGTCCGAAAGACATGAAGCCTATGGAATACAGAGTATTGACCAAACAGATGAACCTGTATGCTTTCCAACAGCTCTACTTTACAACCTTGAGTTATGGAAAGTTACGTCCTCTGTTCAATGGAGGGCGAGAATATTCCATACAACATATCCATCCCAATGTACATATATTGCTAGTTACCGGAATTGCAACACCTCAAAAATTGGAAGAGGATCTTTCGGTTGTCAACCAGCATATCAGTTTGCTAGCATTCGGAGATCATCACGACTTTACGGCGGAAGACATGCAAGAAATAGAACGAAAGTTCCATCTCCTTCCTGAAGGAAAACGAATGATTATCACGACCGAGAAAGATGCCGTACGCATGGTTTCCCATCCAGCTTTGGCTGAAACAATTAAGCCCTACATTTATGTATTGCCCGTAGAGATTGTTTTTTTACAAGACCAACAAGACATGTTCAACAAATATATTTTGGATTATGTTAGAAAGAATTCAAGAAACTGCAGCCTTTCTGAAAAGTAAAATGCATACTCACCCAGAAACTGCCATCATACTAGGTACCGGACTGGGAAGCTTAGTCAACGAAATTACTGACCGATACGAGATAGGTTATGAATCCATCCCCAATTTTCCTGTATCAACTGTTGAGGGGCATAGTGGAAAATTGATTTTCGGCAAACTAGGCAACAAAGACATCATGGCCATGCAAGGTCGTTTCCATTATTATGAAGGCTATGCAATGACAGAAGTTACCTTCCCAGTACGTGTCATGCGCGAACTAGGAATCAAATACCTCTTCGTATCCAACGCTGCCGGCGGCATGAACCCCGACTTCGAAATTGGCGACTTAATGATTATAACAGATCATATCAACTTTTTCCCCGAACATCCGTTACGCGGAAAGAATATTACGTATGGTCCCCGTTTCCCAGACATGAGCGAAGCCTATGACAAGAACCTAATTAATAAAGCCGAACAAATAGCAGAAGAAAAAGGAATCAAAGTACAACATGGTATTTACATCGGCACCCAAGGGCCAACCTACGAAACTCCTGCAGAGTATAAGATGTTCCGTATCCTAGGAGCAGATGCAGTAGGTATGTCCACCGTACCAGAAGTTATCGTAGCCAACCATTGTGACATCCGCGTATTCGGTATATCCGTAATTACCGACCTAGGGGTAGAAGGAAAGATTGTGGAAGTGACTCACGAAGATGTCCAAAAAGCGGCAGATGAGGCACAACCTCTTATGACAACCATTATGCGTGAACTTATAAATAGATCCTAAATATATGCAAGAAACAAACAGAACTGAAATATCTACCATCGGTGAATTCGGCCTCATCAAGCGACTCACCGAAAACATCAAGTTACAAAACCCCGAATCAACATACGGCGTAGGCGACGATGCTGCAGTATTGGAAATGGGGAACCAACAGACTTTGGTTACTACCGACTTATTAATGGAAGGTGTACACTTTGATCTGGTATATACTCCGATGAAACATTTAGGTTACAAAGCTGCCATCGTCAATTTCTCAGACATTTATGCCATGAATGGAACTCCTAAACAGATTACCGTTTCGTTGGCAGTATCAAAACGCTTTTGCATCGAAGATTTGGAACTATTCTATGAAGGTTTGCAACTGGCCTGCCAACTACATGGGGTAGACATCGTTGGAGGAGATACGACAGCCTCCGTTACTGGATTAGCTATCAGCATTACCTGCATCGGAGTAGCCAATAAGGAAGAAGTAGTCTACCGCAATGGCGCCAAAGAAACAGACATTATTTGTGTGAGCGGAGATTTAGGAGCTGCTTATATGGGACTTCAATTACTAGAACGGGAAAAGACCGTATTCGAAGGGCAGAAAGAAATTAACCCAGACTTTTCTGGAAAGGAATATCTGCTAGAAAGACAACTGAAGCCTGAAGCCCGCAAAGATATCATAGAGAACCTTGCAAAAGAAGGAATACGCCCTACTGCCATGATGGACATTTCGGATGGCCTTTCTTCTGAGTTGATGCACATCTGCACCCAGAGCAAAGTCGGCTGCCGAGTATATGAAGATCGCATCCCTATCGACTATCAGACCGCTGTCATGGCCGAAGAACTAAACATGAATGTAACCACTTGCGCCCTAAATGGAGGCGAAGACTATGAGTTATTATTTACCGTCCCTCTTATAGCACATGACAAAGTGGCAAATATGAAAGGCGTAAAAGTGATAGGACACATTACTAAACCTGAACTTGGATGTGGTCTCATTACCCGTGATGGTCAAGAGTTTGAGTTGAAAGCACAAGGTTGGAATCCATTAAAAGAAAAATAACAGATTTACAAAGTATTGAGAACTAACCATTTAAAAGTTTTCAATACTTTTTTCTTAAAAATCATTTGGTAGTTTCAAAAAAACATCTTACCTTTGCATCCGCAAACAAGAAACAATGGTGCCATAGCTCAGTTGGTAGAGC
>JAFYPV010000013.1 GCA_017559935.1 Bacteroides sp. | reverse complement strand
CGAGTTTCGTCTGTAGCGCTACCGCTTGAAAGAGGACCGAATGTACCTCTTACCTTACACAACAATGTACCACCTTGGTCGAGCACCTTGATCGTGTTTTCGAAAGTAGGTTCTTCTGTGCTGTTGATGAGAGCCTGGATTTCAGCTTTTTGTTCTTCCAAGCCTTTCAACATACCTTCACGGAAGTGGTCTACAGTGATTTGCTCGAACGGAGCGATGCCGAACGGAGCTGTAAAATCACTGAACAACGGGTTAGCTGGCTTTTGCTCAGCACATCCGCATAGCGCGACAGCTACTGCCGCTGCTAACATTTGATTCTTGATTTTCATATAGTTAGAAATTAAATTAAATATATTTGGCTGCAAAGATAGAAAATTAAATGTTGTAAAAAAAGTGTGAATATGGAATTTAATTGGTACATTTACTACCTTTATGGATATGAGAATGATGAAAACTTCGATAATTTTCTTGTTGCTTTGGGTATTAATGGGAGTGGAGGGTTTTGCCCAACAGTTTTATCAACAGGAGGTAACTGACTCTATTTTTGCACGAATCCAAGGTAAGTCCTTTAAGGAGAATTGCACGACCTTGCGGGAAGATTTGCGCTATTTGCGAGTGCTGCATTATAATAAGGAAGGAGAGGTGCTGGAAGGCGAGCTGATTTGCCACAAGGCTATTGCCGAAGATTTACTGGAGATTTTTCAAGAATTGTATCAAGCTAAATATCCTATCGAACGCATGGTTCTGATAGATGAATATGCTGCCGACGATGAGGCTTCCATGTGTGCCAACAATACATCGGCCTTCAATTTTCGTACCATTTCGGGAGGCAGGAGATTGTCATCGCACAGTACGGGAATGGCAATCGATATCAATCCGCTTTATAATCCATTGGTCCGTTGGCGGGATGGACAAACACGAGTGTTTCCAGCCGATGCCGCTCCTTATGTAGATAGGAGCAGGGACTTCCCTTATAAAATAGTGAGAGGCGATTTGTGTCATCAGTTGTTCAAAAAACATGGCTTTTCGTGGGGAGGCGATTGGAAAAACTCGAAGGATTACCAGCATTTCGAGAAAAGATAATTTTTATTTTTTTGCTTTGATACCTAAAGAAGAAATCGTAACTTTGTACTCCATATTAGGTAAAATATGAGAAGAGGTTTTGATAACGAAAAGTATCTCAAGATACAGTCAGAACGAATCAAGGAGCGAATTGCTCAGTTCGGCGATAAGTTGTACCTTGAGTTTGGTGGAAAGCTGTTTGATGACAACCATGCTAGCCGTGTGTTGCCAGGTTTTCTTCCGGATAGTAAGTTGCGCATGTTGATGCAGTTGAGAGACTATGCAGAAATTGTAACGGTCATCAGTGCAATTGATATTGAAAAGAACAAGATGCGTAGCGACTTGGGTATCACCTACGATGAGGATGTGCTCCGTTTGCGTGGCGAATTCGAAAATGTAGGCTTGTATTCAGGTGGCATTGTCATCACTCATTATAATGGACAATCCAGTGCGGATGCATATAGAAAACGTCTGGAACGATTAGGTATCAAGGTATACTATCATTATACCATCGAAGGATACCCTAATAATGTAGCTTTGATTGACTCGGATGAAGGTTTCGGTAAGAATGACTATGTAGAGACTACTCGTCCGTTGGTAATTGTAACTGCTCCTGGTCCGGGAAGTGGTAAGATGGCGGTTTGTCTTAGCCAGCTTTATCACGAAAACAAGCGGAATGTAAAAGCAGGATATGCCAAGTTTGAAACGTTCCCGGTATGGAATCTTCCGTTGAAGCACCCGGTGAATATGGCATACGAAGCGGCTACTGCCGATTTGAATGATGTGAATATGATTGACCCGTTCCATTTGGAAGCGTATGGTAACATTGCCGTGAATTATAATCGCGACATTGAAATCTTCCCGGTATTGAATGCCATCTTTGAAGGTATTTATGGGGAAAGTCCATATAAGTCGCCGACGGATATGGGGGTAAACATGATTGGTCATTGTATGGAGGCCGAGGATGTGTGCTGCAGTGCTGCCCGTGATGAAATTATCCGCAGATATTATTATGCGTTGGGTAATTTGGCTGAGAAGGGAAATAATGAGAATGAGGTAAACAAGATTGCCCTCATTATGAAGCAGGCTAAACTTACAACCGAATATCGCCGTACAACTGTAGCTGCTCATGAGCGCAAGGAACTTGCCGGTGTGGCTAGTGCTGCGATTGAACTTCAGGATGGCACAATTATCACTTCTCGCTCAAGTGCGTTGTTAGGACCATGTGCGGCTCTTCTTTTGAATGCCATCAAGCATTTGGCAAATATCCCTCATGAAACGAAGTTGATTCCGGAAGAGTTGATTGAGCCGATTCAGAAAACCAAGGTGGAATATTTGCACGGACATAATCCTCGTCTTCACATGGATGAAGTGTTGGTGGCTCTTTCTTTGTTGAGCAATAAGGATGAAAACTGCCAGAAGGCTATTGACCAGCTGCCTAAGCTACAAGGATGTCAAGTGCATTGTACGGTTATGCTGAGTGAAGTCGACCACAAGATTTTCAAGAAGCTTGGTATTGGGCTGACTTGTGATCCGGTTAAGAAAATAGAATAAAAAAGGATAAAAAAAGAAGGGATGTTCAATCGAACATCCCTTCTTTTTTTATTGCTTATTCATGCGGTCCATACGTTCTTTTTGCAAACGTTCCTGTTCCTTTTGAAGAGCTTCCAACTTAGCCATCAAGCCTCCTTGTGTACCCTTGTTGCCTTTTTGTTGCTTCATCTTAGCTCTGTTAGCTTCGAGGATAGCAAGCAACTTAGGCTCGTTGGTAGTCTTGCGGAGAACAATCATAATCAAGATACTAATCAAACCTGAGATGAAATAGTAGTAGTTCAAACCAGATGAATAGTTATTGAAGATGAAGATGAACATTACCGGCATCATGTACATCATGATTTTCATACCCGGCATCTGTTGCTGACCTGTATCTTGTTGCTTCATAGTATACCATGCGTTCAAGATGTTGGTAATACTGAACAACAAGCAGAACAAGCTCAAGTGGTCACCCAAGAATGGAATGTTGAAGTCCCAGTGGAGGATGTTATCGTATGCAGACAAGTCCGGTGCCCACAAGAAACTTTGTTGACGCAATTCAATCGCGTTAGGAACAAAGAAGAACAACGCCATGAATACCGGCATCTGAATCAACATAGGCAAGCAACCACCCATTGGGCTTACACCATATTCGCTATAAAGCTGCATAGTTTCCTGTTGCTTCTTCAATGAATCTTCCTGGTTCGGGTATTTTTCGTTAATCTTCTGGATGTACGGCTTCAAGACGCGCATCTTTGCTGATGAAATGTATGACTTGTAAGTAGCCGGGTAAACGATTGCTTTTACGATGAGTGTCATGAGCAAAATGACGAGACCCATGTTCAAGCCCCAACCAGACAACCAGTCGAACAAGTTAATAGTGAACCAACGGTTAATCTGACGGACAAGCGGCCATCCCAAGTATACCAAGTCTTCCAATTCTGGATCTTCATCCTGGTTGATGACCAAGTCGTTGGTTGCCAACAAAGTCTTGAAGTGGTTTGGACCGAGGTACATTTGCAATTGAGTTGCTTTCTTACCAGTTGGGTCAAAGAATGTAGTCATTTCAGCATTGTACTCCTTCATGTAACCACTACCTTCCTTTTGGATAGTAGATTGCAAAGTAACATTGCTGAAATCTTGGTTGGCAATAAGCACACTTGAGAAGAACTGATTCTTGAATGCAATCCATTCCAATGGTTCTTCAAGTGTTTCCTTGTCGTCCTTCATTTCGCTCAAGTAATCCGAACCATCGTCTACTGGCTTATAAGTCAATGAAGTGTAACGCTGTTCAAAGTCGTAACCCTTTTCCTGCTGACGAGCAAGTTGATACCAGTCGATGTTAACGGTCTTTAATGCAGCAGGGAAGAAGTTCTGCATGCCCTGAGCACGAACGTCAAAGTTTACCATGTAAGACTCTGGAAGCAAACGGTATGCAAAGTCAATGTAGCCGGCACCAGTTGTTTGCAAACGCATGGTTACAGTGCTGTCAGTAACGTTCATTGCCTGGAAGAACATATCTTCAGTCAAGATATTTTCGTTCTTTCCTTCAAAAGCGAAGTTCATGGCTGATTCTTTCTCGTTGAACAAAGTCAACGCTTCGCCTTTTTGGTCTTTGTAGTCTTTCAATGTAGCCGAAACGACACGTCCTCCCTTGTTGGAGAAAGTAACTTTCACTAAATTGTTTTCCAATGTAGTAAACTGTTCCGTACCTTGGTTAGCGCCGAAGAACAACGAAGTTGAGTCTAGTGTCAAAGCTTGTGTGCTTTGAGCGGCAGCTTCCGCTTCTCGCTTGGCTGCTTCCTGAAGAGCAATAGTCTGAATGGAATCCTGGTAACGTTGTGCACGTTCCATTTCTTCCTGACTAGGACGATTGTAGATGCTGAAACCTATCAAAACGGCCCCAATCAGCGTGAATCCCACTAACGTGTTTTTGTCCATTTCTAATTCTTGAATTTATGTTTATAAATGATTAATTATCGATAGCTCACTTTTTATCAAGCTGCAAAAGTACATTTTTTTTCCGAATAATAGGGGGCAATACTGAAAAAATATCGTTTAAAAACAATTAGTACACTTTGTGTATAATGAAAATAAGTGTAAATTTGCAGAAGACAAAAACTTCTTGATTTATTTTAGTAAGTGCTATTGAATATGAAGAAACGATTAATTATATGGATGGCTTTTTTCATCCCTTTCCTGACTTTATCTGCTCAGAAAACTCATAACAATCAAGTGATGAAAGCTTTTGCTGATTCCTTGAAAGAACTGAGCGCTTCTTATTTTGCCTATCATCGTTTGTGGGATGATTTGGATGTACCGATGCCAAAGAGAGGAAAGGCAAATCCTGATTTTTATAAACTGTTTGTTCCTCCTACGTTTTATTATGCACCTGTTGAGCAGGCTATGTCCTTTAAATGGGAGCCAAGTGACCATTTGGGTATGAGAGCATGCGACTCTATTTTTCAAACAAGAAAAGATTCGCTAGTGCTTTTTGAAGTTCCAGATATGGAAAAAAGTGCAAAGGTTGACCGTTGGGTGAACAACATTCTTATGAACCTTTATCTTGAACATCCGGAATTGGTAGAGGGTAATGAAATGTATTTCGCAGATGCCATTTTGTTGGATGATGTGCAAGTAATCAATGGCCCTCGACAGGAGGAGATGAAGAATTACATGCAGGTGGTCAATCCTGTGGAAAAAGCGAGTGCTGAGAATGAGTTTCAAGTATTCAGACCTAACTTCTGGAAAAAAACAGCAGCGGCTTCTATGCAGTTCTCTCAATATAGCATATCGGACAACTGGTATCAGGGTGGTGAAAGTACCAATGCCTTGTTGTCGGAATTGAAACTTACGGCCAATTATGATGACCGTCAGCGTGTACAGTTTGAAAACTCGTTGGAAATAAAGGCTGGTTTTATCACGACTCCGTCGGATACCATCCATAGTTACAAGACGAATGCCGACCTGCTCCGTCTGTATAGCAAGTTGGGTGTTCGAGCTATCAAGAACCTTTACTATACGGTGGATGCCAAGCTGAGTACCCAGTTTTTCCCTAACTATACAACGAATACCAATAACTTGGTATCAGCCTTCCTTTCTCCATTGCAGTTTGAAACATCTATCGGTATGGACTACAAGTTGACAAAGCCTAAGTATAAGCTTTCATTGTTGGGCGCTCCGTTCTCTTATACATTTGTATATATCAAGGACGATGAAATCGTAAACCCATCAGCATTCAATGTGGTTCCAGGTCATTCTACCGCTAATCTCTTCGGTTCGAAAATTACGGCTAACTTGGATTGGAAGATTGCGAAGAATATTTCTTATTTGACCAAATTTGAATACTTTACCACTTATGATAAGGTAATAGCCAATTGGGAAAATACATTTAATTTCCAATTGAACCGATATCTCTCAACCAAACTGTTTGTACATGCTCGTTTTGATGACGGTGTGAAATTGACTGAAGAAAACGATACTTATTTCCAATTCAAGGAAATGCTTACTTTTGGTCTGTCGTATGCTTGGTAAGTCCTGAATTTATTTGTTACTTTGCGTAAAAATAAGATTAGATGATTAGTTTTGTTCAAGTATTGGATTTTATCGGGACCTTTGCATTCGCTATTTCAGGTATCCGTTTGGCATCGGCAAAGCGTTTTGATTGGTTTGGAGCGTATGTCGTAGGTTTTGTAACTGCGATTGGTGGTGGTACGATGCGTGACTTGTTGTTGGATGTTACCCCGGTATGGATGACGGATCCGATGTATTTGCTTTGTACGGCTTTCTCGTTGTTTTGGGTAATTGTCTTCAGTAAATATTTGATTCATTTAAATAATACCTTCTTTATATTCGACACCATTGGTTTGGCATTGTTCACAGTTGTAGGTTTTGAAAAGGCCATTACATTGGGACATCCTTTCTGGGTAGCTATCATTATGGGTAGCATGACCGGTGCTGCAGGGGGTATGTTGCGTGACGTATTCATCAACGAAGTTCCTTTGATTTTCCGTAAGGAAATTTATGCTATGGCTTGTGTAATTGGCGGTTTGGCATATTGGATTTGTATGTTGTCCAACTTAGAACCGATTGCTTGTCAGATCATTTGTGGTACCGTTGTATTCATGGCACGTACACTTTCAGTCAAGTATAACATCTGTTTGCCGATATTAAAGGGCGAATAGCCTAATTAGATGATATTAAACATGTTTTAGCCCATAAAATAATTCATATTTTATGGGCTTTATTATTTTACATTCTCTATATTTGTAGCATATTTATGCCTTTAATCTAAACTAATTTATGAAGAAAGAAATCAAGTTCAGTTTGGTCTACCGCGATATGTGGCAGTCCTCTGGCAAGTATCAGCCTCGTGCTGATCAATTGGCTCGAATTGCTCCTGTCATCGTCGAAATGGGATGTTTTGCACGTGTGGAAACCAATGGGGGAGCGTTTGAACAAGTGAATCTTTTGTATGGAGAAAATCCCAATAAAGCAGTACGTACATTTACAAAACCTTTGCATGAAGCAGGTATCCAAACACACATGCTCGATAGAGGTTTGAATGGCTTGCGTATGTATCCAGTTCCTGCTGATGTACGCAAATTGATGTATAAGGTAAAATATAAGCAAGGGGTAGACATTACTCGTATTTTCTGTGGCTTGAACGATGTACGCAACATTATTCCTTCTATCAAGTATGCGAAGGAAGGAGGCATGATTCCTCAAGCTACTCTCTGTATCACTTTCTCACCGCTTCATACTGTTGAATATTATTCGGATATTGCAGACCAGCTCATTGCTGCCGGTGCTCCTGAAATCTGTTTGAAGGATATGGCAGGTATCGGTCGTCCAGCCATGTTGGGTAAGTTGGTGAAGAATATCAAGGAAAAACATCCGGAAGTATTGATTCAATATCACGGTCATACAGGACCGGGTCTTTCTATGGCTTCTATTCTTGAAGTGTGCGAAAATGGTGCTGATATTATCGACGTGGCTATCGAACCAATGTCATGGGGTAAGGTACATCCGGACGTAATTTCTGTTCAGGCAATGTTGAAGGATGCCGGTTTCCAAGTTCCTGAAATTAATATGAACGCTTACATGAAGGCTCGTAGCTTGACTCAGGAATTTATTGATGACTTCTTGGGTTATTTCATGGATCATACAAACAAGCATATGTCTTCTTTGTTGCTGGGTTGTGGTCTTCCGGGCGGTATGATGGGTTCTATGATGGCCGACTTGAAAGGTGTACACTCTGGTATCAACCTCATCTTGAAGAGCCAAGGTAAGGAACCGATGTTGCTTGACGACCTCGTGGTGATGCTCTTTGAAGAAGTAGAATATGTATGGCCGAAGTTAGGCTATCCTCCATTGGTAACTCCGTTCAGTCAGTATGTCAAGAACGTAGCATTGATGAATGTGATGCAGCGTGTGAAAGGTGAAGAACGTTGGACCATGATTGATAACAATACTTGGGATATGATTCTCGGCAAGAGCGGTAAGCTTCCGGGTGCATTGGCTCCTGAAATTATCGAACTTGCTAAGAGCAAGGGCTTGCAGTTCACTGATGAAGATCCACAAAGCAATTATCCGGATGCTCTCGATACTTATCGCAAGGAAATGGATGAAAATGGTTGGGAATATGGTGAAGACGATGAAGAACTCTTCGAATTGGCAATGTACGACCGTCAGTATCGTGACTATAAGTCGGGTGTGGCAAAAGAACGTTTCTTGAAGGATTTGGAACGTGCCAAGGATGCTGAAATGGCTAAGGGTGGATTCAATGAAGAAGAAATTCTCAAGATCAAACGTGCTAAGGCCGATCCTATCATTGCACCGAATAATGGTCAGGTATTGTATGAAATTTCTGTAGAAGGTCCTTCTAGCTCACCAGCTGTAGGTAGCAAGTATAAGCAAGACGACTTCTTCTGCTTTGTATCTACTCCATGGGGAGGCTACGAAAAAGTTCAAGCAGGATTTAGCGGACGTATTGTGGAAATCTGTGCTAAACAAGGTCAGATGGTTCGCAAGGGACAGCCGATAGCTTATTTGGAAAGAGATAAAGAATAAAAGGTATAAATCTTCATTTTGGGAACGGGCAATTTGCGTTATGTAGTTGCTCGTTCTTTTTTACTATGATGATGGTTAGACGTATATGGTTAATTGGGTTGATGTTTTGGATGGCTTGTTCTTCCCTATGGGCAAGTGAACAAGATCGTATCCAAGTGGAAAAATGGTTGAAGGAAGCTGCTTCGCTGCCAGATGATAGTTGCCGTACCCTGCATTTTGCCAAGCAGATGTTGGGCGTTCCTTATGTGGCAGGAACTTTGGATGGTAATGAAGAAGAACAATTGGTAGTGCGTATAGATGCATTGGATTGTACTACTTTTGTGGAAACCGTTTTGGCTTTTTGTATAGCCGATAAGAGGGGAGAACGTAGTTTGGAAGGATTCAAGAAAGCCTTGACAGATGTCCGCTATCGGGATGGTATCTTGAATGGCTATGCGTCACGCTTGCATTACTTCAGTGATTGGATTCGTAACAACGAGAAAATGGGATTTGTAAAGGAGTGTACTTCAGAAACCGCTTGTAGCCAACCCAAAGAGTTGTGGCTTGATTTCATGACTACTCATGTGGACAGTTATTTGCCAATGAAAAAAGATGCTTCCTTAGTTGAAGAAATGGCTTCTCAAGAAAAAGAATGGCAAGGAGTGGAGGTATCGTATATTCCGAAAGAAAAGTTGAATCTTTCTTTGCAGGAACTAAAAATAAAGGATGGGGATATCTTGGCGATGGTAACCAATATTAAAGGATTGGATGTAGTACATGTGGGATTTGCATTCTGGAAGAACAATCAGTTGCATTTATTGCATGCTTCTTCCGTAGCTAAAAAGGTGATTGAAGATCCTCAGACACAATACGAGAGTTCTAAAAAAACGAAAGCCCACCGCGGTGTGCGGGCTATTCGATTTATCTTATAAGTCATTTATCTGAGTGTGCCAGCTTCAGCTTGCTGAATCATTTCGGCACTAGCATACATATAAACTTCTACACGGCGATTTTCCTGACGGCCGGCTGCTGTTGAGTTGTCGGCTACAGGATTTGCTTCACCCAAACCTTCTACTACCTTGATTTGTTTGCCTGTTACACCACAAGCCATCAAATAAGTCGATACGCTTTGAGCACGTTCTTGAGACAAGTTCAAGTTTTTCTGATAGCTTTGTTCTGCCGTAGAATTCTTCCATCCTTGGTTGTCTGTATATCCGTAGATATTCACATCCATGTCTGTGTTTGGCTTCAATACATTGTTAGCGAACTTGCTCAATGATGCTTTGGCCGAACTGCTCAATGTAGCTGCACCAGTACCGAAAAGGATACCTGAATCGAAAGTTACTTTTACTGCTTGCAAGCCATTGTTATCTGTTATTTGTTCTACTTCTGCACCTTCAATAGCAGCAGCTGCTTGGGCTGCTTTATCCATTTTGTTGCCAATCAAGACACCTGTACCTGTACCTACTACGGCACCGATAGCTGCACCAATCAGGCGACCCTTAGTTTTATCTTTTTTTCCGCTGACAGCACCTCCGATAAGGGTACCTAGTGCAGTACCACTACCGCCACCAATCAATCCGCCCTTGGTGGTATTATTCATACTTGCACATCCGCTCAAAATAAGAGTGGCACATAAAAGTAAAGCTGTGAATTTGGTCTTCTTCATTTTTGTTTCAGTTTTAGTTAGTGTTATAATTAAATTTATCTAGTGTTTTTTTCTTGATAGAAAGAACCATATCAAGATGATGATTCCTTTCAGGATGCTTGTGAGGCATACGCACCACCAGATACCTGCCAATCCCCAACCTAAGGACACAAACCATAATGCCATAGGTATACGCAGATAGTTGAACGTTATACTGATGATGGCAGGAGGCATTGTGCGTCCCATTCCATAAAATATGCCTTGAAGCGTAATCTCCAGCATCATAAAGAGTTGGGAATAGCCGTCTATACGGAGGAATAATCCGCCTGCTTCATAAGCTTCTCTTTCGGGAACAAAGATAGAAAAAATATTGTTTCCGTAGAAAATAAATAGACAAGTGCATACCATTCCAAAGACAAATGTCATGAAAAGTGTGCTTTTAAAAGCTTTCATGACTCGGCTGATTTTCTGCGCAGCATAGTTTTGTGCAACAAATGCACTAAGGGCAGTAGCGAAGCCTTGTGAGGTATTCCAGGTAATGGCTTCAATCTGTCCACCGGTAGTCATTGCCATCAATCCGAGATGCCCTCCCACGGTAGAAGCTGTTCGTCCCAAGAACATATTGACGAATGCGAAAAGGGCATTAAGTGTGGCGACAGGAAGTCCAATGCGAATGATTCTTTTAGTATATGTGTTTTTCAACTTCCCCAAAAAACAGAAGTCATTCCATAGTATCTGTTTGAATTTCAATTGGTAAATAAAGAGGAGAAAGACACAAGCTTGAGCTATCCAAGTGGCCCAGGCGGCGCCATCGGTCTTCCAATCGAATAAAAAGATAAACAAAGGGTCGAGGATCATATTGATGACCAGCCCGATGCCATTGATGGTAAAAGGAATCTTACTGCGTCCGGCGGCATTAAAAATACCCGTAAAAGCAGCAGACATAAACACGAGTGGAAAACCAGTTGCGATGATGCGGAGATAACTGATGGCATCATTGGCAATGGATTGTTTCAGTTCATAGATGCCGATGATGGGAGCGGCAAATAGAAATAAAGCCAATGCCCAAACGAGGGAAATCATCAAGGAAAGTGTCAAGTTATGAGTAGAGAAACACCGTGCTGCTGTTTCGTCTTTCATGCCGATGGCCTGGCCTACACTAACTTCGGCTCCTACCTTATTTAATAAGGCGAGGGAAGAGGTCATCCAGGTAAGGATACCTACGGAACCAACAGCAGCTATGGCTTCGCTACCTAGTCTTCCTACCCAAGCCATATCCGTCAGGCTGTATGCCATTTGGATGAAAGAGGTAGCCATGATAGGCATAGCCAATGTGAATAACTGTCTGAGAATAGGACCTTCGGTTAGATTCTTGATTCCTTTCATTGGTGAGTAAGCATAAAAATTGTCATTCCGGGCATAGGCTCAGAATGACAATTTAGTTCGTTTTGAGTTTTATTTATTCGGATAATAAAATCAATAAGCAAACAAAGGATAGTTCTTCATCGTTTCGTTGACACGAGCACGAACTTGTGCAATCACTTCTTCGTTTTCAACGTTAGAGAGAACAGTTTCGATCATTTCTGCAATTTCAAGCATCAAGTCTTCCTTAGCACCACGAGTTGTGATAGCTGGAGTACCTAAGCGGATACCTGAAGTCTGGAAAGCTGAACGGCTATCAAATGGAACCATGTTCTTGTTAACAGTGATGTCGGCAGAAACCAATGCCTTTTCAGCTACCTTACCGGTCAAGTCTGGATACTTGCTGCGGAGGTCAACGAGCATAGAGTGGTTGTCTGTACCGCCTGATACGATAGTGAAGCCACGGTCAATCAAAGCTTGTGCCAATGCAGCTGCATTCTTTTGTACCTGTGCTGCGTATTCCTTAAATTCTGGTTGGAGAATTTCGCCGAAAGCAACAGCCTTTGCTGCGATGACATGTTCCAATGGACCACCTTGGATACCTGGGAACACAGCAGAATCAAGCAACTGAGACATCATCTTGATTTCACCCTTTGGAGTAGTCTTTCCCCATGGGTTAGGGAAGTCCTTACCCATCATTATCACACCACCACGAGGACCACGGAGAGTCTTGTGAGTTGTTGAAGTTACGATGTGAGCATACTTCACCGGATTTTCCAGCATGCCGGCAGCAATCAAACCTGCAGGGTGAGCCATATCCACCAAGAAGATAGCACCTACCTTATCAGCAATTTCACGCATGCGTTTGTAGTCCCATTCACGAGAATATGCAGATCCACCACCAATGATCATCTTTGGCTTTTCACGGAGTGCCACTTCTTCCATCTGGTCGTAGTCTACACGGCCTGTTTCAGCATTGAGGTTATATTCGCATGGAGTATAAATAATACCCGATGTATTAACCAATGAACCGTGAGAGAGGTGACCACCATGAGCCAGGTTCAAGCCCATAAACTTGTCGCCCGGGTTCAATACAGCCAAGAATACAGCAGCATTAGCCTGTGCACCTGAGTGTGGTTGTACGTTAGCCCATTCTGCACCAAAAATTTCTTTCAAGCGTTCAATGGCGATACGTTCACTTTGGTCAACCACTTCACAACCGCCGTAATAACGCTTGCCTGGATAACCTTCTGCATATTTGTTGGTCAAGCAAGAGCCCATGGCTTGCATGACTTGGTCACTTACAAAGTTTTCAGAAGCAATTAATTCAATACCTTTTAATTGGCGTTGATGTTCCTTCTCAATAATGTCAAAAATCAAATCGTCTCTTTTCATATTTTTGATTTTATAAGGTAATTATTTCTTTTTCTTTTCGACCGACCAACCGAACTTGCCGATTTTCTTTCCGAGTCCGTAATATCCGCCATGCAGATAAACCAATGGATCTGCGTCCGACAATTCAAACTTTCCGGTTTCGGCATTCATGTATTTTTCGTCGGCTTTTACATTGAGCACATCGGCAATGAACATGTCATGTGAACCAAGGGAAATGATTTCTTTTACCCGACATTCGATGCAAAGCGGTGATTCCTCAATGATAGGAGCACTGACAGTCTTGGCTTTGCCTGGAGTGAGTTTCATTTCCTGGAACTTGTTGTAGTTCTTGCCCGATCGTACGCCGCACCAATCGGTAGCAAAAGCCATATCTTCGGTAGTGAGGTTGATGACAAACTCCATGTTCCGCTTGATGATGTCATACGAATGACG
Source organism: Bacteroides sp. (assembly GCA_017559935.1). Lineage (GTDB taxonomy): Bacteria > Bacteroidota > Bacteroidia > Bacteroidales > Bacteroidaceae > Phocaeicola. The sequence goes on along the minus strand of JAFYPV010000013.1, from coordinate 199 downwards.
TTCCGGACGTACAGAAATGTAGCACATCGGTGGATTGGTGCAGATGGTTCCTGTCCAAGCCACAGTCAGAATATTATATTCTTCTTCGGTACTTCCGCAGCTCACCAACACGGCAGGAAGCGGATAAATCATTGTTCCCGGTTTCCAGTCTTGTTTCATAACAACTTGATGGCTTCCTTATTTTGCTCTTTTTCGCAAT
>JAFYPV010000130.1 GCA_017559935.1 Bacteroides sp. | reverse complement strand
ATCTGGAGTAATGGTAGCCAATATCGGATTCGATTTCACAAACATACCATAAGCATTTCTAAGACGCTTGTCCATTCTACCATGGTTGATAGAACTGAACACCACGTTTTCTTCACGGCTTACAATGGAAGAAACGAAACTGAATGCTGCCATGAACAACAGATTGCTCTGTGTACCATTTTCCTTACACCAATCATCAATTGTCGCTGCCGGAATATAAGCATCTTCATGAATGGAATTACCAGTACAGTCAGCCGGCAATTGACCTAATGAAGTAAAGTTCATTCCTGCAAACTTTTCTGCATAATATTGCTTAGCCTTTGCGTATAAATCCGATTCAATACTTTCCTCTTCAGCCTCAGCATATTCATACATACCGAAAGGAATCTCTGGCAGTTCCTCACCATAGAACGCTTTTGGGAAATCATTCAGTGTAATGTTAGGTGCAAGTGTCAAGCCATCACCTATGATATGGTGCATCTCAAAAAACATACCATTCTGAGTAGGTGTCTCAACTATTTCAAAACGGCAAAGAGGTTCGCCACTCAATAAGTCGTAAGGACGTACAAATCCTTTTGACTTATAGTTTGTCAACTCTTCATCGCTCATTTCTTTACGAAGAACACCAATTTCCAGATTTGAATCCGAATATTGACGAGGAGTACCATTTTCATCAATGAAAATACGTGTCTTCAATACTCTACGACTTTTGATAAGTTTCAATAAAGCCACTTCTAGTTGCTCTGCAGATATTTTCTTTGAGAAAGAAAGAAAACATGGTAAGTTATATCTTGTAGCAGACGGTTCGCCCATCCACTCAAGAAAAATACCCATTTGCGATTGAAGTAAAGGATAAGTTTTCATATTTATAATTTATATATTTATTCAGTTGTTAATAGTCCAAGTCAAAAAAATCATATTTTGACCATACATATATTTATATTCTATTTTTTCACAAAATCCATGTACCAAGTTCAAACCTATATGCCGTTGTTCAATAGTTGTAGATAACGGATTAAATGGAATACCATCGTCTTTTATCGATATATGCAATTTTCCTTGAAGGGAACAGATATGGAGGTCAAAATAATGATCAGACATTCTTTCACCACCATGATCGACTATATTCAGCATGATTTCCTCGATGCAAAGGTTACTTGATAGTATATGTTGCTTATCAAGCATCAAAGAAGAAAGGAAAGAACTAACTTCAGGAAGTACTTCAGTCACACCCTCTCGATTAGCCTTGACCGAAATATCCATACTATGTTCTACTTTTTCCGTAGAGACCAAAGTTAGAACAGAAAGATTACGCTTCTTTGCTCTAAAAAACTCTGTAATCGCAAAGGTTACTAACAGTACGATTAAACCTGTAGAAGGAAATGCCCACCAAAGATATTCTTGTCCTATACATCCACTCCAGAAATACAAATTTGGAATAAGAGTCAATGGAAAAGTAAGGATAACAATAGGAGTCAGTACCAAGAAACCTAGTATTTGATAAACATTTGCAAGCATCAAAACCAACAAGATGGTAGGTAACATCAAGACGAAAATACGCACACTTTGATTTGAATAGGCCAATAATTCAGGTGAATTCGCTCCGAAAATATTCGAAATAAAACCCGGAAATATTTCTATAACCCCAACTACAATTATTAACCAGACAAGCACTAGTTTCACACTCTTCTGTACTAATATCCGCAAACCTTGCATGTCATGTTGTCCGACAAGAAATCCTCCAATGGACATTACTGCTGAACCAACACCACTAGAAAACATCATACCGAGAGCCAACAAGTTGTTACATATAGCCAAGACAAACATTCCATCAGCCCCTTGTTTATTTTGTACAATCGTATTCAACATCCAGAACATCAACATCAACACCAAATTTGAAATGATCAACGGTAATCCCTGAATCATATTACCCTTCAAATTCTTAAAAGAAGATTTGACAATCGGATTCAAACGATAACTCAAAATATGTCTCAATTTATAAATCAAATAAATGAGTCCTACCAAAACGGAAACGATAGTAGCCCAGGCAGAACCAGCAATTCCCATTCCGAGCGCTCCAACAAACAACAAGTCTAACAATAAATTGAACACTGCCGACAATATAATAGCGAATGTAACCAACTTCGGATATCCATTGATACTGACTATTTGACTATACAATGCATTCAACATGGTAACCACCGAGAAAGATACCATTATTTGCATATAGCTAGTGAAATATGGGAGCAAGCGCTCATTGGAACTAATTAGCGAAATCAAAGAATCTTGGAACAAATTTCCTAGTAATGCTATAATCACACAGACAACGACAACAGAACCAATAGCAGTTGAAAGTATACCTTCCACTTTGAACATATCACGTTCGCCAATAGCTTTTGTTGCACGTATCGTTGCTCCAATGCCAAACAAAGTACAAAGAGACATTATAGCCAAAGAAATAGGCTGATATAAATTAATTGCAGAAAGGGCATCTGGATTCACAAAATTACTTACGATTACTCCATCAACAATTATATTTAATTGCTGAACTGCCATAGTAAGAATTGAAGCTATCAGAAAATTTCTCATAGCCTTGCTTATCAAATATGAATTACGTCTAGTCTCCATCAATATTTTCTGCTTATATATATATTAATTAATATAATTCAAATTTACTTGGATAAGCCTAAACTTTCAAGGAATACAATCCTACATTTCAATCAACACTTGTAATTTACAACTTGTAAACACTAAATGTATACCTAAATGTAAACAGATTATTTAAAACCACTACCTAGGATTTACAAAGCATACACTTGACAACTACAGATAAATTCACACTAACAACTAATCCTTTCAAACATAAATCCGACACCCTATTGATTAATGAGTATATACTATAGAAATTAATAATAGAATAAGTTAATTGAAAAAGAAAAAGGTTGAAAATACTAATTGTTTCTGCACCAAAATGGCTGAATATGTGAAAAAGTATTACCTTTGCAATAAGACAATAACATTATACTATATGAAACGTACATTATTTAGTCTATTGCTTTGTATTGTATCAATAGGCATCTTTGCTCAAGAATCAGATAGTAAGGAGATTATAAAAAAAGGTTGGAACTTTGGTCCATTGCCTGTCGTAGGATGGGACAGTGATTTGGGATTTCAATATGGAGTATGTATGGACATCTTCAATTTTGGAGATGGTACGAACTATCCTTCATATGACTATAAGGTGAATCTAGAAGCTTCGACCTTTACTGGTGGATCATCGTTGTTACGTTGTTACGGAGATTTCAAGACATTAATTCCGGATGGAAAATTGTTCATCGATTGTACTTATTTCAGTGCGAAGAAATTCGATTTCTATGGTTATAATGGCTATGCATCACCTTTCTTTATGAATGGTATCGGATTGGCAGAGGGCGAGACTTCGGCATTCAATTGGATGAGCCGTAATCAATTCCGACTAGTTGCTAGCATGCAACGACGCATTGCGGGTAACTTGCATTGGGCTGCAGGTTTCGGCTATTATAATATCAAGACGGGCAACATGAAGTTGGATGAGTATAAAGACCAAACAACTTTATATGACCTCTACCGAAAAACAGGATTGATTCGTGAGAATGAAGCGCTTGGAGGTAATGTTTTGCACTTGAAGGCTGGATTAGTGTATGACACACGCAACCATGACAGTGACCCTACAAGTGGTGTAAACATTGAGGCTACATTAGTGGGTGCACCAGATATTATCGACCAGGAGGGATATAGCAATTTGGGATTTACATTTGTGGGTAGTCATTATGTACCTGTATGGAAAGACCGCCTCACATTTGCATATCGCCTAGGTGTTCAAGCAAATATTACAGGCGAAATACCATATTATTTCATAAACAACCTGAATACCTTATTCTTCCGTAAGGTGTACACCGAAGGATTGGGCGGTAATGCATCGGTACGTGGTATCAATCGTAATGGTGTTGTGGGAAATGGTATGGCTTGGTTTAACACAGAATTCCGTTGGCGTTTTGTGAACTTCCGCTTCATCAATCAGAATTTCTACCTTGCACTGAATCCATTCTTTGATATGGGTCAAATTATTCAATCCTATCGTCTGGACGAGCAAAAGGCGGCTTACAAAATCTATTCAGACAGTCCAGTTAATCCATTCTACTCAGGTGATAAAGAAAAACTACACTCAACATTGGGTTGTGGTCTGAAAGTAGTAATGAACCGTAATTTCGTGATATCTGTAGAAATGGCAAAAGCTCTCGATAAGCGTGATGGAGAAAAGATGTGGAATAATATTGGATTTAATTATCTCTTTTAGTGACTATAAATAACATACTATGAAAAAAATATTATTATTGATTCTAACTGTATTTTGCGTACAGCTTAGTGCCCAAGACCTAGCACACTACAAAAAGATTGTAAAGGAACTTAGTTCTGCAAAATACCAAGGCCGCGGATATGCGGAAGACGGAGCTAACAAGGCCGGGAAATGGATTGCCAAAGAATTCACCAAAGTGGGAGCCGACGAGGTAACTTGCCAACCATTCAAGCTGAATATCAACACCTTCCCAGGTAAAATGGACGTACGCGTTGACGGAAAGAAACTGACTCCAGGCGTGGACTTTACCGTAAGAGAATTCAATCCTTCCCTCAAAGGTGAGTTCAAGTTGTACTATATAGATACCCTCAATTATAATCCCGACAAGATGTTTGCCGACCTTGCTTCTCCTGAATATGAAAGAGCCATGGTGGTATGCGATTTCATGTTTACTTATAAGCATACGAAAGACTTCCGTAAGTTGTCGAGCAAGAAGGATTGCAGCAATGTCGGTATGGTCTACACATGGGAAGAACCACTCAAATTCTACAAGGCCTATGGAGAAGTGGTTAGAGAAAAGCCTATCATTTGGGTAAAGCCTGATTTCCCGAAAGATGCCAAGACCATTAAGGTAGATATGGAAAACAAGTTCTTGAAGGATTATGAATGCTTCAACGTGATTGCTAAAGTGGAGGGAAACAGACACGATAGCTGCTATGTTTTCACTGCCCACTACGATCACCTAGGCAAATTAGGCAAGAAAACCTTCTATCCAGGTGCACACGATAATGCTTCGGGTACAGCAACCATTATCACATTTGCAGCTCATTATGCCAAGAACAAGCCTGAATACGACATGTATTTCATCGCTTTTTCTGGCGAAGACGCAAACTTGAGAGGTTCAGACTGGTACGTAGAGCACCCGATTGTTCCATTGAAGCAAATCAAATACTTGTTTAACCTCGATATGATTGCAGACAACAATCCAGAGCAGTATTGCGAATTTAGCAATGAAGGCATGGAAGGCTTTGCTTTATTCGAGAAAATCAATACCGAAAAAGGATATTTCCAAGCATTGGACAGACACGAACTCGACGAAAATAGCGACCACTACCCTTTTGCTAAAAAGAATGTACCTGTAGTATTCTTCATGAACGAACATGGTGATGCATACAAACATTATCATACCGTATTCGATACATTTGAAAACCACATCAGTACTAACTACGAACCTACCTTCAAGATTATAGAAGACTTCATTAAAAAGTATTGATGAAATAAGCTAAAAGCCTTATAACATGAGAAATGGCATCCATATCTTACTGAGAATGGATGCCATTTTCTATTTAATGCAATTTACTTTATCTTCTGAATTTTATATACTACAAAGTAGCATCCCTCCTTACTATGACGGAAACGGAAGGCATCCAACTTAGTTGTACTACGACCAGCACTAACCTCCACATTCTTATACTTCTTGCGTTCTACCACTTTTCCCTCAGGTGTCTGTAGTTCTACAGTAAGATTTACCTTGCAAGCATCCTCGAGATTGAAAATCAACGGACGAATTTCGTCTTGTGGGCCATATACCGTATCCACATCATCGCTCGCCGCCCATATTCTATTGAAAGCCATACGGTTGGCATGGAAGGCAAGTTTAGGCACATAGAATGGATCAACAAGTGGTTTTTGGTAAGTAAACATATTAGGACCCGATTCTAGAGAACACCAAGAGAAACCGCACACACCTGCCAATGTCTGAATCTTCATCGACTCCCATGCAGAGAATGCCTGAAATGCTTGACTAGCACGCCATTCCTCAGCTTCCAACAAGCGACCTATACTACCTTTCTCATATCCCCACTCATAAGACTGTACCTTATACCAAGGTTCCTTTTGAGCCAATTCCCAATTAGGCTGTGCGGCCGATTCTTCATGTTCAAAGTTGAAGTAACACAAATCCTTGGCTTCAAGACAAGATTTTGCCCATGGCGATGGATGAGTGCGCAAGCGGCTCCATTTAGCACCATAACCCGTATAGGCATCTTGACTACCACGAGTCAGCATCTTGTGCATCAACAACCCGTTAGGTGCAAGTTCATTGCCCTTGATATCCTTAGTACCCTCGTAGTTGGCATAGTGAGCATGCTGCCAGAACGATGTAGGCGAAACCAAACGGCTAGTATCTGTAGCCAAGATAGTCGAAATGATGGAGTTGAAATAATCTTCAGTTTCCGAGAACGGATATAACTTGAAGCGATTTGGATGATTGCTGGCTTCCCACAACACAATCGACGGATGGTTATACACTGGCTTCATATAAGCTGGATAATGCTCAATATCTACATTAAATGCATTACCCTCACGGAGCCAACCTGCACTCTGCCAGATGAGGTAGAGTCCCATTTGGTCGGCATATTCAGCGTATCGTGGGTCGTTGGCACCTTCCGAAACATTCTGTTGGGCATGTACGTGAATACGGAGCATATTGCCACCCAACTTTTCACTCATAATCAAATCACGCATCACCTGCTCGTCGGTAGCACAATGGATATTCTTGGCTATATACTCGATTGGTAAACGATGCCCGAAGTTCTGCGCTCCGTTAAGCATCTCAGGTTTATTGTTGATGTAGAGCATACCCTCCCGCTGTTCGATGGTACGAACACCTGTTGTAGTCACATAGTCGTCAATCAATTCACCCTCCTCATTACGAAGCAAAACCTCCACACGATAGAGCTGTGGCTTACTAGTCGACCACACATTCGGATTTTCAAGTTTCACATCCAGGTTGAAAGAGTTATTGACATTAGGACGAATCAACAGTTCACGCTTTGCCGAAGCAACACACTCGCCCTCCATTGGGAACCATGGATAGTAATTGATTTCCATCGAACCTTTCTTTGCATAAACATCACCGTTACGGATTTCAACCTTGTGAGTCTGCACAGCCTCTGTAGATGTAAGTTGGATTGTATGCGCCAATCCCTCGGTAATGTGAATTTCCTGAGGTACAAGCACCAACTTCGCACGTCCCAAGAACCAACCGATATGGCGATCAGATGGGCTATGAAGTATCGGGTGTTGAGCATAATTAGGCTTTACACGCACTGCAATCGTATTCTCCGAATTAGGGATAAGATACTCGCTAATATCAATACGCTTAGGTTCATGACCTTTGAGTACTGCTGCAGGCTGACCATTTACCCACACCTCGCCGGCTGGATCCAGTGCCTCAAGCTGAAGTTCTGCATATTTGTAATCGTCCACCTTAACCTTGGTACGCAAATAGTAGCTCTCTCCCGCTACATGCTGACCACCATGAGCTGCAGGCAGTGTAACTCTCTCCCACAACGTATCGTCATAAGTAGTAGCAGCCCAATTCTCCATTAAAGGAATAGCATTGAATTCCTCGTCATAATGAAGCTTGGTGCTGTATGGTGTATGCGCATTCTTTTCATCGCGTACAAAGCTATAGATAGTAACTTTATCCACCGAAGCTTTTCCATCAGTAGCCGATAGAGTCACTGTTTCCACCTTACTACCAAAATCTTCCCCAACAGGAATCTCCATCAAGGTCTTCTCGGCCGATGAAACAAACAATCGTCGATATTCCAAATCACCATAAACCTCGAAATATTTCAAGCCATTAGCCGGCAATGCAATTTCAATCGGTTTGCCACCATCACCAACAAATGCAATTTTGAGGTTGCTTGGAGTATCAGCAAGCCAACACTTAACTCTGAATCGCCAATCAATAGGCTCTATCGCAGGAGTGGTAGAAACACCATCAAGTAACAACTTACCATCACAGATGACTGCTCCCTTGGCTGTCCACTGCTGCCAGTTCTTAGCCTGCAAATCCTCTTTACCCACCTTGTAACCACATGCTTGCCATTGGTCAAGAAATAGAGTCTGACGAACTGCTGTCGTAGGTTGTGGCTTAATCCGCGCCAATCGATCGCGCACTTGTCCGTCCGTAAACAGAGGTGTATTAAGCTGAGGATCCCCCCAGAACTTCGAAGCAAAATTAGCATAGTTATTCAGTGCTTCCACACGTTGATCGGTATCGAAAACTTCTGTTTCTCCATGGAAATCGGTAACTCCATTGGCTTTTGCGTCGTTCTGGTAATAACGCATTTCGAATGTCGACACCTGTTGCTGGGCCGAGAGGCCAAGGACAAGCGTAAGGGCTGAAATCAGCAGAAAAGTTCTTTTCATATAGCAAATTAGGACATTAAATGTATAACAAACACAAAAATAAGAAATTGTAAAGCCATTATCAAGTTCTTTGTTGTAAAGTTATGAACAATTGAAGTCTTATATTTTCAACAATATCCACATTTCAAAAAAAGCCTTTTGTATTTTGCAATTCAAACCTTTTCATTACATTTGCGATGATTTCATATTACGGTGGTAAATGGAATCACTTTTATGATTAAAAGGTGTTATTGAAATTATCTTCTTAGATTAAACTTCGCAACTTTAACTCTGACACGAAGATGATAGCAGTAGCACCACATCAATTGATATATATCCCCTTATGTATCCTATAAGGCCTTTAGATATTGTCAACTTTGGTGTGGGCTATTGTTTTATCCGTGTCAAAGGCAATGCGAAGGCCTAATCTAAGGATAAAACAAATATAGTTCCCACACCTCTTTTTTATTTTAACTGCTCGCTTCAGGGAATTAGTCGACAAATAAATTAATTCACATTTATGAAAAATTGTTTAAGAAACGCCTGTAATTCAGCATGCAAATTTAACCCACTTGAAAATATCTTAATATAGAATAATTCTATCCTAACAAATAATTAACGAAGACAAAATATACATACATTTGTCTCACATTAACATTAACAATAGACTATCAAATCATAAAATAAATAAACATGAGAAACTACATCATCAGCCTTTTTCTTCTATTGGTAGCAGGCATTCCAATGAGCATCCATGCTCAAAATTCACAAAGTTCATATTCCGTAAAAGGTATTTTGGTAGACTCCTTGACAAACGAGGGAGAACCTTATGCCACAATCCGTATAGCCTTGACGGAAAATCTTCAAAAGCCCATTAGACTAGCCGTTACAACTGACAACGGAAAGTTCAACGAAAAACTGAAACAACCAGGAAACTACGTTATTTCTTTCTCTTCAGTAGGCAAGAACACGGTACAACGTAACTTTACCTTGACCGAAAATGCCCCTAATGCCGATTTGGGAACCATCCTCATATCCGAATCTTCCGAAATGTTAAAGGGCGTGGAAGTGGTGGCACAAAAACCATTGGTTAAGGCCGAGATAGACAAGGTGACATATAGCATAGAAGATGATCCGGATGCACAAACAAACTCTACACTGGAAATGCTCCGTAAAGTTCCTCTCGTAACCGTAGATGGTGAAGACAAAATCCAAGTAAACGGAAGTAGCAACTTCAAGGTGCATGTAAATGGTAAACCAAACAGCATGATGAGTAACAACCCGAAAGAAGTACTCAAGAGTCTTCCAGCTAACTCGGTAAAATATATTGAAGTAATCACTGATCCAGGTGCTAAATACGATGCAGAGGGCATCGGAGGCATCCTCAATATCATAACCATAACTGGCAGCAGCATGCAAGGATATACCGTATCCTTAAATGCAGGTGCAAACAACAGAGGCTACAATGTCGGCGCATACGGAACAGTACAAGTGGGCAAGTTCACCGTAACAGGAAACTATTCGTACAATCATAGCAACACTCCGGCTTCTACTTCTTGTATCAACCGAGAAGACTTTACATCCGAAACTTATAAATACTTAAGTCAAAAAAACTCCGGAAAAAGCAAAGGCGACTTCAACTTCGGAAGCATGGAAGGTAGTTACGAAATTGATAGCTTAAACCTAATAACATTCTCCATGCAGATGTATGGTGGTAGTTATGACAACAGAAACACTGGACAGACACAAATGCAGAACTCGCTAAAGGAGCATGTATACAGCTATAACACCTTCATGCGTAACTCCAACATGTGGAGCAGCATCGGTGCCAACATCGACTATCAGCACTCATTCAAAAAGAAAGGTGAATACCTAACATTCTCCTACCGATACAATGGCTCGCCTGACAATAGCGAGGCAAACACAGAATACGAGGACATCCGCGACTATCCGTACGACCTACACAACCAGCGTTACAACAACGATGCCCGCACCGACGAACATACGTTCCAGTTAGACTATACTAACCCGATTTCTAATATGCATGATATTGATTTCGGAGCGAAGTACATTTTACGAAATAACAAGAGCGAAAGCAAATATTTCAAAAAATACAATGGCAACTATCAAGTGGACGAGAACTTGACGGATAATTTCAAACAAACGCAAGACATTCTGGCTGCCTATGGCGACTACAAGCTGAAGTGGAAGAAAATAGCTGCAAAAGTAGGTGTACGCTACGAACATACATTCATGAATGTGGAATATGAAAAGATACCCGACAAGAATTTCAATGCCGGTTTTGATGACATTGTACCATCTATGATACTCTCCTACCAATTAGGTCCAGCCAAAACACTGAGAGCTAACTATAACATGCGCATCAGCCGTCCAGGTATCTGGTATTTGAATCCTTTTAAAAACACCAGCAACCCTACTAACATCAGCTATGGTAATCCCGATTTGGAAACAGAAAAATCGCACTCTTTAAGTTTAGGTTTCAGTTCTTTCTCTGCAAAGTTTAATGTTAATGCCAACCTCGGTTATTCGTTTGTAAACAACGGTATCCAAAACTATTCGTTTATGAACAACGGGGTGATGGAAAGCACTTATGGCAACATCGGACATACTCAACGCACCACTCTCTCGCTATGGATGAACTGGAATCCGGGCAACAAGACCCGAATCTCCATCAATGCCAGCGGAGTCTATACCGATCTCGAGTGCAACGAAAATTTCCTAAAGCAAAGCAACAACGGCTTCTTTGGAAACCTTTTCCTCAATGCACAACAGACATTGCCTTGGAACCTTCGTTTTAGTCTTTACGGTGGAGGTACTACGCCTTACATCCACCTGCAAGGAAAAGGTTCTTCGTACATGTATTACGGATTCAGTTTGAGCCGTTCCTTCTTGAAAGAAAAGCGACTGAGCGTTTCCATCAACACCTCGAACCTTTTCCACAAATACATGACCTTTAAGAACGAAACAATGTCTAATACCTTCCATTCATGGTACGAAAGCAAGGATCAGCAACAATCATTTGGTTTGAACATCAGCTGGAGATTCGGTGAACTGAAAGCACAAGTGAAGAAAGCCAACCGAACCATCAACAACGACGACTTAATGAGCGGTGGAAGCGGACAAGGCAGCAACACAGGAAGTGGTAACTAAAGTCCTCTTCTCGAAAGTGAACTAATGTACCGAATATCAAAACGAACTTGCAACTCAAGTTGCGGGTTGCAAGTTGCGTTTCAAATCTTTTCCGTAAAGGGGAGAGATTATCATTTCATTTTCATTACTTTAGTAGGACATGCCCCAACGCAACGTCCACACTTGATGCAATCGGGATGCAGATAGCCGTTCTCATCGCCTCGTGAGGCGTAAGGAATAAGTTGCATGGGGCAAACCTTAGCGCACCGCTTGCACTTCATCTGGCAAACGGCTGAAACACAAACCTTCGGAAAGCCTATCTGGGGCGACTTTGGCGATACCCAAGCCGAAAGTGTACCCATGGGACAGAACGTACACCATGTGCGTGGAGCATATATAAAACCAAACACCACACCTACCACAGTAGTCACGAATATCATATTCCAGAACGTACGGCCAACACCTGCCCATGTCCATCCATTCACGTACAGCTGCACTCCGAACATGCCGAAGATAAAGAACAACATGAACACACGAAAACCTTTGCTACGAACAAAAGCCGGAATGCGCTTGTGTGGAGAGAACCGACTAACCACCTTGTCATATAGGCTACCTCGCGGACAGTAATGCCCACACCAATAGCGACCCTTACGCACCGCCATCAGCACCGGACCAAGCATACAAATCAGAGCCACTACCCCACCCTCGGGAATAAAGTAGGCTACTATCAAATAAATGAATAAAATCCAAAACATCATTTTTCTATTTCATTGTGAGACATAAACACTCAAATATACGAACGATCTTGAATCCTGCAAAAGATTCGGAATGAAAACTTACTTTCAATAAAAGTTGCGGGTTGCAAGTTGCACTTAGATTCTAAAAAAAAGAAATCGCTAAAATTCAACCAATTTAGCGATTCCCTTTTGTTTTTACTATAATTTCAATCGTGCCCTTTACTATTTTTGGATAGTTACTTTAGTACTTCCCTTTGCTACATCTTTTGTCATGACTAGGCGTATCCTTGTTTTATTTTTACCATTCCATCCACGCTTCAAACCTGCATCAGTCAGTTCAATTACATCTGTCTCTACAGTAAAGAGGTTTTTAT
>JAFYPV010000129.1 GCA_017559935.1 Bacteroides sp. | reverse complement strand
TTTATCTTTGTCATGCTATCCCATGCCGATGCCTTGATTAGGTAGAAGGATGGGTGGGCAAGACATATTAAAAAAGAAAGGCGTTTACTACGTCTTGTTTTTGGCTATTCGAAACTTAGGACCTTTCAGAAACACAGTCAAAGACGGGAAACGGTAGATGCCTACGTGGTATGTTTATACCCTCTCTGTGCGCCTTTCCTTAAGTGGAAGGTGTACAGAGTAGTGATATATATATATATCGGCGTGGGCTTCTGTGTGACTTGTTTACTGTGTTGGGTTTCCTAAGACCTCGAATGCGAACAAGTACGGGTACAGATTCCCACGTTTTTCTTTTATTATGCCTAATAATCCATCCGAAATGAACCGTCCGGTTCGGGAGTCTGCTGGAACAGAAATTCTTAAAAGATGAATGACTTGATGTTCAAAGTCCGTAAACGCAGCTTCCTTTATGCTATGATGTTGCTGTGTGCGCTGGTCTTGAAGGCATGCTCATCGGGCGATGACCCTATGTTGCCCGAAGAAGAAGATCCTACTCATCCTTCGCAAGCCGTGAAAGTTGTAACTATGAATGCCGATCATATTTTGTCGGGAAATGGACGTTCGCGCACAGCTTTCACATTGGAGAGCGACAGGCTGAAATTTGCTTGGGCAGCAGGCGATAAAGTGGGTGTATGGCCTACAGACGGCAGTAGCAGTCAGGTGGAGTTCACCATCAGTAGCGGGGCCGGTGAGTCTTCAGCCAAATTTAATGGAGGAGCATGGGCTTTACGCGAAGAAATGAAGTATGCTGCTTATTATCCTTACAATGCGTCGAACTCGGAGAGTAACAATTCCAACATCCGTTTCAGTTACGAAGGTCAGGCTCAAAAGGGCAATGGCTCGTTGGCTCACTTGGGCACGCACGACTTGATGGCTACCCATGCCACCGTTGCTGTAGAGAGCGAGCTGAACTTCCAGTTTAAGCATGTGAACAGTGTGGCACAGCTTCGTCTCACCGTACCTGTAGCGACTACCTTTACATCGGTTACACTCCGTTGCGATGAAAGTATTTTTGCAAAAGTAGTTAACCTCAACCTTTCGGGATCTGAATATGTTTGGAGTATCCACGAAACAACCAATCAACTGAGTATGACGCTTTCCGAAGTCGCTACCAACCAAGCAAACGGCGAAGTGATTTGCTACATGATGCTCCCGCCGGTAGATATGTCGGGTAAGACGGTGTATGTAATCCTTCAGAGCAGTGACAATAAGGTGTATCAAGGCCAAATCTCTTCCAGAAACTTAGAATCGGGTCGCGCTTATACTTTCTCTGCTACGTTGGTGGATGTAACCGTGTCGTCCGAAATTGATGCACCGGATTTTGGTAATGTAACTCCCGGAGAATAAATCCTTTATTGTGTAAAACTTAAAAATACAAGATATGAAATCTAGAATTAAATCCATGTTGTTGGCTTGTGTGGCACTGACCGGTGCTTTCTTTGCCAGCTGTACAGATGATGCTTTGATGGAAGCATCCGAAAATTATGCTGGACGTCCTTTTGAACTGACGGTCCAACAATCATCAAATGGTTCGCGCTTGGCACTTGGCGGGGAAAATCAACTTGAAACAGTATGGGAACCGGGCGACCAATTGGTGTTGGTTAACAAGGCTGGAGGTAAAGCTCCCATTTACTTGACTTGTACATTGGCTGAAGGTGAAACTGCTTCGAGTGCTAAGTTTACATCGGAAAGTGGTGTACCTTCAGGTGACTATTATGTCATTTACAATTATAATGAGGATATGGTATACAGTTACAAGCAATTCCAAACTGTTGATCAAATCAATGAAAAGGATGAGTTGGTTCTTTGGGCTAATTTGAATATTCCTGAAAATACTTATTCGGCCAATGTGGACTTGAAGCATTTGTATGCTATGATTAGAGTGGAGCTCATTAATATGCCTGAGAATAAACCTTGGGATGGCTACCAAATAGGTGTTTATTCTTCCAAGAAAGGTTTCCCAATGTATCGTCTGTTTACTAATACGGCTATAGTGGATGCGGAGTATGGTCCGGATCCTAATTCGATGTATTCTTATAATTATACTTATTTTGCTTCAAACAGAAAGTATCATAATATTCGCTTCGGTCAATATAGAGGAGTTGAGGTTAGAGGTGAATATGGTATGATTAGTTATGATTGGACACAAGCTAAAAGTTTGTCTGCATTGATTCTCCCTGCGGATTTGAGTAATGAAGACATTTTCTTTTACGTACTCGATGAAAGTAACCGAACTTGTTATGAAATCAAATATGAACATAATGATGGACATGGAGTAAACTTTCAGGCAGGAACCAATTATACCATCAAGTTGGACTTGAGTAATGCAGAAAAAACGACAAAATCAGTATTAAATGAAAACCCAGCTAGCGATGGTTATACTTATCGCCAAATAGAAAATGCAGAACAGTGGAGACATGCTGTTTATCGTAATGGTGGTTCTTATGAAATTACTGCCGATATTAATTTTGAGGACGACTATTTCTTCCCGATAAACGCTTATCGTTTGAAAGGTAATGATAAGACGTTAAGCAATATTACTTTGGATTGGTCAGATGAAGATAATGTAGGGTTGATAAAAACAGATGCAGGTAATTATAATAATATGATGTCTACTGATAATAAATCAACTGTTACAAATCTTACTTTGGATAATGTAATCTTCAAGGGTAAGAATGAAGTTGGCGCTTTAGGCGGTAAAAATGTATTTGCTAATAAATGCTCAGTTATTGGTGGATCTCGTATCAGCGGTCAAGACTATGTAGGCGGTATGGTAGGACGTAATGAATATGATAGCTATAACGATATGGTAGATTTACGCGTAGGACAATCTTGTATCATCAGTGGTAAGAATTATGTAGGTGGTATCTTGGGTAGATATATGAATGGTAATAATGACTCGTCTTTCTATCTATATTCTTCAAGAACACTCCTTAAATCATGTAAATCTGAGGCAACTGTTACAGCTACAGGCGATTATGTTGGTGGTATTTTCGGTAAGATTGGAGGACATCGAAGTGGTTCTTATAGTTTGATTAGTATGAGTAACTATGAAGAAAAATATACTTTGTCTGTAGAGAAATGTATCAATGAAGGTACGGTAGAAGGTGTGAACTATGTAGGTGGTATCGGTGGTGACTTTGCGGTATATTGTTATGATAATACGATAGAAGATAGAGTGGTACTGAAAGAATCGTACAGTGAAGGCACTGTAAACGGTGTTCAGAAGGTAGCCGGCATTGTGGGAGCTACCAGAGCTTCTATCAATACTTGTTATTCCATTGGCGAAATTTCAGCATCGAAAACAGAAATAGGCGGTATTGTAGGTCGTATAGAAGGTGATGGTAAGGATAATAATGCCCGTATTGCCAACAGCTATTCATTGGCGACACTTACTGTAGGTAACAATGGCCATATTGGTGGTATAGTAGGCAATGCCGGTGGTGATGAGTACGGAGGTAGCACCGTCATCAATTGCTATTATGCTGCTGATCCTAAAACTTATGAGTTTGGTGGTATTGTAGGTAATAGTGATGGTAATTGCAAGGTTACCAATTGTGTGACTACATTGGCTTCTTTGGGTCTTAATTTGGGTCCTCACCAAATTAATATAGGGCCTGACTATGATGGTGATGGCATCCCTGAATACAATAATTGGATAAACGCTGACGACATCGTTTGTGGAAAATCAGAACCAAATGTTACTTCCATTTTGGCCAAATTGTCAGTCATTAATGCTGATGAAAAGTATTCAACTAATCTTTGGGACACTACTGCTTATCCATGGAATTGTGTGAAGTTCGCAAGCTTCGAAGTAGATACAGACTCTGAAGATTTTGATAATGAAACAGTAAACCCTTAATATAGTAACTCAATTATGGAAAACAAAACATACGAAGCACCTCAAGTAGAAATCATTGAGGTAGAGGTAGAAAAGGGATTTGCTAATTCATTTGGTGATTCCGTAGGAGGTGATGGTAATGACATTCCAATCGTGTCTTAACGAATGAAGATATATAAGGGGGCTACTAGCGGAAAGGTTGGTAGCCCCTTTTTATGTCTTACATTCTAATGCCTTATATGGCTAAAGTTTCATACAGCTGGTCACTCCGAAAGTGGTTGCGATAGCAGTCAATACAGTGATGACAATGTTAAGAATTTTTCCCCAGATGCTTTTGGTTTCTTGGTTCATGTGTTGAATAGTTTAGAGTTAATAGTTCTTGTGGTGGGTGTTAATTCCCCCTTGGTAGGGGGATTAGTCAGCAAGATTAAGCCTATGCTTCTTCATCTCCACTTTCTTCTTCGGAAGCTTCCTTAGCATATTTCATATCCACCTTGCTGAAGCTGAGCGAAGCTAGTGCATTGGCAAGTACTTTGCCTGGTCGGAAGTTGATTTTTGCACGTTTGATGAGAGATTCGGTAAAATCTTCCTCGGTCATGGCGCCCTTTCCGTTGAGTGAAACTTGGAGGGTACAGAGTTCTCCCAGGCGGACGATTTCACCATTCTGAATGGATTCTGCCACTACGTCTTCTAACGCTACAAGTACGGCATATACATCCGATTTGTGTACAGTACAGGTGCTTTGGATTCGCTCTGCCATGTCACGCAGGTTGACGTCTCCGCGAGCTTGAGCCTGAGCATAATACTTGGGTGGAGTGTTCTTTTCCGATGGGTTACGACGTGGAACAACTGAATAGGTTACTGATCTAGCCATAGTTTTTGTGAGTTTAAAAGTTAGTATTAGTTTGGTTTTCGAAAAGTGTTTTGTCTTCCGGTTGACATGGGCAAAGGTACCACATTGCAAAAGCGGTTGTCAAGTGTTTTGCGAAAAAAAACAATCATTTCGGCACTTTTTTATAAAAGCCAATTTCTTTGCTTTAAAACGCTTCGATGCTCTTACTATATCTTTTATCTGTCCTCAGTCTTCAGTCTTCAGTCCGATTTAAAGGGCTAGTATTCTTGTTTAAAAATCCCTTATCTATTTATATATAATTATATATAAATAGATAAG
>JAFYPV010000128.1 GCA_017559935.1 Bacteroides sp. | reverse complement strand
TGCCACCGCCACCATAGACCGTACGACCTTTCTTCAACGTCAAGCACTTCAATGAATCTGGGAAATGGATGCTGTCGGCACTCATCATCTCTCCTCTGTTATAACGTTTTATCAAATCAGCATTGTACTGCTCGATACTCTCGTAAGGCTTCTGAATACATCTTCCAGCTGGAGTATAGTAACGAGCTACGGTAAGACGAATCATAGAACCGTCCGGCAAGTCAATCGGGCGCTGCACCAAGCCCTTACCAAAAGTACGGCGACCTACCACCATACCTCTGTCCCAATCTTGCACAGCACCTGCCACGATCTCGCTAGCCGAAGCAGAATACTCATCGACCAATACTACCAAACGACCATTCTGAAACTTTCCATCTCCCTTCGCAAAGAATTCCCGACGAGGATTGCGACGTCCTTCGGTGTAAACAATTAGTTCTCCAGCACTTAAAAACTCATTGGCTATATCAATCGGAGCATTTAAATATCCCCCGCCATTTCCTTGAAGGTCCAGAATCAAATCCTGCATCCCCTGTCCCTTGAGCGATGCCAAAGCATCCATGAATTCATCATAAGTAGTAGCACTGAAACGGTTGATTTTGATATACCCTATCTTGGGCGTTATCATGTAGAAAGCGTCCAGACTATATACAGGAATCTTATCACGTTTTATAGTAAAAGAAAGCAGTTCACCCACTCCCCTGCGAACCACTTTCACATCCACCTTGGTATCTTTCGGACCTTTCAGGCGACGAGTGATCTCATCGGTACTCATCTTAACTCCTGCAATCAGTGTATCGTTTACCATGATGATGCGGTCACCAGCACGGATACCTACCTTCTCGGAAGGACCTCCCGATACGGGCTGAATGACAAACAAGGTATCTTCTGCAATATTGAATTGGATGCCAATACCATCGAAATTACCCTGCAACGGCTCGTTCATTTTCTTTACTTCCTCGGCATTGGAGTAGGTAGAGTGTGGATCGAGTTCTTCCAACATGCCGATAATGGCGCTCTCCACCAACTTGTCCGGATTGGTTTCATCGACATATAGGTTGGTAATGGCAAACTGAGCCAAGTTCAACTTACGGATAGGGGAATCATTCTTCTTATTCTCCTGTGCCTGAATCGTAGTGATAGAAAAAAAGCAGGCAAGGAAGCCTGCAATGATACATATTCTTTTCATATTCCTTATTAAATCTCCATTCCTTCCGGCAAAAATGCGCTAACATCCTTGCCATAATGCAATAATTCCCTCACGACACTTGAAGAGACAGAAGTCAACTCTGGCTCCGTGAAAAGAAAAATCGTTTCTATTCCAGTGAGTTTTCGGTTAATATCCGCAATCCCTTCCTCATACTCAAAGTCCTTGACGGTACGGATACCGCGGACAATGAACCCTGCTCCTTGCTCCTGTGCAAAATCAACTGTCAGCCCGCTATAAGCCAAGACTTTGATTTTGGGTTCATCGGCATAAAGTTTCCGGATACTCTCCAAGCGTTTCTCCACTGGAAGCAGACACCGCTTATTTTCATTAATACCGATACCAATAATGACTTCGTCCATAAAAGCCAATGCACGCTTCACGATGGAATGATGTCCAAGTGTAAACGGATCGAATGTACCGGGAAATAAGGCTATTCTCATTCTTCTTTCGTAATATCTTCTTCTACAACCAAATTTTCGATGATAAAGTTCTGTCTTTCCATGGTATTCTTACCCATGTAGAACTCCAACAAATCCTTCACCAAATCATCTTTACGCAGGCGAACTTTTTCTAGACGCATATCCTCTCCTATGAAGTTCTTAAACTCGTCTGGAGATATTTCACCCAACCCTTTGAATCGAGTAATTTCCGGATTTGGACCCAACTTTTCGATGGCTGCAATGCGCTCTTCATCAGTGTAACAATATATAGTCTCATACACTCCTTTTTTGCGATTACGTACACGGAAAAGCGGAGTCTGCAAGATGTAGACATGTCCCTTCTTGATCAGATCTGGGAAGAACTGAAGGAAGAAGGTTATCATCAGCAAACGGATGTGCATACCGTCCACATCGGCATCGGTTGCCACAATGACTTTGTTATATCGAAGTCCTTCCATGCCATCCTCGATATTGAGGGCCGCCTGAAGGAGATTGAACTCTTCATTCTCGTATACCACTTTCTTGGTGAGTCCAAACGAATTAAGCGGTTTACCACGGAGACTGAAAACTGCTTGAGTATTCACATCACGGCTCTTAGTAATAGAACCACTTGCCGAGTCTCCTTCGGTAATAAAGATACACGTTTCTTCCTGTTTATCACCCTTTATATCATTCAAGTGGAAACGGCAATCACGGAGTTTGCGATTGTGAAGGTTGGCTTTCTTGGCACGTTCACGAGCCAATTTAGTCACACCAGCTATCGCCTTGCGTTCCTTTTCCGACTCTTGAATCTTCTGGAGCATCACATCAGCTACCTGCGGATTCTTGTGTAAATAATTATCTACTTCCGTTTTGATAAAGTCTCCAACAAACTTATTGATACTCGGACCAGCAGGTTTATCCTCTTGTGGAACAGCTGGCCACATATTGTTCGAGCCAAGCTTTGTCTTGGTCTGACTTTCAAACATTGGTTCTTCTACATCAAGTGCAATAGCTGCTACAATACCATTACGGATATCAGAGAATTCTTGATTTTTATTGTAAAACTCCTTGATTGTACGAGCAATATGTTCTTTCAACGCACTTTGATGTGTACCGCCTTGAGTAGTATGCTGACCATTAACAAATGAATAGTATTCCTCACCATACTGATTGGTATGCGTAAAAGCGATTTCGATATCCTCGCCTTTTAAATGTACGACATCATATAAACCTTCAGAGGTCATGTTATCTTTCAACAAATCCTCCAACCCATGACGGGATAGAATGCGCTGGCCATTGTAAATAAACGTCAACCCTGTATTCAAATAAGTATAATTACGAAGCAGGGTTTCAACAAACTGATTTTGAAATTTGTAATCTAAAAAAAGAGTATTGTCTGGTTCAAAAAAGATATAGGTACCATTTTCTTCTGTAGTGTCTTCCGTTGCATCAGTAATGAGCTGACCTTTTTCGAAAGTCGCCCGACGTACCTTTCCTTCACGGAAACTAGCCACTTCAAAACGGCTACTTAAAGCATTTACCGCCTTGATACCTACCCCGTTCAGACCCACACTCTTCTTGAATGCCTTGGAATCGTATTTACCACCCGTATTCAACTTACTGACCGCCTCAATGAGTTTCCCTTGCGGAATGCCTCGTCCATAATCACGAATGCTTACACGCAAACTATCCTCGATAGTCACCTCAATTTTCTTTCCGGCTCCCATCTTGAACTCATCGATACTGTTATCCATTACTTCCTTCAACAGTACATAGATACCGTCATCATTCTGTTGACCATCCCCCAAACGACCGATATACATCCCCGAACGGACACGAATATGCTCCATATCATCCAAATGACGGATGTTGTCGTCGGTATATTCGACTGTTGATTTGATCAGTTCGTTGTTTTCTTCCATGGTATATTGTTATTTTTACAAACTCTTTTTATATGCTCTACGACGTTTATGCTGTTCAGTCTTGAAATATTCCCATTGCGCTTGTACCTTCTCGTTCAATTCTAATTCAGGATTACTTTCTGCATATTCGAAACCAAGCTGTTGGTACACAGGAATGAGATCATAAAATAATAGAGCATTCACTCCCTTATTCTGATATTCCGGCTTCACGGCTACTAACAACAAGTCCAATACCTTTGGATATTTCTTCAAATAAATAAGTTTCAATAAGTGATACCAACCAAATGGCAATAAACGCCCCTTGCCCTTCTGTAAAGCTTTGCTAAGCGACGGCATCGAAATACCCACCGCAACTATTTTGTCTTCAGCATCGGTTACAAGTGTCACCATACGGAGATCGAGAATCGGCAAAAACATCTTGATGTATTGCTGGATCTGCTTAGGCGACAAAGCCGAATAACCAAACAATGGACTATATGCTTCGTTCATCAGGTCAAAAATCGCCTGACCGTATTTGTTTATATCTTTAGTTGAAGTACACTTCACAATCTTCAAACCATATTTACGCATGATGATTTCAGAAATGCGCTTGTGCTTATCTGGAATCGCATCGGGAATATAAATCTTAAATTCCACCCAATCGGCTTCCTTTTCAAAACCAAGCTTTTCCATGTGCTGCGGATAATATGGAAAATTATAGATAGTGGCCATAGTACCCAACTGTTCAAAACCTTCTACCAACATCCCTTCTGCATCAAAATCGGTAAACCCTAGTGGACCAACCATTTCAGTCATACCGCGTTCCTTCCCCCAATCTTCTACAGCTTTGAACAAAGCCTCGGAGACTTCCATATCATTGACGAAATCTACCCAACCAAAACGGACTTCCTTCTTCTTCCAAGTTTCGTTAGCACGTTTATTCAAAATAGCAGCTACACGTCCTACTAGTTTTCCATCTTTATAAGCCAAGAAATAGTCTGCTTCACAGAATTCAAAAGCCGCATTTCTGTCACGACTGAACGTATTCAGCATATCATCGTATAAATCAGGTACAGAAAACGGATTTTCCTTATAAAGTTCATAGTTGAACCGGATAAATTTCTTCAGTTCACTCGATGAACTTACTTTCTTAATCGTTACGCTCATAGTATTCTTTATATAAAAGATTCAGGGAGTAAAGATAGTTATTTTTCTTAAAAAAGAAGAATAACCTTTTTTTTTATTGCTGTACAATGAGATACCCCATATAGACTACATAGCAAATAACTAACAAAGCTCCTTCTACCCGAGTAATGGTACGCTTTTTAAAAAACCAACCCACCAACCAAAATAGAATGGCAGCCCCAACTAACACCAGCATATCCACATTGTTGATACCTCCCATTGGAAGAGGAGAGATGGTTGCACTACATCCTAACACCAAGAAAATATTAAACAAATTACTACCTATTACATTTCCAACAGCAATACCGGAATTTTTCTTCAAGGCTGCCGTTACCGAAGTAGCCAACTCCGGCAATGAAGTACCACCTGCTACAATGGTCAAACCAATAATGGATTCACTCACACCCAATGAACTCGCAATACCGCTTGCACCATCTACAAATAGCTGTCCGCCATAAATCAATCCAGCCAAACCACCTAGTATGAACAAGGTTGACTTCCAAATAGGCATTTCTTTAATCTTTTCACCTTCAGTTTCCTCACCACCGTTACGAGCAATGGCAAAAGTATATCGTAGGAAGATTAAAAAGAAACACAAAAGAATGAATCCGTCGATACGACTAATGACATTTGATGTCCCACCATCCAACAACACGTCATTGGCACAGAAAGCTAACACAAAAGATGCCAATATCACCAATGGAATCTCTTTACTCAGCGTACCCTCACCTACTTTAATCGGTAAAACGATAGCTGTCACACCAATAATGGCTAACACATTAAAGATATTACTACCCACCACATTACCAATAGCCATATCTGCACTTCCTCCCAAAGCAGCCATGCTACTAATAACCAACTCCGGTGCCGAAGTACCGAAAGCAACAATTGTTAAACCAATTACCAAATCAGAGATTTTAAAACGCTTCGCTACAGCTGCCGCTCCATCGGTCAGCCCATTGGCACCTAGCAAAATCAAAGCAAGGCCTCCAATCAAAAAGATAATATCCAACATTTTTATAAAGATTTCTAAATTCACACTTAATGAATGACAAAGATAACAAAATTTTATCACGAATTCGCTCTTTCATAAGCTTTCAATATGTTATATTTGCATGACTTTGCAATTATTAATCTAAACTATAGCTTTATGAGAAAATTAACCTCAACTTTACTTTATTCCCTTACGGGTGCAGCAGCTTTAACCTCCCTTTCTTCCTGCAAAGAAAATAAAGAAACTGAAAGCAATAAGAAGATGAACATCATCTACATCATGAGTGATGACCACTCATATCAAACAATCAGCGCATACGATCAAAGATACATCCATACACCGAACATCGACCGCATCGGCAATGAAGGCGTACGATTTACCAATAGCTTCGTGGCCAATTCCATCAGCGGACCGAGCCGTGCCTGCATGCTCACCGGCAAACATAGCCATGCCAACGGATTCATCAACAACGCCACTACATTCAATGGTGACCAGATGACTTTCCCGAAGCTCCTCCAACAGAATGGCTACCAGACTGCCATGATCGGTAAATGGCACCTCGTGAGCAATCCGCAAGGCTTCGACCATTGGGAAATCCTTCCGGGACAAGGCGACTACTATAACCCGACCTTCATCCAAATGAATGGCGAGCGCACACAAGTAGAAGGGTATGCTACCAACATCATTACCGATAAGGCCATCGACTGGATAGAGAACCAGCGCGACGAGAACAAGCCTTTCTGCATGCTCCTGCACCACAAGGCTCCGCACCGTACCTGGATGCCGGATACTTGCGACCTCGAACTCTTTGCCGACAAGACTTTCCCACTCCCAAAAAACTTCTACGACAATTACGAAGGACGCTTGGCTGCCCAAAAGCAGAAGATGAACATTGCCAACGATATGGAAATTGTATACGACCTGAAGATGGCCGACAAGGAAAACGAAATCCATAGCGGTATGTACGAAGACTGGGGACGCCAAATGTATGGTGAAGACCGAATGAACCCGGCACAGAAGGCAGCTTGGGATGCACACTACGACCCAATCATTACCAAGTTCAAGAAAGACAAGCTGAGCGGAAAGGCATTGGCCGAATGGAAGTTCCAGCAATACATGCGCGATTATCTGCGTGTCATTACTTCGGTGGACCGCAACATTGGTCGTGTACTCGACTATTTGGAAGAAAAGGGCCTGCTGGAAAACACCATGATTGTCTATACTTCCGACCAAGGTTTCTACATGGGCGAACACGGTTGGTTCGACAAGCGATTCATGTACGAAGAATCGTTCCGCACTCCGTTGCTCGTTCGTTTGCCGGGTGGCAAGAAGGGTGATGTAGCCGAACTCGTACAGAACATCGACTACGCTCCTACTTTCCTCGAATTGGCAGGCATCGAAAAACCGGAAGAAATGCAGGGCGAATCGTTCTTGCCACTTTTGAAGGGCGAAAAGGTTCCAGAATGGCGCAACTCGTTGTATTACCACTTCTATGAATATCCGGCAGAACATTCCGTATGCCGTCACTTTGGTGTGCGCAACGAACGTTACAAGCTCATCCGTTATTACAACGATATCCAGAACTGGGAATTGTTCGACCTTCAGGAAGACCCTTCTGAAATGAACAATATCTATGGCAAGCCGGGTACAGAAGAAATTACTCAAGAATTGAAGGCCGAATTGAAGAGACTTCAAGAGTATTACGATGACCCTATCCGCAAGGAAGTGATTGTTGAATAACTACAAATCCACCCATAACAATATACATGAAAAAGCTCCACTTATTAGCCTTTTTATTGTGCAGCTTCTTGACAAGCATCACCGCACAGAACGCCAAACCTTTCGTGATTCCTGAATTGAAGGAATGGAAAGGCACTACCGGTGAGTTCACCCTCAACGAGCAGACCCGCATTGTTTACCCGAAGAACCAACCGGAGTTGCAACGCATTGCCCAGATGGTGGCTGAAGATTGTAAGGAAATGTTCCACCACACCCCTGTCCTTGTAGAAGGAAATGGACAGAAGGGCGACATCATCCTCTCTTTGAAACAAGACAAGAAGTTGGGCAAGGAAGGCTATGCCATCAGCATTACCGACCGTATCAACCTCTCGGCTTCCGAAGCCGTAGGCGTGTATTGGGGAACCCGCACCCTCTTGCAGATGGCCGAACAGAATCTCGCACTCCCTAAAGGTGTTATCCGCGACTTTCCGGATTACGAAATCCGTGGCTTCATGATAGACTGCGGACGCAAGTTCATCCCGATGCATTACTTGCGCGACTATGTAAAGATTATGGCCTACTACAAGATGAACTGCTTCCAAATCCACTTGAACGACAACGGCTTCAAGCAGTTCTTCGAAAACGATTGGAACAAGACTTATGCTGCATTCCGCCTCGAATCGGATACATATCCGGGACTCACAGCCCGCGACGGACATTACACCAAGCAAGAATTCATCGACTTGCAGAAGCTGGCCGAGAGTTGCTTTGTAGAAATCATTCCAGAAATCGATGCTCCAGCGCATACATTGGCCTTCGCTCACTACATGCCCGAAATCGGAAGCAAGGAATATGGCATGGACCACCTCGACCTCTTCAACCCGAAGACTTACGAGTTCATGGACGGATTGTTTAAGGAATACCTGGAAGGCGAAGAACCGGTGTTCCGTGGCAAGCGCGTACACATCGGCACCGACGAATACAGCAACAAGGACCCGAAGGTCGTGGAAAAGTTCCGCGAGTTTACCGACCGATACATCCGCTACGTGGAAAGCTTCGGCAAGCAAGCTTGTGTTTGGGGTGCCTTGACTCATGCCAAGGGCGAAACTCCGGTGAAGAGCGAAAACGTGATTATGAGCGCTTGGTACAACGGCTATGCCGAACCTCGCGACATGGTGAAGCAGGGCTACAAGCTCATCTCGATACCTGACGGACTGACTTACATCGTTCCGGCAGCCGGCTATTATTACGATTACTTGAACTGCAAGCACCTGTACGAGAACTGGACTCCGGCTCACGTGGGCAAGGAAGTGTTCGACGAGAAAGACCCGGCCATCCTGGGCGGTATGTATGCCGTATGGAACGACCATTGCGGTAATGGCATCTCGACCAAGGACATCCACCACCGTTGCTATCCAGCCTTGCAAACACTTGCAGTAAAGATGTGGACAGGTGCATCGAAGAGCGTGCCTTACGAAGAATTCGACCAGCAACGCCACGCATTGAGCGAAGCCCCAGGTGTGAACCAATTAGGACGCCTCAGCAAGACTCTGGGCTTGGCTTACGAACAGGCTCAAGTAGCTCCAGGCAGTACCCTTCCGGTACAGGAAATCGGATACGACTATCGTGTGGAATTCGATGTAGACGGAGCACAGGAAGCCATGGGCACCGAACTCTTCCGCTCGAAGGATGCCGTATTCTACTTGGCAGACCCTATCCAAGGCATGTTGGGTTATGCCCGCGACGGTTATTTGAATACCTTTACTTATAAGGTTCAGCCGGGCCAACGCATGAAGATTGCCATCGAAGGCGACAACAAGACTACCCGCCTCTTCATCAACGGCAAGCAAGTAGAAGAATTGAACATCCAGGAACGATGGATGGACAAGGAAGGCAAGACACGCATCCGCAATGTCCGTACTCTCGTTTTTCCATTAGAAAAAACAGGTAACTTCAAAAGCCAAATAACCGACTTGCAAGTCTGGAAAAAATAAAAGATTTATATAATTAAAAGAGCGCGAGCACCCCAAATACTCGCGTTTCTTATTTTAAATTCGTACCTTTGCAACCAAATAAAAATCATTTATGGTATTAAATTATATTTGGATCACATTTTTCTTGGCTGCCTTTATCGTAGCAATCGGTCGCCTGATTTTCCTAGGAGATACACAAGTATTCCCTGAAATCATTAATTCAACCTTCAGCGCTTCCAAAACAGCATTTGATATTGCATTAGGGTTGACAGGGGTACTTTCCTTGTGGTTGGGTATTATGAAAATCGGCGAAAGAGGAGGGCTGATTTCTTTTATTTCTCGCTTATTAAGCCCTATTTTCAGCAAATTATTTCCGGATATTCCTAAAGGACATCCCGTTACCGGAAGCATCTTCATGAATCTAGCTGCCAATATGCTAGGTCTTGACAATGCTGCTACTCCACTCGGATTGAAAGCAATGGAGGGATTGCAAGAATTGAATCCGAAAAAGGATACTGCCAGCAATCCAATGATTATGTTCTTAGTATTAAATACTTCGGGGTTGGTCATTATTCCTATCGGCATTATGGTTTACCGAGCGCAATTGGGAGCAGCACAGCCCACCGACATTTTTGTCCCTATTTTGTTGGCCACCTCCATAGCGACCTTATCCGGTATCATTGCAGTCAGCATCTACCAACGAATAAATCTGCTCAACCGTACCATCCTATTGTTCCTAGGTGGTGTAAGTTTATTCATTGCAGGCATCATCTACGTATGCAGTACTTTATCCCGTACACAAATAGATACCTTCTCAACTACTGGTGCCAACGTATTCCTCTTTCTGATTATCATCGGATTTATCATTACTGGCATCCGAAAGAAAATTAATGTATACGATGCCTTTATAGAAGGAGCTAAGGAAGGATTTACAACAGCTGTACGCATCATTCCCTACCTAGTAGCCATTCTCGTAGGCATCGGTGTATTCCGTGCTTCAGGCGCTATGGATTATTTAATTGGAGGTGTCGAATATTTAGTCAATCTTTGCGGCATCAATAGCGATTTCGTAGGTGGCCTCCCTACAGCTTTAATGAAGCCATTAAGTGGCAGTGGTTCTAGAGGATTGATGGTGGATGCCATGACCAATTATGGCGCAGATTCCTTTGTTGGCCGTCTTACTTGTATCCTTCAAGGTTCAACCGATACTACTTTCTATATCTTAGCTGTATACTTTGGTAGCGTAGGTATCTCCAAAACCCGTCATGCGGTACCATGCGGTTTGCTAGCTGATACGGTGGGTAGTATTGCAGCTATTTTCATTTGCTACTTATTTTTCGGATAAGTTTAAAAGAACAAGAAGGGGCATCAAATGATGCCCCTTCTTGTTCAATATTACATATTCTTAATTTCCTCATCCAACCATTTCAGTTTTTTCATAGTTGGACTTCATGTGTTGCACGGCCATTTCGAAAGTCATAGATTCATCGCCATTTACCGTCTTGTCAATTGGCCACATGACATGGTTCATTTTTTCTAATGGAGTAATTCATTTTGCCTCCCTCTCAATGAATGCCAATATCTTTTCGAACTCAGGCTTAACAATACCCAACGTTCTTTTAACCTAGCCACATACATTTCATTTTGGAGTAGTTTTGGATAGTATAAAGCCTTTTTGGTTTTATAGCCACTACCTGAACGAAATGTTCCCCAATCGAAATCCCATGCAGGATAGGCAAATAGTTTTCCACTCTTATCTTTATACGTATATACACTCTTTGGATGATTCGGTTCGTTTATATCAGACAATTCGTATACAAACCACCAATCAATGACTAAATCAATATCCATATACTCCATAGACTTCCGTCAACCAAATCTTCATCAGATAACTCATGAATATTTACACGAATCTTATCGAGTTAGATGCGTTCACAAACGCAATAATTTCCGAGATGTTCAGTATTCAAAACTACCTCTACAAATTCCCCATGCGAGTTCCATGTCATTCCGGTAGACAAAGCCATTTGTAAAACTACCCTATTCCGAAACAAAGTTCTGTCCAGCTAGTTAGCAAGCAACACCCATCTTTTATGTTTGGGCATACCTAAAATTTAGCTTTTTCATCCAGCTTCAATGCATATGGTTTCTTGGGATAGGACCAAGTAGAGTTTCCTCGACCACGGATGCAGGTTGTTCCCGAATAATCTTCGGTACCATCCGGATTCAGAATAGTAATGGTGGTTTCTTCCAACCAATCTTCATGCTTACTCGGAATAGTTGCTTTATTAGGAGTATCAATGACGACAACAGGCAATCCGGAATATGACAAGGTAACTTTATACTCCCGTTCTTTACCTTTTGATGATACGACCTTGTAAGTAACCGGAGAGGAAAAATCATTGATTGTAACACCGCTTTTCTGTTCTTTTCCATTGACCAGAACTTTCTCGCCTTTTGTTTCAAAAGTAGCTTTCAGTTGAGGCTTGCTGATAAATGGAGTACTAATTTTAATTTCATTATTAACAATCACGGCATTGATATCTTTCAATACAACTCCTGGATTGTTTGATTTAGAAAACGAAAAAGAAGTTAGAGTAGTTTCTGTACCTGTGGAATTGCTGGGCATATTCTCATCATTACAAGCAATAAAGCATATCGAAAAGAAACAAACCGCGTAGTAGAATAAGTGTTTTTTCATTAGTTTACAGTTTTTATTACGATGGGGCTCGCATTTAATTAATATTAAAGATTATTTCTCATTTTTTTTGCTATCAAAAAAATATCAAAAGCGAACTTTACAAAAATATAAAAAAGACTGAAAAAAATGATTTTTTACGATGTTTAACAAAGCAAGTTGAAATACAACTTTATAGAACAAACAGCATCACACAAAATTTTCAGTTTAAACTCATCACCCAATACAAAATATAAAATCAACCATCTTAACGGACACCAAAATAATAATTACTTTCAACAAAATGAACACTTTCCTTGCCGTTCCAGCTTTTTTAGTTACATTTGCAAAAATCATAATAGCATTGTGATTATTTACAGACCGCAATTTTAAAACTATGAAAGAACAACTGGAATCCCTTAACTCCGTAACGATAAATTTTGGTGAAAGTGGTATGATGATTGTGAATATCATCCTCGCCTTTGTAATGTTTGGAGTTGCCCTAGGCATTAAGCTACAAGCTTTAAAAGATATTGTCCATAAACCCAAGTCCATCATCGTTGGAATGATGCTGCAATGGTTTGCTCTTCCTGCAGTAACTTTTGCCATTGCAATGGCATTGAGTCCCTTCATTACTCCTATGATTGCACTGGGTATGATACTCATTGCATCGTGCCCCGGAGGAAACATCTCGAATTTCCTATCTGCTCTATCGAATGGTAACATTGCCTTGTCTGTTTCATTGACGGCAACTACTACAGCCATGTCACCGATCATTACTCCGCTAAACTTCTTTTTCTGGGGCAATCTGTACAGCCACTTCATCAGTATCAAAAACGACATACCTCAATTGGTTATTCCTTTCTTCCCAATGCTGGAACAGATCATGCTACTGTTGGGACTTCCTGTCGTTTTGGGATTACTCTTTGCACGCTATTTCCCAGTTGCAACCAAAAAGATTACTCAACCGTTACAAATATTGTCGGTTCTACTCTTTGTGGGTATGGTTGCTGTAGCCTTTATTCAGAATTTCCAAATATTTATCGATAATATCTTCTATGTATTCTTCATCGTTTTACTTCATAACGGGGCTGCATTGGCTACCGGATATTTTGGAGGTAGATTGGCAAGACTATCAGAATACAACGTCAGAACCCTTACTGTTGAAACGGGTATACAGAATTCTGGACTTGGTCTAATTCTGCTGTTTAATCCGGCTGTATTCCCTCCCGAAACATGGCATGGACATTATGGTGGTATGCTCTTCATGACAGCATGGTGGGGAATATGGCATATTATATCAGGACTTTGTGTATCCTATTATTTCCGTAAAAAGGATGGATTATTATGAGTAAGAAAAAAAACAAGAAAATACAAGACTACGATAGAACGTACAGTTTCCTTCATCACTTTGTACGCTTTGCTGTAAACCATTCATACAGAAAGATACTCCATGTAGGTAAAGAGAACATTCCTCAGGACGGAGCTGTCATTTTTGCACCTAACCATACCAACACCCTGATGGATGCCTTAGTAATCCTGACTTATAACCACAATCCAAAGGTGTTTGTGGCACGTGCCGACATCTTCAGAAACCGCAAACTGGCAAAGATTCTCACATTCCTGAAAATCATGCCTATCATGCGTCAACGTGACGGCTTTCAAGCTGTAAAAAAGAATCAGGAAACTATCGACAAAGCCGTCGATGTACTGAAAGACAAAATACCTTTCTGCATATTCCCAGAGGGAACACACCAAGCAAAATACTCCTCACTACCACTTTCGAAAGGAATACTCAAGATTGCTTTTCAAGCTCATGAGCAGATGCCTGAAATACCGCTTTACATCGTACCAGTAGGAATTAGATACGGCGACTTCTTTCGATTCCGTTCTACAGTACGCATGGAATTTGGTCAACCTATCAACGTGAATGAATATATAGAAGCAAACAAACAACATACACCACAGGAACAAATGAACAGCATGAGAGAACTTCTTGCCGAACGACTACATGCTACTATTTTCCATATACCAAACGACGAAGACTATAACGCTACTTACGAGATTTGTAATGCAGCAGAACCGATAGAAATTGAGAAGCTACAGAAAGAAAAGGCCAATCGGGAAATGCACAAACTTGAGCTGCAGTTCCAAGCAAACAACCATACATTGAAACGTATCGAAGTTTTAAAAAACAGTGAACCTGAAAAGGCAAAAAAAATGTTGGCACTAGGACATGAAGCAAATAGTTTACGCAAGGCAAAAGGAATAGACATTGAATCTGTATCTGTCAAAAGACCATTGGTTTCCCGTATAACAAGAATACTATTGACATTGATTACTTTACCATATACCCTTCTTGCATCGGTACTTGCAAGTCCAACCTCTTTAATTTGTGTCTATATATTTACCAAACTAAAAGATCCAGCTTTTAAAAATTCAGTAAGATTCGTTATAAATCTTCTTGTATGGCCTTTATTAGTGATAGCTTATTCAATCGTAGCATTTTTCCTGCTTCCCTGGCAATGGGCACTTCCTATAGCATTATTAATTATACCCAGCCCAATTGTCGCACATGAGCTATGGAAGACGATGAGGCTTACCATATCCGACATAAAATATCTAAGAGAGAAAAAACTGAAAAATATTTATTCACTGATAAACATAATTACCCAATGATTACTTACCAAACCGAAGACATTAACATGCCTTCCATAAAAAAGCGCGAAACTACAGAATGGGTTAAGCAAGTAGCCGCAATCTATGGGAAGAAAGTGGGCGAAGTTGCCTATATCTTCTGCTCCGACGAAAAGATATTAGAAGTAAACCGCCAATACTTGGAACATGACTATTATACCGATATCATTACTTTCGACTACACCGAAGGAAACCGTATTTCAGGCGACTTATTCATCAGCCTTGATACTGTACGTACCAACGCCGAACAATTCAACCAACCTTATAAACGGGAGTTACACCGAGTAATCATCCACGGTATTTTGCACCTTTGCGGTATCAACGACAAAGGACCAGGCGAACGCGAAATTATGGAATCGGAAGAAAACAAGGCCTTGTCTCTGATTAATCTTTAAATATTTATTACCGTGAAAAGAGTTTATTTTTTGGCTATTTTATTGGTTGGTACCTTTATTCTCATTTCTTGCAAACACACTTCTCAAAGTAACAAAAAAACTATAGCCGAGCATGTGATTTACATAGGTTTAGACGGATGGGGATCGTATAGTGTGGACAAAGCGGACATACCAAATATAAAATTACTGATGGATGAAGGTTGTTATACTCTTCAGAAACGTGCCGTACTTCCCTCTTCTAGCGGTGTGAACTGGGCTTCCATGTTTATGGGTGCTTGTCCAGAGTTACATGGATACACCACTTGGGATTCATCCCAACACGAAATCAAAGAGAGAGTTATTCTTAAGAATAACATCTTCCCAACCATGTTCCAGATTTTGAAAAATAACAAACCTGAAGCCGAAATCGGTTGTCTTTATGAATGGGATGGTATCAAGTATGTAATAGATACCCTTTCCACAAATTTCCATGCCCAGACACCAAAAGGCAAGGAATATACCGATGAGTTGAAAAACATGTCCGTACAATATATCAAAGAAAAGAAACCTGTATTGGGCGCTTTTATCTTCGATAATCCAGACCATGTAGGACATGCTGACGGACATGACACACCAGCCTATTATACCAACCTAAAAAAGTTGGATGGTTATATAGGTGAAATTATTGAAGCAACCAAAGAAGCAGGTATCTACGACAAATGTATCTTCATCGTAACATCCGATCATGGTGGCATCAACAAGGGACATGGCGGAAAGACTCTAGAAGAAATCAATACACCGTTCATCATCGCTGGTAAAGGTGTTAGAAAAGGAGGCGAATTTCAGGAAAGCATGATGCAATTTGATTGTGCTCCAACCGTACTACATATTTTCGGTTTAGATAGTCCACAAGTATGGGTGGGAAGAGCCATGAAACAAGTCTTTAAATAATTTAAATCAAAACTCCTACTCCGTTTGATAAAAGATAACCGGCTTTCTTGAAAAGATAGATTTCTTTTTATGAAAGCCGATTATCTTTTCGTATTTTTGCAACCAGTAAAAAGAATTGAATCAATGGATTTTAAGTACGACGTAATTGTAATAGGTGCCGGACATGCCGGTTGTGAAGCAGCTGCTGCGGCTGCCAATTTGGGTTCAAAAACCTGCCTCATCACCATGGACATGAACAAGATTGGCCAGATGAGCTGTAACCCTGCTGTAGGAGGCATTGCTAAAGGACAAATCGTAAGAGAAATTGACGCGCTTGGTGGATACATGGGGGTGGTAACTGACCGTACTGCTATCCAGTTCCGTATGCTCAACCGTTCAAAAGGTCCAGCTATGTGGAGTCCTCGTGCCCAATGCGACCGAGGTAAATTTATCTGGGCTTGGCGAGAAATTCTAGAAAACATTCCCAACTTACACATCTGGCAAGATACTGTGGAAGAACTATTAGTAGAAAATGGTGAAGTAACTGGAGTCAGTACTTGTTGGGGAGTAACCTTTCAAGCAAAATGTGTAATCTTGACCGCTGGCACTTTCCTTAATGGATTAATGCATGTAGGCAAAAAAATGTTGGCAGGTGGTAGATGTGCAGAACCCGCTTCCTACCATTTGACCGAATCCATCACTCGTCATGGTATCACAGCAGATCGAATGAAAACGGGTACACCGGTCCGTATCGATGCCAGAAGCGTCCACTTTGAGCACATGGAGACACAAGATGGAGAGAACGATTTCCACCGTTTCTCTTTTATCAGCGAACCGCGCAAACTCAAACAATTACAATGTTGGACCTGCTTTACCAACGAAGAATCCCACAAAATTCTCCGCAATGGGCTAGTAGATTCGCCCCTTTATAACGGACAAATCCAAAGTATCGGTCCTCGCTATTGCCCAAGCATCGAAACCAAGATCGTAACTTTCCCAGACAAATCGCAACACCAACTATTCCTCGAGCCAGAAGGTGAAAGTACCAACGAACTATATTTGAACGGCTTCTCTTCTTCCCTGCCGATGGATATTCAAATTGCAGCATTGAAACAAATTCCAGCCTTTAAGGATTTGGTCATATACCGACCAGGATATGCTATTGAGTACGATTATTTCGATCCCACACAATTGAAGCATACTTTAGAAACAAAAGCTATTCACAACCTATTTCTAGCCGGTCAGGTAAATGGAACAACTGGTTACGAAGAAGCAGGTGGCCAAGGTATCATTGCAGGTATTAATGCACACATCAATTGCCACGGTGGCGAACCGTTCGTATTAGGCCGCGACGAAGCGTATATAGGTGTACTTATCGACGATTTGGTTACAAAAGGAGTAGATGAGCCATATCGAATGTTTACTTCACGTGCAGAATATCGTATCTTGCTCCGTCAAGATGATGCAGATATGCGCTTGACCGAACGCGCCTACAAACTAGGATTAGTGAAACAAGACCGTTATGACCTACTCTGCAGCAAACGTGAAGCAGTGAACGGAATCATCGAATTCGCAAAGAAATTCTCTATCAAAGCAGCCCTGATCAACGATGCATTGATTCAAATGGGGACAGCTCCTCTGACACACGGATGCAAGCTGATTGACCTGATTATCCGTCCTCAAATTTCTATTGAAAGTATTGCTGAACACATCCCATCATTTAAGGCTCTACTTGACAAGATTACCGATCGCAAGGAAGAAATTATCGAAGCTGCAGAAGTATTGATTAAATATCAGGGATACATTGACCGCGAACGTTTGATTGCCGATAAAATCCATCGGTTGGAATCTATCCGTATCAAAGGAAAATTCGATTACAACTCATTGAACTCCCTTTCGACTGAAGCCCGCCAAAAACTAATTAAGATTGACCCTGAGACATTGGCACAAGCAAGCCGAATTCCCGGAATTTCTCCGAGCGACATCAACGTATTACTCGTACTTTTAGGACGATAATACAAAACATGTTCCACGTGAAACAAACAATTTAATACTTTAACTATAAATCACTAGTTATGAGAAAAGAACTGCTATTGTCTAATTTAAGAGAAATCCAAGATTTTCCAATCCCGGGCATTCTCTTTTACGATGTCACTACCCTATTTAAAAACGCTGAATGCTTAAAAGAGATGCTGGATGCATTATATGAACTTTATAAGAACAAAGGCATTACAAAAGTTATAGGCATTGAATCCAGAGGATTTATACTTGGTGCTGCATTAGCAGCAAAATTGGGTGCAGGCTTTATTTTAGCTAGAAAACCAGGTAAACTTCCTGCTGATACCATTGAAGAAACCTACGTAAAAGAATATGGTACCGATTGTATCCAAATCCACAAAGACGCCATCGATGAAAACGATATCGTTTTATTACACGACGATTTATTGGCAACAGGGGGAACCATGGCTGCAACTTACCGCTTAATTCAAAAATGTGGTGCTAAACATTCATACATAAACTTTATTATCGAATTAGAAGAATTAAACGGTAGAAAAGCATTTCCAGGAAATGTGGAAATTAGGACTTTATTGAAACTATAAAAACTTATCTAATGAAACAGGAGGAAACAAGCACAAACGATTACTTAAAAGGAATTGTATCCAATCTACCTGATAGCCCAGGCATTTACCAATACCTAAATGCCGAAGGTAACATTATTTATGTTGGAAAGGCAAAAAACTTAAAAAAAAGAGTTTCCTCCTATTTCAATCGGGAACACACAAATGGGAAAACAAGAATTCTCATCAGCAAAATTATAGATATCAGATACATTATCGTCAACTCAGAGGAAGATGCTCTTTTATTAGAGAATAATCTCATTAAGAAATACAAACCACGTTATAACGTACTACTAAAGGATGACAAAACATATCCATCAATCTGCATCAGCAATGAGTATTTCCCTCGTGTTTATAAGACACGAAATATCATTAGAAACGGCTCCTCATATTTTGGTCCATACAGCCACATTCCATCGATGAACGCATTGCTAAAATTGATCAAGGAACTATACCCATTACGCACCTGCCGACACCTCTTAACCCCTGAAAACATAAACAATGGAAAGTTCGATGTGTGTTTGGAATATCACATAAAAAACTGCAAAGGGCCCTGTATCGGGAAACAATCACATGAAGAATATTTGCGAGATATCGAAGAGGTTAAGCAAATTTTAAAGGGAGATACCCAAATTCTTTGCGAACTACTCATGAACGAAATGCAAGCATTGGCCAAGGAAATGAAATTTGAGGAAGCACAATTAATTAAAGAAAAATACAATTTAATCGAAAGCTATCGTTCTAAGAGTGAAGTTGTCAACCGCATCATTCACAATGTTGACGTATTTTCCATTGAAATGGATGATAGCTCAGCCTACATCAATTATCTACATATAACCAATGGATGCATCAATCAAGCCTTCACATTCGAATATAAGAAGCGTCTAAACGAAAGCAAAGAAGAACTACTTCAACTTGGCATTATCGAAATGAGGGAACGCTGTCAAAGCAAATCACACGAAATCATCGTTCCTTTTGAAATAGAGATAGAGTTAAAGAATATCATATTTACTATTCCACAAAAAGGCGAAAAAAAGCGTTTATTAGATCTTTCCATCATGAACGTAAAACAATATAAGGTAGATCGATTGAAACAAGCAGACAAACTAAATCCAGAACAAAAGAAAACCCGAATTTTAAAAGAAATACAGGAACAACTACATTTACCTAAAATCCCTGTACAAATCGAATGTTTTGACAATTCCAATATTCAAGGTTCAGACGCTGTAGCAGCTTGCGTAGTCTTCAAAATGGGTAAACCTAGCAAAAAAGATTATCGTAAATTCAATATAAAAACAGTAGAAGGACCCGATGACTATGCTTCAATGAAAGAAGTTGTTAGACGTCGATATTCACGAGCAATTGAAGAAGGATCTCCCCTACCCGATCTGATCATAACGGATGGAGGAAAAGGACAAATGGAGGTAGTACGCCAAGTAATACAAGATGAATTAAGACTGAATATCCCAATTGCAGGATTAACCAAAAACAATAAGCACCGCACATCAGAGCTCTTATATGGTTTTCCACCTATAACTATTGGAGTAAAACAGAATACACCATTATTTCATCTTTTGGAGAATATTCAGGACGAAGTACATCGATTTGCCATCACTTTCCATCGAGACAAGCGTAGCAAAAGCCAAACAGCCTCTATTTTAGACGACATCCCAGGCGTTGGAGAGAAGCGCAAGACTGATTTATTAAAGACATTTAAAAGCGTATCGCGCATAAAGAAGGCTACTTTAGAAGAAGTAGCCAATATCGTCGGCATTTCTGTCGCTAAAAATATAAAAGAAACACTGAAAGAATAAGGGATATTTTCTAACTTTGTCCTCGTTATGAGAATAGTTATCCAAAGAGTTAGTCACGCCTCTGTAACCATAGACGGCGTATGCAAGTCCGCCATTCAGGAAGGCTTCATGATTTTAGTCGGCATTGAGAATGCGGACACAAAGGAGGATGCCGATTGGCTATGTAAGAAAATCATTAATCTACGAGTATTTGATGACGAAAATGGAGTAATGAACAAATCTATATTAGAAACAAACGGTAACATATTAGTAATCAGCCAGTTTACACTACATGCTTCATATAAGAAAGGCAATCGTCCATCATATATCTACGCAGCCAAGCCCGATATCGCTATCCCTTTATACGAATACTTCTGCCAAGCTTTAGAAAATGCATTGGGGAAGAAAATCGGAACAGGAAAATTCGGCGCTGACATGAAGGTGGAATTATTAAATAACGGCCCAGTCACAATCTGTATGGATACTAAAAACAAAGAATAAATGACAATCGAAGAAGCTCAAAAACAAGTTGACGATTGGATAAAAACTTATGGAGTACGCTACTTCAGTGAGCTCACTAACATGGCTGTACTCACAGAAGAAGTGGGTGAACTAGCTAGAATCATGGCTAGAACATACGGCGACCAATCATTTAAAGAAGGAGAAAAACGTGATTTATCCGATGAAATGGCAGATGTTTTATGGGTACTCATTTGCCTAGCCAATCAAACTGGAATCAACCTAACGGAAGCCTTCCTACGAAATTTAGAAAAAAAGACTAACCGTGATAAAGATAGACATAAGAATAATCCTAAATTGTAACAATATATGGAACATCAACACAAAGAAGTACAGAGCAAATATACTCTTGCTTTAAACAAGTACAATACACACTTGCACGATGATGAAGTGCAGGCTAAAGTAGATAATCTTATTGGTAAATATCTCGATGGGAACAACAATTTAGAAGTTAAGAAACTACTATTTCATTGTATAGATTTGACATCACTGAAGTGTACAGACTCTGAAGAAAGTGTCATGAGATTCACAGAAAAAGTCAATGAATTTGTAGACAAATATCCCGATTTGGATAATGTCGCTGCAATTTGCGTATATCCCAACATGGCAGAAATTGTCAGCGATTCTCTCGAAGCAGACAATGTAAAAATTGCTTGTGTAACAGGAGGATTCCCTTCTTCACAAACTTTTATGGAAGTTAAAGTAGCCGAAACAGCTATGGCCATCCATACAGGTGCAGAAGAAATAGATATCGTAATGCCAATAGGTAAATTCCTCTGTGGAGACTATGAAGGAATGTGCGATGAAATCAGCGAATTAAAAGACATTTGCGGTGAAAAACCTTTAAAAGTAATTCTAGAAACCGGTGCTTTAATGACTTCATCCAACATCAAAAAAGCTTCTATCCTCTCTATGTATTCAGGAGCTGACTTCATCAAGACATCAACAGGGAAAGAAGCAATTTCAGCTACTCCAGAAGCAGCACTTGTCATGTGTGAAGCCATCAAGGAATATTACAAGGAAACAGGCAGAAAAGTTGGTTTTAAAGCTGCTGGTAACATCGACTCTGTAAAAAAAGCAATCGCCTATTATACTATAGTAAAAGAAGTATTGGGTGAAGAATGGCTTAATAATAATTTATTTAGAATTGGCGCTAGCCGTTTGGCTAATCAATTACTATCAGAAATAACAGGTGAAGAAACAAAACTCTTCTAATCCAACAAGATAAAAAAGAAATCCCGTTTACTTAAGGTAAACGGGATTTCTTTTTTATCTCTTATTTCTTTCTTTCAATTACATAATCAATATAAGCAGCCAAGGACTCCTTCAATTCCTTGGAAGTTGTTTGTGGTAACAGAGCTAAAGCTTTATTTCGATAATCTACCATCATTTGCGTAGCATATTCAATACCTCCATTCTGTTTTACATATGATATAAATGTGTTTATCTCTTCTTGACTAGCTTCCAAAGCTCGAATTTTCAAGGCCAAATCTTTCATCGCCTTATCTTTTTGAGAATTCAACACATACA
Source organism: Bacteroides sp. (assembly GCA_017559935.1). GTDB lineage: Bacteria > Bacteroidota > Bacteroidia > Bacteroidales > Bacteroidaceae > Phocaeicola. Next base: position 52,615 of record JAFYPV010000128.1, on the reverse strand, counting down.
ATGCAGGTAAAGTCAGCTTACCCTCTTGCATATCATTACCAGTAGGTTTTCCTAATTCTTCCGAAGAAAAATAATCAAAGATATCATCCTTGATTTGAAAAGCAATCCCAATCATTTCTCCAAACAAATAGGCTTTTTCAACTATTTCATCGGAAGCATTCACGGAACGGGCACCCGCCTCTGCAGCAGCAGCAAAAAGAGCGGCTGTCTTCTTCTTAATGACATTAAAATAAACCGCTTCAGAGAAATCGGATGCATTCGTATTAGAAAGCTGAATAATCTCTCCTTCCGAAAGCTGTTGTCCCAAACAACTAACTAACTCAACCAACCGAACCTCATTCGTTAAAGCTGCGTTCATCAAACTTGTCGCTAACAAATAATCCCCTACTAATACAGATACCTTATTATCATATATTGCATTTACTGATGATTGGCCTCTACGCTTATCACTTTCATCAACAACATCATCATGCACTAAACTAGCTGTATGCAATAACTCTAAAGAAATAGCAGAATAATAAGTAGAATCTACGATTTCACCGTATAATTTAGCCATCAGCAAAGTCAACATCGGTCGCATCATTTTACCTTTCCGTTGTTTAATGAAGTGTATTACTTCACCCAACAAAGGATTAGCGCTTTGAAGCGAAGCATCAAATTTCTGCTTAAAAACTTCAAACTCTACTGAAACGGGTTGTTTTATTTGTTCTAATTTCTCCATAAACGATTTTTGCGCTACAAAAGTAGTAATAAAACGCGGAATACGGTATTTTTTTGTACTTTTACGATGAAAAAAACTAAGATTTATAAGCATAATGGATAAACTTTTCCTCCTTGATGCATACGCATTGATTTACCGTGCATACTATGCACTGATCAAAAATCCTCGAATCAATTCCAAGGGATTCAATACTTCTGCTGTTTTAGGATTCGTCAACACATTGGAAGACGTACTCAAAAAAGAAAACCCGACCTATATAGGAATAGCATTCGATCCGTCAGGACCTACATTCCGCCATGAAGCATATGAACAATACAAAGCACAACGCGAAGAAACTCCGGAAGTTATACGCTTGTCTGTGCCTATTATTAAAGATATTATCCGAGCTTACCGTATACCTATCCTTGAAGTACAAGGATTCGAAGCTGATGATGTAATCGGCACATTAGCAACTAAAGCTGGGGAAAAAGGCATTACTACCTATATGATGACGCCAGATAAAGATTACGGCCAATTAGTCTGCGAAAACGTATTCATCTATCGCCCTAAATATGGTGATAAGGAATTCGAGATATTGGGTACTGAGGAAGTCAAAGCCAAATTCAATATCGAATATCCATTACAAGTCATTGACATACTCGGCTTAATGGGTGATTCATCCGACAATATACCCGGTTGCCCAGGAGTAGGTGAAAAAACAGCACAAAAGCTGATAGCACAATTCGGAAGCATTGAGAATATCCTCTCCCACTCCAACGAACTCAAGGGTGCTTTGAAAACAAAAGTGGAAGCTAATCGAGAAATGATTACCTTCTCCAAATTTTTAGCCACAATAAAAACCGATGTACCCATTGAACTTCAAATGGATGAATTGAAAAGAAAAACTCCCGATGAAGATGCTTTACGAAATATTTTCGAAGAACTGGAATTCCGCACACTCATAGAAAGAGTACTTGGACGAGACAAGAAAATTCCGACCCCCGAATCTCCTGCCCTAATTAAAACAAACGGCCAACTTTCACTTTTCGGGGAACCGATTACCACAACCGATGCGAAAAAGAGCCCATTACAAGGCAATCTCTTTGCTGAATTTACAGACGATGGTACGAATGATTCTAAATTTTCAAATCTCATAAGCCTTGAAATTATCAACTACGACTACCAACTGATTGATACTGAAGAGAAAAGACGTGATTTTATTCAAATAATCAAGACAAAAGAAATATTTAGTCTAGATACAGAAACAACTAGTACCGAACCTATCACTGCAGAACTGGTAGGTATGAGCTTTAGTTTTGCCGAAAACCAAGCTTTTTATGTACCTGTCCCAACAAACCATGATGATGCTTTAAAAATTGTAAAGGATTTCAAGGAAGTACTCGAAAATGAAAAAAGCCTGAAGGTCGGCCAAAATATCAAGTATGATATATTAGTACTTTCTAATTATGGTGTAGAAGTGAAAGGTCCAATGTTTGATACCATGATAGCACATTATGTACTCCAACCTGAACTACAACACAACATGGATTATTTGGCTGAGATTTATTTGAATTACCAAACCATCCACATAGAAGAACTGATAGGCACCAAAGGAAAAAACCAAGGCAACATGCGTGACCTCACTCCTACAGCTATCTATAAATATGCTTGCGAAGATGCTGATATTACCCTAAAGCTTTACCACATTTTAAAAAATGAATTGGCCACCAATGGAGCAGATAAACTTTTTTATGAATTGGAAATGCCACTTGTTCCTGTTTTAGCTTATATGGAAAAGAATGGAGTTTGTGTAGACACTAACGCGTTGAAAGAAACCTCACAACATTTCACTGCACGAATGAACCAAATTGAGGAAGAAATCTATCAATTGGCCAATATGAAATTCAATGTATCTTCACCTAAACAAGTAGGCGAAGTATTATTCGATCACTTGAAAATTTCAAACAAAGCAAAAAAAACAAAAACAGGACAGTATGTTACCAGCGAAGAAGTATTGGAAAGCTTACGAAACAAACATGAAATAATCGGAAAAATCCTGGATTATCGAGGACTGAAAAAACTATTAAGCACTTACATCGATACACTTCCGCAGCTAATCAATCCTAAAACAGGGAAAATACATACTTCGTTCAACCAAACAGTTACTGCTACAGGACGATTAAGTTCAAGTAATCCTAATCTACAAAATATTCCTATCAGAAATGAAGACGGAAAGGAAATTAGAAAAGCATTTATACCTGAAGAAGGTTGCGAGTTCTTCTCGTCCGACTATTCCCAAATAGAGCTCCGCATCATGGCTCATTTAAGTGGAGACACTAATATGATAGATGCTTTCCAAGAAGGAAACGACATTCATGCCGCTACTGCTGCCAAAGTATATAAAATAGGAATAAACGAAGTAACACGAGAACAACGTAGTAAAGCCAAAACCGCAAACTTTGGTATCATTTATGGCATTAGCGTATTCGGTTTAGCCGAACGGATGAATGTATCTCGAAGCGAAGCAAAAGAATTAATTGATGGATATTTCCAAACTTATCCTCAAATCAAGCAATACATGGATAAAAGCATCGAAGTAGCTCGACAGAATGGCTACATTGAAACCATATTCGGACGTAAACGTTTCTTACCAGACATCAATTCACACAATGCAGTTGTGAGAGGGTATGCCGAACGAAATGCCATCAACGCTCCTATCCAAGGAAGCGCTGCCGATATTATCAAGGCTGCCATGATTCATATTTATCAACGTTTTCAAGCCGAAAATATCCGTTCGAAAATGATTCTTCAAGTGCACGATGAATTAAATTTCAGCGTATATCCAGAAGAGAAAGAAAAGGTTCAACAAATCGTGATTGAAGAAATGGAGAAGGCATATACCATGAAAGTTCCTCTTCTTGCCGACTGTGGTTGGGGCACCAATTGGCTAGAAGCACATTAATAAACTGTTTTTGGTATCTTCCAAAAGAATAAGTATCTTTGCAACCGAATTAAGCGATAAACATCAAAAACAAGTATATATGGCATTAAAAGCTGGTATTGTAGGTCTTCCTAACGTTGGAAAATCCACATTATTTAATTGTCTTTCAAGCGCAAAGGCGCAGAGTGCAAACTATCCTTTTTGTACTATTGATGCACAACAAGGACAGATTTCCGTACCTGATGAAAGACTGAACAAGTTGGCTGAATTAGTTAAGCCGGGACGAATAGTTCCTGCTACTTGCGACATCGTAGATATCGCCGGTTTGGTAAAAGGCGCTAGCCAAGGTGAAGGATTGGGCAACCAATTCTTAGGTAATATCCGTGAAACCGACGCAATTATTCACGTACTTCGCTGCTTCGACAATGATAACATCGTACACGTAGATGGTTCTGTAAACCCTGTCCGTGATAAGGAAATTATCGATGCTGAATTACAATTGAAAGACTTGGAAACTGTAGAAAACCGTATCAAGCGTGTAGAAAAACAAGCTAGAGTAGGCGGTGACAAACAAGCAAAAATTGAATATGACGTACTCGTAACTTATCGTGACGCTCTTTTGCAAGGCAAGTCAGCCCGAACCGTAACATTCGAAACAGAAGACGAACAAACAGCAGCCAAAGGCTTGTTCCTCCTTACTACCAAGCCAGTACTTTATGTATGTAACGTGGACGATACTGCTGCTGCCAATGGCAATCCTTATGTAGAAGCTGTTCGCGAAGCTATCAAGGACGAAGAAGCAGAATTATTGATTATAAGTGCACAAACAGAAGCTGATATAGCAGAGTTGGAAAGCTACGAAGAAAAGCAAATGTTCTTGGAAGATATGGGTCTGACAGAATCAGGCTGCGACCGTTTGATCAAGGCTATTTACAAACTTTTGAACCTTGAAACTTTCATCACAGCCGGTGAAATGGAAGTAAAGGCTTGGACATACCGCAAAGGCTGGAAAGCTCCGCAATGCGCCGGTGTTATCCACACAGATTTCGAAAAGGGCTTTATCCGTGCAGAAGTTATCAAGTACGAAGACTATATTAAATATGGTTCAGAAGCAGCAGTAAAGGAAGCAGGAAAGATGGGTGTAGAAGGTAAGGAATACGTTGTTCAGGATGGTGACATCATGCACTTCCGTTTCAATGTATAATCTGTAAGCATGATAAAAAGAAAGGCGATAACCAGTAATAGTTATCGCCTTTCTTTTTTATTTCCCTCTAACAATTTTCTTAATTTCATTTAGCTTATTCAAAGCTTCTAATGGAGTAAGATTATTTACATCAAGATTCAGAATTTCATCACGCACCTGGCACAATATAGGATCATCCAATTGGAAGAAACTAAGTTGCATACCATCGCGATTGGATGCAATTTCAGCAGTTGGCTTAGAAGAAATACCCTGCTGTCTATTATCCGTTTCCAACTGGTTCAAAATGGTATTGGCACGCTTTACAATATTTTTAGGCATACCTGCCAGCTTCGCCACATGAATACCAAACGAGTGTTCGCTTCCTCCCCTTTCCAACTTGCGCAAGAAAATCACCTTATTGTCTACTTCCTTAACTGAAACATTGTAGTTCTTAATACGCTTGAATGACTTTTCCATCTCGTTCAACTCATGATAGTGGGTAGCAAATAACGTTCGTGCCTTTGCCTTAGGATGCTCATGAATATGCTCTACAATTGCCCATGCAATAGAGATACCATCATAAGTGGATGTACCTCGTCCCAATTCATCAAAAAGCACCAGACTTCTTGGTGAAAGGTTATTCAAGATATCAGCCGCCTCATTCATTTCAACCATAAAAGTAGACTCTCCTACCGAAATATTGTCACTCGCCCCCACACGAGTAAAGATTTTATCAACCAATCCGATACGGGCACTTTCTGCCGGCACAAAACAGCCGATTTGAGCCAATAAGGTTATCAATGCAGTCTGACGAAGCAAAGCCGATTTACCTGCCATATTAGGACCGGTAATGATGATAATTTGTTGGCTTTCAGCATCCAAAAAGACATCATTTGCAATGTACTTCTCTCCCACCGGCAACTGCCTTTCAATAACTGGATGACGCCCTTGGCGGATATCTATCACATCACTATCTTCAATCACCGGTCGAATATACTTGTTTTCTCTCGCTACATTAGCAAAAGCTAATAAACAATCCAATCGTGCCACCTGAGTCGCATTAATCTGGATAGCTGGAATGTATTCAGCCAAGTCAATGACCAAATCATTATATAGTTTGGTTTCAAGTGACAAAATCTTGTCCTCAGCACCCAAAATCTTTTCTTCGTATTCTTTCAGTTCCTGTGTTATGTATCGTTCAGCATTTACCAATGTTTGCTTACGAATCCAATCGGCAGGCACCTTATCTTTATGAGTATTACGGACTTCAATATAATACCCAAACACATTATTGTAAGCAATCTTTAAACTTGGAATCTCTGTTCTTTCACTTTCGCGCTGTTGCATCTGGAGAAGATAATCCTTACCCGAATAAGCTATTTGACGAAGCTCATCCAACTCAGCATTAATTCCATCCGCTATTACCCCACCTTTATTTACCATCAAGGGAGGATCATTCTTTATTTCTTTAGCTATGCGGTTTCGGATGCTTTCGCACAGATTCAAATGTTCACCAATGCGTCTCAAACTTTCATTTTCCGCATTCAGGCAGGCATTTTTAATCGGTTCAATAGCTTGCAAGGCTACTTTCAATTGTACTACCTCACGAGGAGAAATACGCCCTACAGCAGCCTTCGAAACAATACGCTCAAGGTCGCCAATCAAATGCAGTTTCTCTTCAATAAAATCCTTGAAATCAGGCTCACGAAAGAAAAATTCCACCACATCCAAACGTTCGTTGATAGGTTTCTCATCCTTCAAAGGAAAGACTACCCAACGCTTCAAAAGACGAGCTCCCATTGGACTGATGGTCTTGTCAATCACACCCAACAAGCTGGTACCTCCATCGTTCATGCTTCCCAACAATTCCAAGCTTCGGACTGTAAACTTATCCAAACGCACATAACGGTCCTCTTCAATTCTAGAAAGCGAAGTGATATGTCCGATTTGCAAATGTTGCGTCATCTCCAAATATTGAAGAATAGCTCCTGATGCAACGATGCCATTTTTTAAATGCTCTACCCCAAAACCTTTCAAATTCTTCGTTTCGAAGTGCTTTAGTAACTTCTCACGAGAAGAAGTCTCATTAAACACCCAATCTTCCAGTTCGAATGTAAAGAATTTACTACCGAAGTTTCCTTCAAACATACCACGCTTGCCTCGCTCAAAAAGCACTTCTTTCGGAGCAAAATTATTCAACAACTTATCGATGTAATCAAAAGGTCCTTCGGCAGTCAGGAACTCACCAGTAGAAATATCTAAAAAGGCTATACCACACGATGACTTACCGAAATGTACTGCTGCCAAGAAATTGTTTTCTTTGTACGACAATACATTATCATTAATGGCCACTCCTGGAGTCACCAACTCGGTGATGCCTCTCTTAACCAATTTCTTGGTCAGCTTCGGATCTTCAAGCTGATCACAGATAGCCACACGCTTACCGGCACGAATCAATTTAGGCAAGTATGTATCAAGTGCATGGAAAGGAAAGCCTGCCATTTCCACATGTTTAGCCTGTCCATTAGCACGCTTGGTGAGTGTAATTCCCAGAATATTAGCTGCTGTTATCGCATCCTCCGAGTAAGTTTCATAAAAGTCACCACAACGGAAAAGCATCACCGCATCCGGGTGTTTCTCCTTCAACTCGAAGTATTGTTTCATCATGGGGGTCATTACAACATCTTTTGCCACGGTAATCCTTTCTTTTTAATGATTATTAAGGGGGAGCAAAGATAAGAAACGAAAACGGAATAGAAAAAACGTGGCAGCGTTTTTTAAAAAAAGATGATTATTACTAATTTTGCATCGAATTAAATGCTAAATTAATATGACAAAAGAAACAATGGGAGCTGACTTTAAATCAGCGACCGACAACAAAAAACTTTTTATCGAAACGTATGGCTGCCAGATGAATGTAGCCGACAGCGAAGTAGTAGCTTCTATTATGCAGATGGCAGGATACAGCGTTTGCAATTCACTCGACGAAGCCGATGCCGTATTCATGAATACTTGCTCTATCCGTGACAATGCCGAACAGAAGATCATCAACCGCTTGGAATTTTTTCATGCCATGAACTGTAAGCGGAGCAAGCGTAGCCAGCTGATTGTCGGTGTTTTAGGCTGTATGGCAGAACGTGCCAAGCAAGACCTAATTGACAATCACCATGTGGATTTGGTTGTAGGACCGGATGCTTATTTGTCTCTTCCGGAATTGATTGCTTCGGTAGAAGCTGGCGAAAAAGCCATCAACGTAGAACTGTCTACCACAGAAACTTATCGAGATGTCATTCCATCCCGTATTTGTGGGAACCACATTTCTGGTTTTGTGAGTATTATGCGTGGATGTAATAATTTCTGCCACTATTGTATTGTCCCTTACACTCGTGGACGCGAACGTAGCCGTGACGTAGAAAGTATTCTGAATGAAGTTCTTGACCTCTCTTCGAAAGGTTATAGAGAAGTAACTTTGCTTGGTCAAAATGTAAATTCTTATCGTTTTGAAAAGGATGGCGAAATCATCAACTTCCCTACCCTGCTCCGTACCGTGGCCGAAGCTGTACCAAACATGCGCGTTCGTTTCACCACCTCACACCCAAAGGACATGAGCGATGAAACCCTCCAAGTAATTGCCGATGTACCAAACGTATGCAAACACATTCACTTGCCGGTACAAAGCGGAAGTTCACGTATCTTGAAACTGATGAACCGCAAATACACCCGCGAATGGTACCTTGACCGTGTAGCAGCTATTCGTCGCATCATTCCAGACTGCGGATTGAGTACCGACATCTTCTCGGGTTACCACTCAGAAACGGAAGAAGATCACCAGGAATCACTCTCCTTAATGCGTGAGTGTGGTTACGATTCTGCTTTCATGTTCAAATATTCGGAACGTCCGGGTACTTATGCTTCAAAACACTTGCCCGATGACATTTCAGAAGAAATCAAGATTCGCCGTTTGAACGAAATCATTGAATTGCAGAACCAACTCTCAGCTGAAAGCAATGCCAAGGATGTGGGCAAAGTGTTCGAAGTGATGGTAGAAGGAGTTTCAAAACGCTCGAAAGAACAACTCTTCGGCCGTACACAGCAAAATAAAGTGGTAGTATTCAATCGTGGAAACCACCGCATTGGCGATTTCGTAAACGTACGCGTAACAGCTTCCAGTTCAGCAACTTTAATCGGTGAAGAAGTTTTCGAATGAGTAAAAAAGAATTATACAAGCAAAAGAATACCCAGTTCTTGAAAGACTTATCTGCAGAGGAAGGCATCATGAGCCTTCCTTGCGGCATTTATTATAAAGTGTTGGAGCAAGGAACAGGAACCACCTCTCCCACTATCCGCAGCATTGTTAGCGTACACTACAAAGGTTCCTTAATCGATGGCAAAGAGTTCGACAACTCTTATAAGCGAAACTGCCCTGAGGCCTTCCGCCTTTGCGAGGTTATAGACGGATGGCAGCTTGCTCTCCAACAAATGCACGTGGGTGATAAGTGGATAATCTACATACCTTACGAATTGGGCTACGGCACCAAAACTAGTGGTCCTATTCCTGCTTTCTCTACTCTTATTTTCGAGGTAGAATTATTGGGAATTGGATAATATACAATAAAGGCTTGGACAAATCATCCAAGCCTTTTTCATTTCTCTATTCACTATTTAAAATTACTTCTGTGCCGGCATTACAATCCACATGATGAGGTAAGCCATCAAGCCAAAACCACCCAACAACACACAAAGCAACCACACAATACGAATGATGCTAACATCCAAACCGAAATATTCGGCCAAACCACCACATACACCAGCAATCTTCTTGTCTGCCGAACGAACTAACTTTTTATCTGCCATTTTACTAAATTTTAAAGATTTGGTGCAAATGTATAGAAAAACATCCCTCTTAGCGCATTTATACTCTTAAAAGTCCTTAAAGAAACACCGTCTATAAGCAATTTATTTGTTATTTTGCAGCAAATTAGGGTTAAAAGTGGATAGACTCAAGATAGATACATGCCCGTTGTGCGGCGGACAACAATTGGAACATACTTTGACTTGTACGGATCATTATGCTTCGGGCGAAAAGTTCGAGGTTGTCCGGTGTGTGCATTGTAGTTTTCTAATGACGCAAAACGCACCGGTAGAAAGCGAAATCGGCAAGTATTATGAGACTCCAGAATATATCTCACACACTGATACACAAAAGGGATTGATGAACCGAGTCTATCATTGGGTACGGAAATTCATGCTTTCCCAAAAGGTGGCTTTGGTGAAACGCGCTTCCAAACGTTCGAAAGGAACACTACTGGATTACGGTGCAGGAACGGGCTACTTTGCCAATGCCATGACACAAAAAAAATGGACAGTGAAAGCAATAGAGAAAAGTCCACAAGCACGGGCATTTGCCAAGGAACGCTTCGGACTCTGCGTAGACGATGAAACCCAGCTTTCCAATTACCAACCAAACACTTTCGATGTCGTAACTTTATGGCACGTGATGGAGCATTTGGAACATTTAAATGAAATGTGGGAAACCCTCCATCGAATTCTGAAAGATAAAGGTATACTCATTGTAGCTGTACCGAATCCAGAATCTTACGATGCCAAGAAATATAAAGAATGGTGGGCTGCTTATGATGTTCCTCGTCACCTTTGGCATTTCAGTCCATCTATAATGCAGCAATTTGGAGCCAAACATAATTTTGCATTGGAAGAGCGATATCCTATGCCGTTTGATGCGTTCTATGTATCTATGCTGTCCGAGAAGTACAAGAAAAACAATCTTTCTTTTGTAAAAGGATTGTGGACGGGAATATGGGCATGGCTTAGTACCCTGGAAAAGAAGGAGCGTAGTAGCTCCATGATTTATGTATTCAGAAAGAAATGATTATGGCAAAGAAACCGAATTCTTTTTTCAATATGCAGTTTATCACTTCCAGCATCAGTACCACATTGGTGCTTTTATTGTTGGGTATGGTGGTGTTTTTTGTCCTTTCGGCCAACAATCTCTCGAACTATGTGAAAGAGAACATTGGCTTTACCGTATTAGTTAGCGATGACATGAAAGAACCGGAAGCATTGAATTTCCAAAAAGAAATCAATGCAAAAACATATGTCAAGGAATCGGCATACATTTCTAAAGAACAAGCCTTGAAGGAACAGACAGAAGCCATGGGTACCGACCCAGCCGAATTCTTGGGATACAACCCCTTTACGGCTTCCATTGAAATCAAGCTTAATGCCGAATATGCCAACTCAGACAGTATTGCTTGGATAGAAAAAGAACTATTAGCCAATAAGAAAGTCATGGAAGTGAGCTATCCGCAAGACCTGCTTGATTCAGTCAACCGTAACATACAGAAGGTAAGCATCTTCTTGTTGGGATTGGCCGGATTGCTAACCTTGATTTCTTTTGCGTTGATTAATAATACCATTCGCTTAGCTATTTATTCCAAACGCTTTCTTATTCATACCATGAAGCTGGTAGGAGCGAGTTGGACCTTTATCCGTCGTCCGTTCTTAATCCGTAATTTATGGATTGGTATATTGGCAGGACTTATGGCGGATGCCATTTTAATCGTATTGGCTGCTATGCTTGTAAAATATGAACCACAACTCATCGATATTATCACACCGAATACCACATTGATTGTCATGGCATCGGTTTTTGCATTCGGTTTGGTAATCACCTCCATGTGTGCATATATATCAATCAATAAATACTTGCGCATGAAGGCAAGTGCACTTTATTACATTTAATTCTAAAAAAAGATGAATAAACAAAAGTTTGCTTTTGACAAGACCAACTTCATCTTGTTGGCTGTCGGCATGGCAATTATCATTCTAGGTTTTCTGTTAATGACAGGCCCGGGGTCAACAGAAGGATATTTTGAACCGGATATTTTCAGCGTTCGCCGCATTAAGGTAGCTCCAGCTGTATGTTTGTTTGGATTTGTATTTATGATTTATGGTATTCTCCACAAATCGAAAAATAAAAAAGTATGAGCATATTTGAAACAATTATCATTGCTATTGTAGAGGGATTAACTGAATTCTTGCCGGTATCATCCACCGGTCACATGATTATCGCCCAAAATCTGTTGGGAGTAGAAAGTACAGAATTTGTAAAGGCATTCACTTTCATTATCCAGTTTGGTGCTATCTTGTCGGTGGTAGTTTTGTACTGGAAGCGTTTCTTCCAGTTGAACAACACTCCGGCTCCCGAAGGTGCGAATAGCTTACAACGTTTCCTTCATAAGTTTGATTTCTACTGGAAACTGTTTGTAGCCTTTGTTCCGGCAGCTGTATTGGGATTACTTTTCAGCGATGCCATCGATGCGATGTTGGAAAGTGTTGTAGTAGTGGCTATCATGCTGGTCATCGGGGGTATTTTCATGTTGTTTTGTGACAAAATTTTCAATAAAGGAAGCGAAAAGACTCCATTCACAGAAAAACGTGCATTTATGATTGGTTTATTCCAATGCATCTCAATGATTCCGGGAGTATCACGCTCCATGGCTACCATCGTAGGGGGGATGTCGCAAGGACTTACTCGCAAAGCTGCAGCTGAATTTTCGTTCTTCCTTGCTGTACCTACCATGTTCGGAGCTACCTTGTACAAGATGTACAAGCTCCTCAAGGAAGGTGGTACTGATTTGATCATAGACAATATGACTACCTTGATTGTAGGTAACGTAGTGGCATTTATCGTAGCAATGCTTGCCATTAAGTTCTTTATTGAATATGTACAAAAATATGGCTTCAAGGCATTCGGATGGTATCGAATCATTATTGGCGGTATCATTCTGGTTATGCTGCTTGCCGGACAAAACTTAACTATAGCCTAATGAATTTTAAAGAAGGAGAAGTATTGTTTATTGATAAACCGCTTACATGGACTTCGTTTGCGGTAGTCAATAAAATCAGATATCATCTTTGCCGCCGAATGGGGGTAAAAAAACTGAAAGTAGGTCATGCAGGTACACTTGATCCGCTCGCTACGGGAGTCATGATTATTTGCACCGGAAAAGCGACCAAACGCATCGAAGAGTTCCAGTATCACACCAAAGAATACGTAGCAACATTGATGTTAGGAGCTACCACACCTTCGTATGACCTTGAAAAAGAGATTGATGCAACGTACTCAACAGCACATATCACTCGTGAATTGGTAGAAGAGACGTTGAAGAAATTTATTGGCAGTATCGAACAGATACCACCGGCTTTCTCGGCTTGCATGGTAGATGGTAAGCGAGCATACGATCTTGCCCGAAAAGGAGAGGAGGTCAACTTAAAAGCCAAGACACTTGTTATCGACGAAATCGAACTGTTGGAATGTGAATTACCTGTAATCAAAATCCGGGTGGTATGTTCGAAAGGAACCTATATCCGTGCTTTGGCACGAGACATTGGTGAGGCACTCAATAGTGGTGCACACCTCATCGGATTGATCCGAACACGGGTAGGAGAGGTGAAGCTAGAAGACTGTATGCAAGTAGAAAACTTCGCCGAATGGTTGGAAAAACAAGAAATAGAAACTATAAACGAATAAGGAGAGACCCTATGAAACTATCACAATTTAAGTTCAAGTTGCCGGAAGAAAAAATTGCTCAATACCCGGCTAAGTTCAGAGATGAGTCACGCCTCATGGTAGTACATAAGAAAACCGGTGAAATCGAACACCGCATGTTCAAGGACATTCTGGAATACTTCGACGATAAAGATGTATTCATTTTCAATGATACCAAAGTCTTTCCGGCTCGTTTATATGGTAACAAGGAAAAAACCGGTGCCCGTATCGAAGTATTCTTGTTGCGCGAATTAAATGAAGAACTCCGTTTGTGGGACGTATTGGTCGATCCTGCCCGCAAAATCCGTATCGGTAACAAGCTCTACTTTGGCGAAGACGATTCAATGGTAGCCGAAGTGATTGACAACACCACTTCACGTGGACGTACCCTCCGTTTCCTTTACGACGGTCCGCACGATGAATTCAAGACAGCACTCTATGCTCTTGGCGAAACACCGCTTCCTAAGGAAACCATCGATCGCCCGGTAGAAGAAGACGATGCCGAACGTTTCCAAACCATCTTTGCAAAAAATGAAGGTGCAGTAACCGCTCCAACAGCTGGTCTCCACTTCAGCCGTGAATTGATGAAACGCATGGAAATCAAGGGTATTGACTTTGCTTTCGTAACCATGCATGCCGGACTTGGTAATTTCCGCGAAATTGACGTAGAAGACCTTACCAAGCACAAGATGGATAGCGAACAGATGTTTGTAGAAGCCGACGCTTGCCGAATTGTAAACAATGCTGTAGATGAAGGTCGCCGCATTTGTGCTGTAGGTACAACCGTCATGCGTACCATCGAAACAGCTGTAGGTACCGACGGACACTTAAAGGAATACGAAGGTTGGACCAATAAGTTCATCTTCCCTCCATACGATTTCTCGGTAGCGAATTCAATGGTCACTAACTTCCACATGCCAGAATCTACTTTATTGATGCTTGTTGCAGCATATGGTGGTTATGACTTGATTATGCAAGCTTATGACATAGCTTTGCAAGAAAATTACCGTTTTGGTACTTATGGCGATGCCATGCTGATTTTGGACAAATAATTCGCTTCAAAGATGCATCAAGTGTATTTAAGCTTAGGCACTAACTTGGGCGACAAGGAAGCCAATCTGAAAATGGCCGTAAACGAAATAACAAAGCGGGTAGGGAAGGTTACTTCCCTATCCGCTTTTTATACTACTGAACCTTGGGGATTCACTTCCGAACACGCTTTTCTTAATGCAGTTTGCCGCGTTTACACCACACATTCTCCAATGGAAGTACTCCGCATAACCCAAGATATAGAACGATTACTAGGACGGCTAAAGAAATCAATAAATGGTGCTTATAGCGACAGAATGATTGATATCGACATTCTGCTATATGATGACCTACAGATGGAAACTCCCGAACTGACTATTCCTCATCCACTCATGTGGGAAAGGGATTTCGTCATGATTCCATTAAAAGAAATCGCACCGGACATTATCCATCCCAATCACGAACGTTGAATAGGAGAGTGTTCTTTAATACGGAGCGTACTCAACAAACCTGCCATTATGGCTAAAGAAAGAGCTACCCAAAGACAAACCTGTTCACCACCTCCACGGTTTCCCATCAAGTGAAACAATACGGCTACAATTGCTGTACCTAAAGTTTGGCCAAGCACACGGGCAGTTCCCAGCATTCCACTTGCACCTCCACTTCGCTGGATAGGTGCAGATGTGGTAATCGTCACATTGTTAGGCGTTTGAAACAATCCAATACCAACACCACACACTGCCATTCGCCAAGCTAAATCTAAAGGTTCAGTACCTCCACCCAGCATAATAAGCAAGCACAATCCCGTAGCAAACACCCCCATACCAATTGCCCCTAAAATACCCGGATGTACTCTTTCAATCAACCTACCGGCTAGAGGCGCCGTCAACGTAGTAGCCAATGGCCAAGGAGTCAGCAATAATCCTGTCTGAGCTGCACTCATACCCAAAGAATGTTGCATAAAGAACGGAAGAGAAACCAAAGCCATCATCTGTGCTGTAAAACAAGAGATACTGCACCCAATAGACAAAGAAAATATTGGAATCCGGAACAAATCGACAGGAAGAATAGGCATCGGTATCTGTAACTGGCGACGGATATACAATACGCCAACAATTACCGCTATCACTGCTTGCAAGATCAACAGCGTAGAAATGCCATCATGAGCAATACCTTCAATGGTATAGATTAAAAGACCAAAGAATACTGCGTTCATCACAACACTCTGCCCATCCAGTTTCCGTTTGCTCTTTTGAGGTGGATTATGAGGAAGGAGCTTCCAACCCAAAACTAGAGCAGCCAAACCAAGCGGTATATTCATTAAGAAAATCCATGACCAATGGCCAACCGAAAGAATTGCTCCTCCTAAAGCTGGTCCCGAAGCTGCTGTTACTGCTACAATAACCGCATTGGCAGCCATCACCCGTCCCAATCGGTTAGGAGGAATAATAATACGTAACAGAGCAGTATTGATACTCATGGTACAAGCACCTCCAATGCCTTGTAACACACGGGAAACGACCATCATCTCGAACGAAGAACTCATGGCACACATAGCCGAAGCTGTGACAAAAATACTTACTCCACAGAGAAACACTCGCTTGTATCCAAACACATCACCAATGGCAGCGAATCCAAGCAGCATCATGGTCACAACCAACTGATACGCATTGACCACCCAAATAATGTCCGAAGGTGTTACTCCGAACTCCTTGGACAAAGTAGGCAATGCGACATTCATTACGGTGCCGTCCAAAACCCCCATCATGATGGCAGCTAAAACTGCGACTACAGCAAATTTTTCTTTACTCATGGCACAAAGTTAATAAAAAAAGGAATATTTCATGTTAAAGAACACAGAAAGACTATGTAGTGTTGAGAAATAGTTGTATCTTTGCATCCATTAAAACAGTGGAGAGATTTGAGTAGCTTGCAACCACGGAAAAAAATGCTAAAACAACATTGACTTTCTATGTCCACCTACTCTGAATTCCTATCCCCCGTTTGAATTGGTTTTTAATTTATAATTTTCAATTTTTAATTTAGAATGGGATACTTATTCACATCCGAATCGGTGTCTGAAGGACACCCCGACAAAGTGGCCGACCAAATATCGGACGCTGTGCTTGATAAACTGTTGGCATTTGACCCCAGTTCGAAAGTAGCTTGCGAAACTCTCGTTACTACAGGACAAGTAGTAATGGCTGGTGAAGTGAAGACTGAAGCATATGTAGATTTGCAACGTATCGCCCGTGAAGTGATTAACCGCATCGGCTACACAAAAAGCGAATACATGTTTGAAGGAAACTCGTGTGGTGTACTCAGCGCCATCCACGAACAGAGTGCTGATATCAACCGTGGTGTAGAACGCGAAGACCCAATGAATCAGGGTGCCGGCGACCAAGGTATGATGTTTGGATATGCTACCAATGAAACAGAAAACTATATGCCATTGTCGCTCGACTTGTCACACAAGTTGTTGATGATTTTGGCCGATATCCGTCGCGAAGGCAAGGAAATGACTTACCTCCGTCCGGACTCAAAGAGCCAGGTAACCATTGAATACGATGATAATGGCAAACCGGTTCGTATTGATACTATCGTAGTTTCTACTCAACATGATGAATTTATCCTCCCTGCCGACAAGAGCAAAGAAGCTCAGTTGAAAGCAGACGAAGAAATGTTGGCCCAAATCCGTAAGGACGTTATTGAAATCTTGATGCCACGTGTCATTGCCAGCATCCACAATCCAGAAGTATTGAAGTTGTTCAACGACAAGATAACTTACCACGTAAATCCTACAGGCAAATTCGTTATTGGTGGTCCTCATGGAGATACAGGTTTGACAGGTCGTAAAATTATCGTGGATACCTATGGTGGTAAGGGAGCTCATGGTGGTGGAGCTTTCTCGGGTAAGGACCCAAGTAAAGTAGACCGATCGGCTGCATACGCGGCTCGTCACATTGCCAAGAACATGGTAGCTGCTGGTGTAGCAGACGAAATGTTGGTACAGGTATCATACGCAATTGGTGTGGCTCGTCCAGTGAGCATCTATGTCAACACTTATGGACGTAGCAACGTAAATATGACAGATGGCGAAATAGCAAAGAAGATTGACGAATTGTTCGATCTTCGTCCGAAAGCTATCGAAGAACGTTTGAAGCTTCGTAACCCAATTTATGAAGAAACAGCTTCATATGGTCACATGGGTCGTGAACCGAAGATTGTAACCAAGAGTTACGAATCTATGTACCGCGAAACCAAGGTAGTAGAAGTAGAACTCTTCACTTGGGAAAAGCTCGACTATGTGGATAAAGTAAAAGAAGCATTCGGATTGTAATGAATCAGATAAAGAATGTTTGCGTTTATAGCGCATCCAGTACTAAAATTGCTCCAGTTTATTTCGCCGTGGCGGAAGAACTGGGGCGATTGCTTGCTATAAAGGGCATCAACCTCATCAATGGAGCCGGTAGCATCGGGCTCATGGCTGCCACCTCTAACGCTGCCTTGAAAGCAGGAGGAACCGTTACCGGAGTCATTCCTCACTTCATGGTTGAACAGAATTGGCATCACACCGGCTTAACCCAATTAGTGGAAACCGAAACCATGCATGAACGTAAACAACTCATGGCCAACCTATCAGACGGTGTCATTGCTCTCCCTGGTGGTTGTGGAACCATGGAAGAATTATTGGAAATCATTACCTGGAAACAATTGGGATTATATCTAAAACCTATCGTTATCCTAAACATTGACGGATTCTACGATCCGCTATTGGAAATGCTTCAGCGTGCCATCGATGGTAACTTCATGCGTCGCGAGCACCAAGCCATTTGGCAAGTAGCTACATCGGCAGAAGAGGCGATCCAATTATTGTACACTACTCCTATGTGGAGTAAAGAAGTCCGTAAATTTGCTGCTATATGAATACATTGCCCGAAGGAATGATAGGAGAGCCACTCCCATACCTGCTCCATACTGATTGGATAGTAACTGCCCTCATGTTTTTATGTGTATTGACGGTCACTTATGTATTTTCCAGAGAAAAAAAATATTTACTACAGCAACTCAAAACATTCCTCATAAACCGGAAACGTTCTAGCATGTTTGATGAAGGAAATACCATCGACATGCGTTATATTCTGCTCTTGATTTTTCATACATGCGTATTACTAGGATTCTGTGCTTATTACCACGTATCAAACAATATGCCCAGTTTGCTAGAAAAAATTCCCCATATCCTTTTGTTGGGAAGCTTTGTAACAACCTTGGGGTGTTTCTTTTTCATTAAGTGGATTCTCTATAGTTTTGTCAATTGGGTATTCTTTCAAAAAGAAAGCAATTCCAATTGGATTATATCATATTTCAACTTAATCATCTGGCTTGGTATTTTTCTACTTCCTATCATCCTGGTGATCATTTATTTCGACATATCGTCACAAAACACCCTCTATTTAATCGGATCATCGATACTAATCGCTAAAATAGCGCTATTTTGGAAGTGTTTTAGAAACTTTTTTGCAAAGATATATGGTGCTTTGCATTTAATTCTGTACTTTTGTGCCCTTGAAATTTTGCCTGACCTAATTTTATGGAAAGGCATCGAACTGGTGAGTAACAATTTGACATAAAAATTATATAGCCTTGAAGATAAAGAAAGTTCTCGTATCTCAGCCAAAACCAGCCTCTGATAAGTCTCCTTATTACGACATTGCTGAGAAATACGGCGTAGAAATTGATTTTCGCCCATTTATTAAGGTAGAAAGTCTGTCAGCTAAAGAATTTAGACAACAAAAGGTGTCTATTCTAGACCACACAGCAATTGTTTTCACATCCCGTCATGCTATTGATCATTTCTTTACGCTATGTGCGGAGTTACGTGTAACAATTCCAGAAACAATGAAATACTTCTGTACTTCAGAACAAATTGCATTGTATATTCAGAAATATGTACAATACAGAAAGCGCAAAGTATTTTTTGGCGCAACTGGCAAGTTCAACGATTTGCTTCCGTCTATTGTAAAGCATAATACGGAAAAGTATTTCGTTCCAATGTCAGATGTACATACCGATGAAATCAAGAATGCATTGGATGCTAAAAAAATCCAGCATACAGAAGCAGTTATGTACCGAACAGTAAGCAATGACTTCACACCGGAAGAAAAGTTTGATTACGATATGCTGTTGTTCTTTAGTCCAGCAGGTATCAGTTCTTTGATGAAGAATTTCCCAGGTTTCGAACAAAACGATATTGCAATTGGTTGTTTCGGTCCTGCAACAGCTAAGGCTGTAAAAGATGCCGGTTTACGTCTTGATTTAGAAGCACCGACTGTAGAAACACCTTCTATGACCGCTGCTTTGGACAAGTTTATCGGCGAACGTAACAAAGAATAATTAAATTGTTCATATACTTCGGAGGTTTTGTAAGCATAAAGTTGTAACTTTGTGGTTCAAAACCTCTTTTTTTATAGGTTATAAATGGAAGAAAGAAGATATACATTCAATAAAAACGAACGGTTATGCAGCAAGAAGCTCATCGATCGTTTATTTGCGGGGGGCAACAAATCGTTTCCAATGTTCCCGCTTCGTGTAGTGTATATGCCTCTTGCACCAGAAGAAAATACTGCTGATGTCTCTATCTTGATTAGTGTACCCAAGAAACGTTTTAAGCATGCCGTGAAACGCAATTTAGTAAAACGCCAGGTTAGAGAAGCTTATCGACAAAACAAATACATTCTACTCGATGTTTTAAAAGCCAAGGAATCAAACTTTAAAATGATTTTGGCCTTTATTTGGCTGGATAACAAAATATACCCTGCTAAATTGGTAGAACAAAAGGTAAAGAAACTGCTTACTCATATAGCCGAAAACATTCAATGAGAAAACTCCTGATCAATTTATTGATTTTACCCATCCGTTTTTACCGCGGATACATTTCTCCAATGACTGCCCCTTCATGCCGTTTTACACCCACATGTTCTGCTTATGCCATGGAAGCCATCTGTAAACATGGCCCTCTCAAAGGACTTTATTTGGCCATTCGACGCATTTTACGATGCCATCCTTGGGGTGGATCCGGTTATGACCCAGTTCCCTGAACATCATGGATTTTTTCAATATACATACACATACCTTAACTTGTCCCGAATCCGAGATTCTGTCGCAATCTCCTTTACAGTTCCCTGCTGATAAACGGACAATATATACCTCCATAGGTATACACCCCTGGGAGCTCACAGAAGAAAATGCCGAGGATCAACAGAAATCCTTACAGAAGTTAATTTCCAACGCATCTGTGATAGCGATAGGAGAGAGCGGACTCGACAAACTCCAAGGACCATCTATAGACGTTCAGACAAACATCTTAAGACAACAAATCCTTTTGAGCGAAACGTATTCATTACCGCTCATTCTTCATTGTGTCAAAGCCTTCAACGAACTTATCCAATTGAAAAAGGAAATAAAGCCCCAACAACCATGGATCATACATGGATTTAGAGGAAAAGAAGCGTTAGCTACCGACTGCATCCGTCACGGTTTCTACCTTTCATTCGGTGAATATTTCCAAGAAAATGCCTTGAAAGCAACTCCATTGGAAAAACTCTTTATTGAAACAGACGAATCGGAGAAGCCCATCGGAAGCATCTACCAAACCATCTCCGATACCTGTGGAATCCCTTTAAAAGAACTTAACGATTACATAAAGAAGAATGTAAAGAAAGTCTTTTTTAAGGCATAAGAGTTGGTTGTTCAGATAAAGTGTCGTAATTTTGCAGCCATTAAAGTAAAAATCAAAACATTAAAACATACATACAGATGAATTTTGTAGAAGAATTGACATGGCGTGGTATGGTGCACACCATCATGCCAGGTACAGAAGAATTGTTGGCTAAGGAACAAGTAACTGCTTACTTGGGTATCGACCCTACTGCCGACTCTTTGCACATCGGCCACCTTTGTGGTGTGATGATGCTCCGTCACTTCCAGCGTTGCGGTCACAAGCCATTGGCTTTGGTAGGCGGTGCAACAGGTATGATTGGTGACCCATCAGGAAAGTCAGCAGAACGTAACTTGTTGAACGAAGAAACCTTGCGTCACAACGTATCTTGCATTCAGAAACAGTTGGCTAAGTTCCTCGATTTCGATAGCGATGCTGCAAATAAGGCAGAGTTGGTAAACAACTATGACTGGATGAAGGACTATACATTCCTCGATTTTGCACGAGAAATCGGTAAGCACATTACCGTAAACTATATGATGGCAAAGGATAGCGTACAGAAGCGTTTGAACGGTGAAGCACGCGATGGTTTGTCATTTACAGAATTTACTTACCAATTGTTGCAGGGTTATGACTTCCTTTACTTGTGGGAAAACAAGAACTGTAAGCTTCAGTTGGGTGGTTCTGACCAATGGGGTAACATCACCACAGGTACAGAATTAATCCGTCGTACTAAGGGCGGCGAAGCTTTCGCTTTGACTTGTCCATTGATTACTAAGGCCGATGGCGGTAAGTTCGGGAAGACTGAATCGGGTAACATCTGGTTGGATTCTCGCTACACTTCTCCATACAAGTTCTACCAGTTCTGGTTGAACGTGAGCGATGACGATGCCGCTAAGTATATCAAGATCTTTACTTCCCTCACTAAGAAAGAAATCGAAGGCTTGATTGCTGAACATACTGAAGCTCCATACCTCCGTGTATTGCAGAAGCGTTTGGCTAAGGAAGTAACTGTCATGGTTCACTCAGAAGAAGACTACAACGCAGCTGTAGAAGCATCAGGCATCCTTTTCGGTAACGCTACATCAGATGCTTTGAAGAAGCTCGACGAACAAACATTGCTCGCTGTATTCGAAGGCGTTCCTCAGTTCGAAGTATCAAAAGAAGCTTTGGCAGAAGGTGTTAAGGCTGTAGACTTGTTTGTAGACAATGCTGCCATCTTCGCATCGAAGGGCGAAATGCGTAAGCTTGTTCAAGGCGGTGGTGTTTCTTTGAACAAGGAAAAACTCGCTGCTTTCGACCAAGTAATTACTACTGCCGATTTGTTGGACGAAAAGTATTTGCTCGTTCAACGCGGTAAGAAGAACTATTACTTAGTCATTGCAAAGTAAACAAATAAATGAAATAGCCTCGGAAAATTCCGAGGCTATTTCATTTCCAACCTTCACAAGTATCATGCACTCATAAGTGCTTGTTCCTCATTTTCTTCGCGTGAAACTTGAGTGCTTTCACCAAGCTTCACAGGTTTCACCAAATAGACATTACCTTGACGAGTATGTACTTTTCTTGCTCCAATTTTCGTCATTATATTTCCCATTCTCTGCGGTTTCACTCCTTGCATAACCTTTGGAAAACGCTTCTGGAGCTGGTTGTAGATGTCTGTAGCAGTTAAGTTCATGCTTGGTTCGCCTTCCTTTGGCAAGGCAAACACTTTATAAAAAGCTTCTTCCTCCGGCGAGTGACGATAAAAAGCACGATTATGCTCCTGAATTTCCAATTCCTCCTCCTTCGAAAGCCAATATCGCTTACCCGATTCCAACTCAAACTTCAGCTGGGCATAGAGTTGCGGATAATCAATCGGCGAACAGTCAATCGGTTTTTCCACCTCAATGCAAAGAAATCTACGGCTTCCTGTCACATCTGTCAATAAGGATTTTTCATTGCTCGTCCCAATAAAAGAAGCAATTCTAGGCAAGTCACTATAATAGGCTTTAAAACACTTGCGATAGTTCACCTTTTTCATCTGCATCAGATTCTTCAAAATGGTCATCATGCGCTCCGAATATTGGTCGAACTCATCCATGTTAATCAAACCGAAGGTAGAAATCTTCTGCTCACATCCGCTGGTAGAAGTAATGGCAAACTTATCCGTGTAGTAAGCTCGCAACTCCTCTGGCAAAAGAATAGAACAAAAGGTAGATTTGCACATACCTTGCTCTGTACTTATTAATATAGGTGCAAGTGCATTGGCACATCGAGTTGGATAACCCAACCATTGCGCCACCATCCCTAACATCCATCGATGGAAACCATTAATCCATATAGCCTTACCCGATACTCGAGCAGCTAACATCATTACTCGATCAGTTCCATCCCATTCGGGAAGTCCAGACAAATAATCCTTGAAAGGATGATGAGTAGGAATTTGGTCAGAAAAAAGGAATCGTTTCACATCGGCATCCTTGCAATCGACGCCTTGCATCATGGCCTTGAAACTAAGGCTGTTCATCATTCGTTTGTCTATCATCCGATAGGTGGTCGTGTTCTTCGGCTTGCATTCCGGCATGTCTGTCAAGACGTTGTAACGAAAATCGAAGTTCTCAGAAAGGAAGTTTTGAAGATCTTCCAACTTCGGGTTTGACCCCATGTTCATTGGTGTGTTTGTCATAAAAGGTTTGCTTTTTAGTTTATGGTTGCAAATATAATACGCCATAAAAGCGCAATGTCCGTTAATGTCCGTAGATGTCCGCAAATATGAATAAAAGTGTGTAAATGTATTTACGCCGACGAAGATACTACATTGCAATAGCGGTTGTCAAGTTTTTCGGAGATTATTTTTCGCTTTCATTCATTAACCATATATGAGTCAAAAAATTCCAACAAATCAGCTAAATCTCTTCAATGACTTAATAGTAAATCTCTATTTTTTTATTTAAATTTATAACAAACAAAGAAAATATCTACTTGTATATTATAATCTCACAGAGTTCATAAGTTTATGATACACAAAATTAAAGAAAAAACTGCTTTCACATGTTTCATCAACATCTAAGTGATTGATTCACAGTTCATCCAAGTGAATCCTCATATATTCACAATGATTCACAAGTTTCACACTCAAAAGTGTATGTGAAACCTGTGAATCTTTGTGAAAGCAGCCTAGATTCACTTTTTAAATTTGATTTTCAACAAGTTAAGGATTATTGAAACTTGTGAAGGCTATTTTCATATTTAAATAGAAAAATAAAAAGACGGCCATCTTTAAAAAAACGCTTCGATGTTTGGTATGAAACGTCGTTTAATAAAAAAGATAATGGTCAAGATATTAGTTGTCAAGAAAAAACACTAATTTTATCGCAAAATTTTGATTGAATATTAACTTTATAGAAAACAGATCATGAAAAAGTTTGCAATTTCGCTTTTATCCTTTATAGCACTTGCTCTCATAGCCACTTCTTGTGCAAAACAACGTGCTTATGAAACAGTGGACGGTGACCCTATGCAGAGCCGTATCTATACTTTGGAAAACGGCTTGAAGGTGTATCTCACAGTAAACAAGGAAAGTCCTAGAATCCAAACGTACATCCCAGTTAAAGTAGGTGGTAAAAATGACCCGGCTGAAACAACCGGATTGGCACACTATTTTGAACACTTGATGTTTAAGGGTACGGAAAGTTTCGGCACTCAGAATTATGCCGAGGAAAAGCCTTACCTCGACCAAATTGAAGCACTCTTTGAAGTGTATAGAACCAAGACTGATGAGGCTGAACGTGCTGTCATTTATCGTCAGATAGACAGCTTGTCGTACGAAGCTTCTAAGCTAAGCATCCCTAACGAATACGATAAGCTGATGGCTGCTATCGGTGCAAACGGTACCAATGCTTACACCAGCTTTGACGTGA
This sequence comes from Bacteroides sp., assembly GCA_017559935.1. GTDB lineage: Bacteria > Bacteroidota > Bacteroidia > Bacteroidales > Bacteroidaceae > Phocaeicola. The sequence goes on along the minus strand of JAFYPV010000128.1, from coordinate 27,573 downwards.
CATGCTACGTAGAGGATATTCCATCTAACCAGTTGGATAATTGGGCAAAGATTCAGGCAGACCGTTTCAAGCACAATGTAATCCGTGGCTTCCATACAGAATTGGAAACAGTGTACGAAGAGAAGAATATGAGTCTGACACGCGATAGCCGTAAACTCAATGAAGCCATCTTCTCTGCACTTTTCAACAATCACCCGTATGGCACACAGACCGTGTTGGGTACTCAAGAGCATTTGAAGAATCCATCCATTACCAATATCAAGAATTACTATAAGAAATGGTATGTGCCTAACAATATGGCTATCTGTATGTCGGGTGATTTCGACTACGATGAAGTGATGGATGTCATTGAAAAGTATTTTGGCGACATGCAACCCAATAAGGAATTGCAGATGTTAAGCTTTGAACCTGAAGCACCTATTACTGCCCCGATAAAGAAAGAAGTATGGGGTTTGGAAGCTGAAAACGTAGCATTGGCATGGCGATTCCCGGGCGCAGCTTCGGACGAGGCGTTGATGTTGTATGTTATTGATGCAATCATCAATAATGGAAAGGCTGGGCTTATCGACTTGAACCTTTTGCAGGAACAGAAGTTACTTTCAGCTTATGCATTTCCATATGATCAAGCTGATTACACTGCCTATTTCATGCAAGGCACACCGAAGCAAGGACAGACACTTGACGAAGTGAAGGATTTGTTGCTTTCACAGATGGAACTTTTGCGTAAGGGGGAATGGGAAGAATCGCTCCTGGCTGCAGGTATCGCTAATTATAAATTGCAGGTACAGCAAATGCTTGAAGAGAATTCCTCACGCGCCGACCTTTTCGTGCAATCATTTGTTAACGGCATAGATTGGGCCGATATGGTAAATCGTGTGGAACGTATGGAAAAGATAACCAAAGCTGATGTGGTGGCATTTGCCAATGAATACTTGAAGGACAACAATTATGCGATTGTATATAAGCGTCAAGGGCAAGACCCGAATGTCATGAAGATTGCTAAGCCGGCCATTACACCTATCTTCGCCAACCGCGACACAACCAGCTTGTTCCTTCGCGAATTGCAGGCATCTGCAGTCGCTCCAATCGAACCAGTATTTGTAGACTTCAATAAGGAAATGAACAAGGGTACAATCGGTCAATTGCCGCTTCTTTACAAGAAGAATGAGATGAATGACATTTTCTATTTGTTGTACACCTTTGATTTCGGAACCAATGAAATGAAGGAATTAAGTACGGCTGCAGATTATCTTGATTACCTGGGAACTTCGGACATGAGCGCTGTTGAAATAAAGCAAGCTTTCTACAACCTAGCATGTAATTTCTCGCTGAATGTAACTAATCAAGAGGTAAACATTATGATTAGCGGGTTGTCTGAAAACATGAATAAGGCTATTGCTTTGTTCGAAAAATTGATTGCCGATGCACAACCAAATCAAGCTGCCTATACCAACCTTGTGGAAGATATATTGAAGTCGCGTATCAATCGTAAGGCCAATCAGGGCGCAAACTTTAGTAACTTGCGTCAGTATGGTCTTTATGGTGCCAACTCTCCGGCTAAAAATATTCTGAGTGAAAGCGAACTCAAGCGCATGAAGCCAGAAAATCTTATTCAAACCATCAGCCAGTTACCGACTTACGAGCATCGTGTCCTTTACTATGGTCCGATGGAAATGGAAGAAGTGACTGCTACTGTTGGCGAATTGCACAAAGTACCTGCAACTTTGAAGCATATGCCTAAAAATGAAACATTCAAGTATCAACGTGCCGATGAAAACATTGTTTACATTGCTCCGTACGATGCAAACCAAATCTATATGTCAGCAGTGTCTAATCAGGGAGAAATGTTTGATGTAAACAAATCACCGATCATGACACTTTACAATGAGTATTTTGGTGGTGGTATGAATAGCATTGTGTTCCAGGAGATGCGTGAAGCACGCGGTTTGGCGTACAGTGCGTCAGCTGGAATGATAGAACCAAGACGCATAGAAGATCCGGGATATTACTTTACATACATTGCTACACAAAACGACAAAATGATTGATGCGCTTACTGCTTTTGATGAAATCATCAACAACATGCCTGTCAGTGAACAAGCTTTCAGCATTGCTAAGGAAGCGCTTATCGGCCGTTTGCGTACGGAACGTTTTACCCGTGTCGATATTTTGAATTATTATCTTGCCTTAGAAGATTTGAATTTGACAGAAGACACTCGCAAGCAGCTTTACGAGGCTGTACAAACCATGACTCTCGAAGATGTAATTGCATACCAGCAGGCCAATGTAAAGAACCGCAAGTATATTACCTGTATCTTGGGTCGTGAAAGTGACCTTGACATGAAGTCATTGGCAAAGTGGGGTAAGATTATCCGACTTACTCCAGAAGATATATTCGGATATTGATGTGAATTTCGCCCATATTCTTCTATTATAAGGATAAATAAAAAGACGGCCATCTTTTAAAAAAACGCTTCGATGTTTGGTATGAAATGTCGAAGCGTTTTTAGTTCTGCAAAGATTATTGGTTATCAGGACTTATTAGAAATACCTTTGCAAAAAAAACACAATTTATCGCCAAATATTCCCTATATTTGTATTGATATAAGTGTAGCAATTAAGTAAACAAACACAAATTCAATTTAAAATGATGAAAAGAATCTACTTATTTCTAATGGGAATGATAGCATTGATAGCATCTGCCCAAGCACAAAACCTGACTGGAAAAGTTATCGACGAGAAGAACACTCCATTGGCTTATGCCAATATCATTCTGCAAACGGCCGACTCTGTATATTTGGCCGGTACAACCACTGATATGGATGGTAAGTTCGCAGTAGCCAAACCCGAAAATGCAAAGCTTGTAAACATCTCCTTTGTAGGTTATACCACCATCGTAAAAGAAATTTCTTCCCAAAATTTAGGAGTTATCCAATTGCTCCCTAATGCTCAATTATTGGGAGAGGTAGTAGTGAAAAGCTATTTACCCAAGACACAGGCAAAGGGCGATGCCATGGTAACAACCGTAAACGGAACCATACTTGAAAAAGCAGGTACGGCCGAACAACTTTTGGACAAAATACCGAATGTAACTGCTCAAAATGGGGAAATCAATGTCTTTGGCCGTGGTACACCTGAAATTTATATCAACGGACGAAAGGTAAGAAACCAACAGGAGCTGGACCAATTATCGTCCGATAATATCAAATCCGTAGAAGTGGTTTCCAATCCGGGTGTCCGTTACGATGCTTCGGTAAAGGCTGTAATCCGTATCATTACCAATAAAGTGGCTGGCGAAGGTTTCGGTATAGACAATAGGGCGGTAGTAAGAAACCAACGGGGTTACGGATGGACGGTTTACGACCAATTCAACTTTAATTACCGAAAGAATAGGTTCGACTTGTCTGGTATGCTTTATAGGGGTAATTTAAAAAGTGGTAACGACCAGACTTTTGTCATCGACACTTATTTGGATAAGCAATGGCGACAATACTTAGACCTTAGCGATCAAAAAGGTAAAGGAAAAAAATTGCAAGCAATGCTTTCTATGAACTATCAATTTAATGAAAATCATTCTATGGGAGTTCGTTATAATTGGGAGAGAACACCCGAAAGTCATTGGACACTTAATCAGTTTGCCCGAACGTATTGCGGTAATCAGTTGTATGAAGACCTTTATAGTGACATTTTGACGGAAGGACCGGAAGGTTTTCGTCAAGGAAATTTTTATTATAGTGGTAAGGTGAAGAATTGGAGCATTGATTTTAATGCAGATGGTTATTGGAGTGATGCTGAAAATACCCAAACCAATGAAGAAGAAATTTTAGGCGGATTAAACGAGACTGAGAATCGGAGTGTAACCATTTTTGATTCCAAGAAGAACGAACTCTATGCGGCCAAGCTGGTTGTTTCGCATCCGATAGCCAAAGGCAAACTTTCGTTTGGTGGTGAGTATTCGCACAACAAACGAAATACTACTTACTTCAACGAAGAGGAAATCATTGCAAACGATGAGGCTATGATTAAAGAAGGAGCTACATCAGCCTTTGTGGAATATGCCAAAGCTTTCAATAAAGTGCAGATGCAGGCAGGGCTTCGTTACGAAAAGGTAGGCTTCGATTATTACGATGCCGGTGAATATATGGCCGAGCAAAGTAAGAATTACAACCATGTTTTTCCATCCATCAATTTTAGCTTCCCGTTGAAGAATGTACAGGTGCAATTGGGATATGCCAGCGATATCCAGCGTCCTACTTATCATGAACTTAGAAGTAATGTCCTTTATGTCAATAGATATATGTATGATAAAGGAAATCCGTTCTTGATGCCTTCCATTACGCACAATGTAACTTTGGGAGCTTCATATAAATGGATGAATCTGTATGTGGGATATTCGCACATTATGGACGATATAACCAATCAAACCATAGCTTATTCGGAGGACGATCCTACCATTGCATTGCTTACCTTGCGTAATAGTCCGGCATACGATAAATTGGTAGCTGCTCTGAACTTTAACCCGACTATCGGTATTTGGATGCCTCAATTGGGATTGGCTATTCAAAAACAATGGTATGAAGGCGAAGGTCCTCAAGGTAAGATGAAGTTCAATAAACCGATAGGTACTGTTACGTTCAGAAACAATTTAACTTTACCGAAAGGTTTCTTGTTGGGAATCAATGGTACTTGGATGAGCAAGGGATATGATGAAAATATCTATGTGTCAAAAGACATGCTTACGATAAGTGTATCGCTTTATAAAAGTTTCTTAAAAGACAGACTCTCCTTGCAACTAAATGGAAACAATCTCTTAGAACAGAAACAAGAGGTAACTATATATAGTAGCATGAGAACCATGCAGAACACACAAGTGTACCATCGACAATTCGACTTAATTCTTCGTTATAAATTTAATGCCACAAAGAGCAAGTACAAAGGTACTGGTGCCGGCGAAAGTCAGAAGAGTAGAATGTAAATAATTCTGTTTCTGTATAAACAAAGTGCTAACCTAATTTATTATCAATAACACTTAAAACCTTATGAAAAACTTTTTATTCCTTATCATCGTAACAATATTGTACACTGGGTGCTCACCGGTAAACAAGGACTATGTGGCCGTTTGTGGAGATGGTGAAGTAAGAATCATCGATTTATCGGAATCAAATGGAACCAACCTCAAAGAGGTATGGAAATGGAGCAAGGACGATCCGCAAACCAAACTTCCGGAAGGCTATGACAAATATATGAGGCACTTAGACGAATGTAAGTTTGTAGATAACAATACCAAGATGCTTCTCACCGCATCCGGCGATGGTATGTTGCTGATTGATATACAAACGAAGGAAATTCTGTGCTATGCTCATGTGCCTATGGCGCACTCCGCAGATTTACTCCCTGGAAACCGTATAGCAGTGGCTCTTTCCACTCATAAGACAGGAAATGCGCTGGAAATTTATGACATTGATGCACCCGAAAAAGTGGTTTTCCGTGATTCTCTTTATTCAGGACATGGTGTGGTGTGGAACGAAAAGCGTCAGAGCCTTTATGCCTTGGGATATAAGGAATTAAGAGAATACAAGTTAAATGACTGGAACACTGAAAATCCATCTCTTAGAAAAGTGGCAACTTGGGAAATCCCAATGACTTCTGGACACGACCTCTCTCCAGTAGACAATGACCGAATGCTGGTTTCTGCGCATGAAGGGGTGATGTGGTTCGATATCAACAAGGAGGAATTCACTCCATTTGAACCTCTTAAGGATGTAGAAAATGTGAAGTCAGTCAATTATGATGCCAAGACTTCCAGACTTATTTATACAAAGGCTGAAATCAGTTGGTGGACTCATAATATTTATCAATCCAATCCTGAGAAGACTGTTACCATTGATTCGTTGAATATCTATAAAGTAAGAACGATGAAATAAAAAAAAAGCGGGTTCACTTCATTATTTAAAGTGAACCCGCTTTCTTTTATTTTTCTGTCAACGAATAAGGCTTGTCCGCCTTAGCCTGTCCACGACTCTTGTTAGGAGAAGCACTCATTACGAATTCCAATACACCGCCATCGGTAATATCCTTGTGCGTGATATACATCTTCGTATAAGGCTTACCGTTCAGTCGGACGGACTTCACATAGCGTTTCTTGTCACTAACACCCGAGGCCTTGATATCGAATGTTTTTCCATTCGGCAAAGACATCTTGAGATAGGGTAGGTAAGGAGCACCCAACACGTATTGGTCTGTTCCCGGACAAACAGGGTAGAAACCCATGGCGGTAAACAGATACCAAGCCGACATCTGACCGCAATCGTCGTTTCCGCTCAGTCCGCGGATATGGTTTTTATACATACGGTTCATCACTTCACGCACCCAATATTGAGTCTTCCAAGGCTGGGAAGTCCACGCATAGAGATAAGGAATATGGTGGCTGGGTTCATTGCCATGTACATATCCACCAATCAAACAATCGGAGGTAATGTCCTCGTTTGCTTCATAGTATTTTTCCGGCAAATGCATGGCAAACAACTCGTCGAGTTTACGGGTAAATTCCTTCTCGCCACCCATCTGCGCCATAACACCAAAGACATCGTGCGGCACATGGAAAGAAAAATTCCATGAGTTGCCTTCGATAAAGCCTTCACCATGTGTCTGAAGCACATCGAATTCCTTCTTGAAACTTCCATCCTTGTAACGAGGGCGGGCAAAACCTATTTCAGGATCATAGATGCGCTGGTAATTCAAGGCACGTTCCTTGTATTCTTGAGCAAGGGCTTTGTTTCCGGCATTCAGGGCTGTCTGATAGATGGTCCAGTCATCATAGCAATACTCCAATGTAGTGGAAGCAGCTGTAGAACTGACATCGAAAGGCACATAGCCACGCTCCATGTATTCTCCGATACCGTCCAAATAAGTCACTTTCGAAGTAGTGACCATTGCCTTCAAAGCTTCTTCCTTGTCGATATCAGCTCCCTTAGCAATGGCATCTGCCAAAACCGAAGTAGCATGATAACCACTCATACACCAGTTGTCATTTGCCATGTGACTCCAGATAGGAAGCAATCCATGTACGCTCTGTTGCTGATGACGAATCATTGATAGGGCCATATCACGGGCTTGTTCAGGCTTCATCAACATCAGGAAAGGATGCTCGGCACGATAAGTATCCCATAAGGAGAAGACGGTATAATTCGTAAAACCATCTGTTTGGTGAATATTTTGATCCAATCCACGATACTTGCCATCTACATCCGTATACACCGATGGATTGATGAGGGTATGATAATAAGAAGTATAGAACATAGCCTTCTGGTCTTCCGTACCTTCTACTTCTAGAGATGCAAGTTGACGGTTCCAACTATCCGATGCTACACTGGCAAGGACATCAAAATCCTTTCCCATGGCTTCGGCATGCAGATTCTTCAATGCTCCTTCTGTACTGGTAGCCGAAAGAGCCACCTTCACCACTAATTCCGGATTTTCGGAGTTATCAAACTCGAAATAAGACACTACCTTACGGCCTGCCATTTCGGGAAAATTGGTGTTGATTGGGAATTTTCTCCAGAAACCTTTATAATCTATCTTTGCCATATCCTTGTAACCATAGTTACGAATTGGTTTAGACAAAGAGATGGCAAAATAAGTATAATTGGTACGTGCCCATCCATTGGTTATGCGATAACCGGTGAGCAAAGTATCGTTTTCCACCCGGATTTGCGCCCAGAGTGTCTTGCCGTCGTAATTATAGATACCATGATTCAAGTCGAGGATGATACGTCCTTTTTCATCTTTAGGGAATGTATAACGATGTACACCTACACGAGTTGTGGCCGTGAGTTGTGCTTTTACTTGATAATCGTCGAGCACGACTTCATAGTAACCCGGTACAGACTTCTCAGTTTTGTGTGAGAATCGGGAACGATAACCATTTTCAGGATATTCAGCAGTACCAGGATTAAGCTTCAGTTCGCCCGTAGTAGGCATAATCAAAATATCTCCCAAATCGGAATGTCCCGTTCCATTGAAATGAGTGTGGCTAAATCCTACAATCGTCGGATCATTGTAACGATATCCAGCACAATATTCATAGACCTTTTTTTGATAGACGCCATTCAGATTATGTGGAATAGTATCGGTATCCGGACTTAACTGAACTATTCCGAAAGGCACACAAGCACCGGGAAAAGTGTGTCCCATTCCGTCTGTACCGATGATAGGATTGACATATTGTACCTGGGCTACAACAGAGCTTACCAAGCCTATAAATAATAGGAGAGAGGTGATTTGCTTTTTCATTTCCAGCATATTTAAGATTAATATTGACAAAAGTAGAAAAAAACGAGGAAAACTTTAAAAAAAATATGAATTTATTTGGAGGATATATAGAAAAACCCTACCTTTGCATCGCTTTTCAAGGAAAGCACATGATGATTGGACTATGGTGTAATGGTAGCACAACAGGTTTTGGTTCTGTTTGTCCAGGTTCGAATCCTGGTAGTCCAACACGAAAAAGACTCATAAACATTGTTTATGAGTCTTTTTCGTTATATCTATCCTATAAATCCCCCTTACGAATCGCTTCCATAACATTAGCTGGAGCACGCTCGGCCAATAATTCCTTCTTCATAAAATCCATATAAGGAGCTACATGCTGAAAGAATTTATAATAACCTTCGCACAAATAATTTAAACCAGGCTCTCCATCGCTGGTTTGAATAAAACGATTCTTTGGACATTCTCCATTACAAGCAAAAAGGAATTCACATTTTTTACATTGCTTGGGAAGACTGCGCTGTTTATCTTGACCAAAAGACTGTTGGCGTTCACTATACATCATTTCTACCAATGTCTTTTCATAGATATTCCCTAATTTGAATTCTGGAAAAACGAAATGGTCACACGAATAAACATCACCATTAAATTCCATTACTCCAGCATGACCGCAAGTTTTGGCCAAAGAACAAACACCAGGTTGCTCGCCTACCCAGTTGGCCAATGTTGAATCAAACAATTGAATAAAATAAGTACCTACATCCTGGCGTACCCATTCATCGAAAAGCGTACAAAGGAAATTCCCCCATTGTTCCGAAGTAACAGAAAAATCGGCCAACTTATCACCCGATTGAAGAGGAGTAGCCAAATAACGTCCATCTGTATGACGAAAAATACGCTCCACAATCGGTGCAAACTGAATATAATGACAACCTATTTCTTTAAAAAAACGATAGAATTCCAAAGGATAATCAGCATTGTAATCATTGACTACCGCCATTCCATTCCACTCCACACCATGTTTCTTCAATAGATTGATGCCTTGCATCACTTTTATAAAAGATGGTCTTCCCTGACGATTCCGACGATATTCATCATGAAATTCCTGTGGTCCATCAATCGACACCCCTACTAACCAATTGTTTTCACGAAAAAATTCACACCACTCATCGGTCAACAAAGTTCCATTGGTCTGAATACAATTATCTATTGATCGCCCTCCAGCATAACGCCTTTGCAGTTCTACTACCCGCTTGTAAAAAGATAGAGGGCGCATCAATGATTCTCCTCCATGCCAAGTAAAATTAACTTGTGGCATTGTTTGCGAAGCAATGTATTCACGAATAAACTTCTCCAACAATTCGTCACTCATTACTTGTTTAGGAAAAGTTTTATACAAATGAGACTTCTCCAAATAATAACAATAATCACATGCCAAATTACAAGCGGAACCTATAGGTTTCGACATTACATATAAAGGACTCGCAAAAGGAGCATATATAGGCTTCATACTTTATCATTTCAATTTACTACAAATTTACATAAATATTCTAATATATGAAAGATATATACCCTTATCGTTAAATAATTATAATAAAGAATATATTTTATGGCTACATTAAACAAATATTCCAATCAGATTATGCATATTTGCAAGCCGAAAAAATTAGATTTTTTCATAGTTAAGGTTTAGGTTAAAATTAGGGAAGATAGCTGCAAAGTTTATCTTCCTTTTTTTATTTCTTTTTATTGTATAAATAGGAAATTAATTTCTAACTTTGTCTCATATCCTTAAATTTATCTTTCTATGGAAGATATAATGCAAATATTGATTTTTGTAGGAGCCATGGTTATTGCCGTGGTAGGACAAAATGCAAAAAATAAAAAGAAACCAACTAATGCTTCTCCACAAGAAGTATTAGAAGATATGTTTCCTGATATTCACGAAGTTCAGGAAACCACTGTTTTTGAGCAAAAAAGTACTTCAAAAACTAATTCTTCACTAAAAAGAACTCCACATAAGATTCCAACTACCACTCAATCTGCTGACAAACCAAACATTGATTCTTCTTCTAAAAAGAATACAAAAAAAATTAGTCTGAGTTGTCGTGAGGAAGCCAAAAGAGCTTTTATTTATTCAGAAATATTCAACCGTAAATACTAATAAAATATACTATCATTATGGCATTTAATATTATTTCAGCGGCCGAAGCTGCTACTTATATCAAACATGGATACAATGTGGGACTTAGCGGTTTTACTCCAGCAGGTTCTCCTAAAGCTGTCACTCCTGAAATTGCAAAGATAGCCGAAGCCGAACATGCTGCCGGTCGTCCTTTCCAAATAGGTATCTTTACTGGTGCATCTACCGGTGACTCTGCTGATGGTGCCTTAATTCGTGCCAAAGCACTCCGTTATCGTGCTCCTTATACTACCAATGCGGACTTCCGCAAGGCGGTAAACAATGGTGAAGTGGCTTACAATGATATCCACCTCTCGCAAATGGCGCAAGAATTACGCTATGGATATTATGGTAAATTGAATGTAGCAATCATCGAAGCATGCCATGTAACTCCAGATGGTAAGATTTACTTGACAGCTGGTGGTGGTATTACACCAACTATTGCACGCTTGGCCGATCATATCATCATCGAATTGAACGCTGCCCATCGTGGTACCGATTGCATTGGTCTTCATGATATATATGAACCAATAGACCCTCCTTACCGTCGTGAAATTCCAGTTTACCATCCAAGTGACCGTATCGGTTTACCTTATTTGCAAGTAGATCCGAAGAAGATTGTGGGTATCGTAGAAGTAAATATTCCGGATGAAGCACGTGGATTTACTGCTCCAGATCCTGTTACTGACAAGATTGGACAAAATGTAGCAGAATTCCTTCTTTCTGATATGAAACGTGGAATTATTCCTCCTACTTTCTTGCCGTTGCAAAGTGGTGTAGGAAATATCGCCAATGCTGTATTAGGAGCTTTGGGAAGCAACCCGGATGTGCCAGATTTCGAAATGTATACTGAAGTATTGCAAGAAGCTGTAGTGGATCTTATCCGTGCCGGACGTGTAAAGTTTGGTAGTACTTGTTCTTTGAGTGTAACTAACGAATGTTTGCAAGGCATTTACGACGATTTTGATTTCTTCAAAAACAAATTGATTATCCGTCCATCAGAAATCTCTAACCACCCGGCTGTAGTACGTCGTTTGGGTATTATTTCTATGAATACTGCTATCGAAGCTGATATCTATGGTAATGTCAATTCAACTCATATTGCCGGTACCAAGATGATGAACGGTGTTGGTGGTTCGGGTGACTTTACTCGTAACGCATTTATCTCTATCTTCTCTTGTCCATCAGTGGCTAAGGAAGGCAAGATCAGTGCTATTGTTCCGATGGTATCTCACCACGACCAGACTGAACACGATGTGAATATTCTCATTACCGAACAAGGTATTGCCGACCTTCGCGGCAAGAGTCCGGCTGAACGTGCTAAGGAAATTATTGAAAATTGCGCACATCCTGACTATAGAGAACTTTTGTGGGATTACCTGAAAATTGCTTCAAAGGGACATACATCTCATCGTATCAATGCAGCATTGGCTATGCATGATGCTTTATTGAAGAAAGGTGATATGCGCTTGGTTAATTGGAACGATTACCTATAAAACGTCAATAATTAATGAACAATAGATACTCTCCTTGTGCCTCGATGGTAAAGGAAGTTTCTGTACAAGTATTTAAAGTGCCTTGCCACCAGGTTGTGAAATCATAAATCGGGTAGGCAAGGCCTTTTGCTTTTAATCCTTTTCCTGTAAAATTAAAAATAGACAATTGCTGTCCTACGCGACATTCAAAAGTAGATGTACCTTGACAAGGTATAAATATCCCATAATCCGTATAGCTACGAACTTCGGCACCCATCCGCATGTATTCCATTAATAAACTGACGTTGCCTATGGTATGGTCTTCCCGTTTACCAGTGGCTCCTACAATCGCAATTTTCTTTTTTCCTTTGGATAATAAGAACTGTACCGCCTTAGTCTGGTCATTGGTTTCTTGATCGGGATTATAATAGATAATCGATGCGTACTTTATACGGTTTTCCTCACTTAACGAATCACCATCGCCTATGATAACATCTGGCAAATGATCTTGAGCGATATATTCATTCGCTCCTCCATCGCAACACACTACATAAGGTGCTTTTTTTAAAATTTGTAAAGGTAGGGTAGCCGAAGGATAATCTCCATTAGCCAAAATTACAGCATCTATCTCTTTCATTTCATTAATTTCTTCCAATTCAACCAGCCAAAGATAGCTATAATTGTATAAAGACCATACAGCCCGGCCGTAAAATACAACTCTTTATAAATATAAAGACCCACACAAACTGCATCAACCACAATCCATACACCCCATTGTTCCAAGTATTTACGAGCAAGCATCCACATTCCTACAATACTCAATGCTGTAGTAAAGGCATCCCACCAAGGCACATCGCTATCAGTATAATGTATCAATACCCAAACAATTAAAAACTGTGCTATAAGATAAACAATTCCAGCTTTTATCCAACTACGCTTAGACATGTGGGTAATAGGCATTTCTTTCGATTGGCCATCCGACTTATGTCCGAATTTCCACACTAACCAACCATAAACTGCAGCTCCTAAATAATAGATGTTGATTCCGAAATCAGCATATAATCCTGCTTCGTAATAAACGAAAATGTAGATAGCAGGCATAATGATGCTGGCTATCCATAAATAGATGCTGGCTCTATACTCCAACCAGAGATAGACCAGCCCTATTATTGTTCCTATAATTTCTAATGCCAAAGTTATTTAGTCTATTTTATTTCCAACGGTTGAATAATCACATATTCTTCAGCATCACTAATACCATCTGCCACAATTCGTATAGCATAAATATGCTTATCAGGATGTAATATGAACTGACCATTCAAAAGATTTCCTTCATTCGTAAAATTCTGACCATCATAAGAAACTTCAATATGACCATTATAAATCAAACGCCGATAAAGATGTTTATATCCAGTCGTAATTTTAATATAAGAAGCTTTCAAAGGCTCGTCAAAAGTAAAATGAACCCAATCTCCTGCTTTAGCAGCCCGAGTAGAAGTAGCATCTCCTTTATAAGTTTCACATCGTTCCAAAGATCTGTTTTCACGGAAAGGAAGAGAAGAAGTTATGTTACATGCCGGAGTAAGGTAATTATAATACTCTGGTAAACCAACTTCTCCACTCCGACCACTCATTAAACGACTTTGAAAAGTAATATAAGGTGCCAAAGCAACATCCAAAGGTACAAGATATTCTTTTACTTCATTGGTACGAATATCCTTATAATAAAGTTTAGAACCATCGTCTACTGATGCTATAATCATTCCATTTTCCACGTTAACTATTGGAGAAGAAAGACGGAAAGTAGCATTCAAAGCCGACAATTTAGAATAAAACGAATTCTTTAATAAAGAAACCATCTCATCATACGATCGGCGAGATTTACTCCAAGCTATCTCTGAAACAGCAAACAAACGAGGGAAAATCATATATTCTAAATAATCTGAAAAATGCACTTCCGAAGAAATGTTGGACAAATATATTTCCGACCAAAAAGCTGATTCTATGCCAGCAATATTTTTTCGTTGAGCTTCTGTAAATCCAGCATCTTCGAAAGTAAAGTCACAAATAGTTTGAAGCGAAAGTCCATTTTTTGAATTATGACCTCGTTCATGAGGTGACTGTCTTTTATCTAAATAAAAAACACTACTTGGCATAATAATGGTAGGGTAACCTTGTTCGGTAGTTCTCAAACAATGTTTGACTCCACGCCATCCTGTTACCATAGTGGTTGTAGGTAAAAGACCACCATCAACTGCCTCATCCCAAACCATTGATTTACGATTGTATTTAGCCAATATTTCAGTTACACGATTAATAAAATACTGTTCCAATTGAGCCTCGTTCTGCAATCCTTTTTCAACTTTGAGCTGTTGACAATCCGGACATTCTTTCCACCATTTGAAACTTACTTCGTCACCACCAATATGAATATACTCCGAAGGAAAAATTTCTACCAATTCCTTTACAATATCTTCAATTAACTGATAATTGCTTTCTTTTGCCACGCACCAAACATCACGTACATCCAAACCATTGGTATGAGAAGTATCGGGACTATAATTGCAACGAATATCAGGATGAACTGTTCCTATGGATTTACTATGTCCAGGCATATCTATTTCAGGAATCACTTCAATATTTCGTTGTGAAGCATATGCAACAATTTCTCGTAATTCCTCTTGGGTATAGTAACCTCCATATTTTTGATCAAAACTACCATATATGGGATGCAAAGGTGAATCTCCACCTCGGAATCCTCCAATTTTTGCCATATGTGGATATTTTTTCAATTCTATTCGCCATCCTGGAGAGTCAACCAAATGAAAATGAAGTTTATTCAATTTACAATATGCCATGTAATCAATAACACGTTTCACCTCTTCTACTGGCTGGAAAGTACGCGCCACATCAAGTAAAAAGCCACGATATGAATATTGTGGAGCATCTTTTACTTCAATATAAGGTACTTCCAAAGGAAACTCACTGTCTTTTGTGTATATTTGAGATGGAAGTATTTGTAAAAACGACTGAATGCCATTAAAAACTGCCCCATAACTACCTCCACTAATTTGGATACCTTTTCCATTAACACACAATACATATTCTTCTTCCCCTAATGTTTGATCTAGAACAAGGCGTACAGAATTATTATTCTTACCTTTTTTCAACTTTAATGGAAGATAGTCCACTAAATATTCTGCAGCTTTACCTAAATCCTTATCACAAGTTATAGTTGTAGCTTTATTAATAGTAAAATACCCTTCCCCTTTATTCATTGAAAGTGGTTGTGGAATAATACCAATAACAGAATCAGCCAAACAAGGTATTTGCGTTAATAACAGAATGAATGAGATTAATAAAAACTTCATATCATTAATTTTAGTAGTCCAGACAATATTATTCAAGCAATTTTTGAACTTCCAAAGGATGGTCAGTAGTAATATAATCTACTCCCATATCAATAAACTTTTGCATGTCCTCAACTTTATTTACCGTCCACACATTGACTTTCATTCCTAATTTATGAGCTTCTTCCACCCATTCTGGATGATTAAATAATACTTTCTGATTATAATCAATTCCATTAATACCTTTCTTTTTCAATTCGGCAGGAGCCAAATCACCATTTAAATAAGCTATTTTTGATTCCGGTGTTAACTTAACCAGCTGTTCACAAATATTCAAACTAAAAGCAATGTATTCCACTTGATTTTCCAATCCCATTTTTTTCACCATCTTTACCACATCAGAAGCAACCTTGTCCTCAACTTTTTTATCCTTGTGAGATTTTATTTCAAGAATTAACTGTATATCCTGCTTCTTTCCTTCCTTCAAATATTTTTTCAATGTCGGAAGTTTTTCACCATTGTTCAATCGTATTTTCTTAAGTTTAGAAAACGGTGTTTCTGCAATGACAAATCCTTGGAATTTACTATCATGATTAACAATCAATTTTCCATCCAAAGTTACTTGAACATCAAATTCCGAACCATAAAATTTCCCTTGAGTTGCTTTTTCTAAAGCAGTAATGGAATTTTGTACCGAACCTTCTGTCTTCCAAAAACCACGGTGGGCAATAATCTGAGTCTGTGCTTGTAAACCTATTATACAGCACACAAGTGCAACTGCACACAAAATTATTCTTTTCATCATATTATTATTTTTAAGGATAAGCAAATATATTGAATTTCTTCATTTTATCCTCAGAATTTTAATCGTAATTGCAAATAGAGGTCATTTTTCATATTTCCATTGATTTGCTCTAAATCTGAACCAATTACATTTCTATCCCGATAATGTGTCAACGCATATTTGGCTTGAAAAATAAGGTGTTCATTTAACTCATAACGGGCATTCATCGTAAAACGTTCTCCTTGTCCATAAAAAGAAGGGACACTGAAACTATAAAGCAATCCTTTTTCATATATACTAATACGGGAAGCATAGTCATCCGTATAAAACCAAGCTGCACTAGTATCTAACTGCAAAGGAAATTTCTTGAATTTATATCCTATACTCTGACTTATCAAAATACCTTTCGAGGGATCTTGTTGTTGATAAGCATTATGAACCATATCAATGACAGTTTTTAACAGCAATTTATCCATAGGTGAATAACTCACCTGATATTTCCATTTTTGTTGAATATACGGAATAGTTGTTTTTTCTCCATCATCAGGTGTGAAATCCTTGTATTTATTTTTATACCTATACTTTATGAACATATCCAGTTCATAACTCGGTGAATAATTTATTTGAATTATGCCATCAAAACCAGTTGTTCCATTCTTTGTCATCTGATATTTTTTCCATGGGAAGTAAAAGAAATCCCCATATGTAGATAATTTAAATGACTTTAAAATATTGGTTTCCAAGCCTATATACAAACCGCTCTCATTTTGTACCAAACTTCCTTCTCCGATAGAACGAGCATAAATACTTTGGTAAGCCACATCATAAAATCTGTTCATAACTACCAGTTGAAAACTTCCTTTAGGTGAATAACGAAGCATATTTAAAGTAGCTAATCTTCCCCTTTTATCAAGGGCTGTCTCTCCTAATAAAACCAATTGTCTCCAAAAGAACTTGTAATTCACTCCCATATTAAAGAAATCCTTTCCACGTGAATAAAATTTATTGTAAGGTCGGATACTAGGATTCAACACCTTGTTGAAAACATTATAAACAGCTGTTAATCCTGTTTCTATATTCTTTCCATTATAATGTATATTACTGCCTATCAAATGATTATAAACATTATTCTTCTTTTCAAAATCTCTTGGAATACGATGATAACCATCTTCTTTTAACGAAGTTATGAACCGATTATCTATATTACCATCCATTGATCTATATGAATAAAAAACATCAGATGTCCATCTATTTGTTAAATGATAACTGGCAGCTATTCCTTGAAAATAATTGTATTCATCAGTAGAAGAATGTTTTTTTATTCCTCTTGCTTTATTTTCCAAAGTACTAAGCATGGCTGTTTTTCCTAAACTGAAATCGTTATTCATAACCAAACCATATCCATAATTCAATTTATAATTCCCTAAAGCCAAAGCCTGAAACTTACCGATATTCTTTATTAACAGGTAAGGTGAATAATAATCATATCCTTTTTTATTATTTCCAGCAAAAAATGGTTCACCTGCATCTTTTTCAGCAGTCAATCCTACGTAAACTTTATCACTATACCGAAAACTATAACGCATATTATGATAAAAAGCATATCCCAAATAACGTTTATTGGGATTTTCCAATATGAAATCGGATGTATAAGACTGATAACCTGCCCGAGTATAAAAAGGAATATCTACTCTTGTGGATAACTCTTGTTTTCCATACTTTAATATATTTTTTAAAGTAGGTTTATTTTCCTCTTTTTCAGGTAGTTGAAAAGTTATGAACAGTTTTAAACAACGAGCTGTTTGTATATCCATATTTTCTACCATCATCAGTTCTTTATCACTGATAATAGGACCATTTTTATAAAGATAATAAAGGATATTTTCAATTAATTGATCAGATAAAAAAGGAAAACGTTCCAATTGCTTTTTAGTAGCTAGATTAATAGGAATGGGATTTTCCTTTAATTCGGTCAAATCTTCCATCAGATTATCCCATTGTTGAGTTGAATTTTCATCATGAATAAGCAATTGCTCTACCATATTCTCCCAAACCGCTTGAGCAAATATGTTATTCACAGAAAAGCATATTGAAAAACAAGCAATTAACATAGTTTTCCACCGTTTGTTCATTTTGTATTTCATCTCTCGTTTAAAGTTAAATAGTTCTATTAATTATCTGCATATCCTATTTCTTTATTATTTTTACAGCGAAATGAAAAGGATATTCTTATTGGCATTCTTTTTTTCATTTATAGCCGCTTATCTTCATGCCCAAGAAAAGACGACTACTATAAACGGATACTTGGTACCTGCTTGCATTTACGAAGGAGATACCATTGCTTCGTTGCGCATGCCCACTTTATATGTATTCAAACCATTGATATTCAGTAATAAAAAACAAAGAAACAAATACAATCGATTAGTGCATAATGTCAAAAAAACATTGCCTATAGCAAAAGAAGTTAATCGTGCAATTATCGAAACTTATGAATTTCTTCAGACACTTCCCAATGAAAAAGCCAGAGAAAAACATCTTTTAGCAGTTGAAAAGAGTGTAAAAGAACAATATACTCCTCGCATGAAGAAATTAACTTTTTCACAAGGGAAGCTGTTAATAAAACTAATTAACCGTGAAACTAATTCTTCTTCTTACGAATTGGTAAAAGCTTTCCTAGGCCCTTTTAAAGCAGGTTTCTATCAAGCTTTTGCTGCTATTTTTGGTGCCAGTTTGAAAAAAGAATATCATCCGGAAGACGAAGATGAAATGATTGAACAGATTGTATTACTTGTTGAAAGTGGACAACTTTAAAAGGTTACACTTAAAAAGCCATCATTCTTTTGGCAAATTCCCAAAGAACAATTCCTGTTGTTACTGATACATTTAATGAATGTTTCGTACCATATTGAGGTATTTCTATGCATCCATCACATGCATTGACTACTTCTTGTTGTACACCTTTTACTTCATTACCCATCACAATGGCATATTTTTTATCAGCATCCAATGTGAGATTATCCAACATGGTACTTCCTTCTACTTGTTCGATAGCTAATACAGTATATCCCTCATTATGAAGTTCTTCCACCGCTTCTAATGTATGCTTCTTATATGTCCAGTCTACGGTATCTTCAGCTCCGAGAGCCGTTTTATGCATTTCAGGATGGGGAGGAGTAGCTGTTATACCACATAAATAAATACGGTTCACTAAAAATGCATCCGAAGTACGGAATACAGAACCAATATTATGCAAACTACGTACTTCATCGAGTACAACTACCAACGGCAATTTATTCGCTTGCTTGAATTCATCCACACTTAGTCGATTCAATTCTGTAATTTTAAGCTTTCTCATATACTAGATTATTTTATGGCATCAAAGATACTAACTTATTCTCATAACCTTGTTGATAACTGTTGAAAACATGTAAAAACTCTGAGCATATTTTTTGAAAAATAATTCTTGCATTATTGAAATACCTGTATATAGAAACTCATTTATGAACCTACCAAAACAGTTAAGTAGAATTTAAACACCTAATATCAACACTTTTTCATCATAAATTTTGGTATTCATAAGTAGAAAGTTTTTAACTTTGTGTATTATCAACAGTTTGTTAATAAAATACGTAAAATAAGGAATATCAGCATTTATGCTTGTTTGTTATTTACTCATATCAATTTTATTCAGTCAAATAACTTAATTGGCAAGAATAACGCTATTTTTTTACTAACACTATTAACAAGCAATCATCATCAGTATAAATCTCTTTTTTGAAAGAAGAAGAAAAAATATATCTATAATGAATAAAGAGGAATGGTTGAAAAAGGGGTATGTTACCGAACTGGTAGACAAAGCCCTTGATTTGAAAACTGAGATTGATAGACTTCGTAAGGAAAAGAATGCCGTAATTCTTGCCCACTACTACCAGTCAGGTGAAATCCAAGACATCTCTGATTTTGTTGGTGACAGTTTAGCTTTGGCACAATGGGCAGCTAAAACAGATGCTGATATCATTGTAATGTGCGGTGTTCACTTTATGGGTGAAACAGCTAAGGTACTTTGTCCTAATAAAAAGGTTTTGGTTCCTGATTTCAATGCCGGTTGTTCATTAGCCGATAGTTGTCCAGCAGATTCGTTTGCTAAGTTTGTCAAAGAACATCCCGACCATACAGTTATTTCGTATGTCAATACTACAGCAGCCGTTAAGGCAGTAACTGATGTAGTAGTTACTTCTACCAATGCTAAACAGATTGTAGAAAGTTTCCCAAAGGAACAAAAAATAATCTTTGGTCCGGATAGAAATTTGGGTAATTATATTAACTCAGTTACTAACAGGGAAATGTTACTTTGGAATGGTGCTTGTCATGTACATGAACAATTCTCGGTTGAAAAGATCATAGAATTGAAAGTTCAATACCCGGATGCCGATGTATTGGTACATCCAGAATGCAAGGGCGCTGTGGCAAAGTTGGCTGATAAGGTAGCATCTACTGCCGGATTGTTGAAACATGCCGTGAATAGCCCTAAAAAGGACTTTATCGTGGCAACAGAAAGCGGTATCTTGCATGAAATGCGCAAGCAATGTCCGGAGAAGAATTTTATTCCAGTACCACTAGAAGACAGTTCTTGCTCTTGCAATGAATGTAATTACATGCGTTTGAATACACTTGAAAAGCTCTATAATACTTTAAAGTATGAGTGGCCGGAAGTGACTGTGGATGCTAATATTGCGGAAGAAGCAGTAAAGCCTATTCAACGAATGTTAGAAATTTCAGAGAAATTAGGTTTATAATAAAAAAGTGTGGTTGGTAATTTACCAACCACACTTTTTTATTGATAAGTCATTCTATTATCCTTTCAAAAATTGGCAGAGTTTTTCTACTGCACGTGCTCGATGACTGATTGTATTTTTTATATCATTTCCTAATTCAGCAAAGGTGGAATGATAACCTTCGGGAACAAAAATAGGGTCATAACCGAAACCGGCGCAACCTTTCTTTTCTTCGATAATTTTTCCTTTAACGATACCTTCAAACAAATATTCTTTTCCATCCAGGATCAAGCAGATGGCGGTGCGGAATTGTGCTTTTCTGTTTTCTTTGTCTTTCAGTTCGTGTAGAAGTTTTTGCATATTGGCTTCTGAATCGTGACCTTCTCCAGCGTAGCGAGCAGAAAAAACACCTGGGGCACCATTAAGTGCTTCTACTTCAAGACCTGTATCGTCGGCAAAGCAATCTATTCCATAATTTTCGTAGATATACATAGCTTTTTGTCGGGCATTTCCTTCCAATGTATCGGCTGTTTCCGGAATGTCTGCTTCACAATGAATATCTTTCAGACTAAGCAATTCCATTTTTTCGCCCAAAATAGCGGAGATTTCTTCTAATTTATGTGCATTGTTAGTAGCAACTACTAATTTTTTTTTCATAAGAATAAAAAATGATTGATTTATTGATTGCAAATGTAACCAATAAATCAATCATTATCAAGTATTATCGGATAGTTATCATTTCCACCGGTTGTTTCTTTAATTCGTCTAATTCGTTGGCATGATACTTTACTTTTTCAAAATCTATTTTTTTCAAGTCGATGCATCTTATGTTGCTATTGTACATAGTTCGATAGTAAATCATACGGTTTTGTGTATCGGATGCTACAGTAAATTGAGTAGCACTAGGTACATCGGCTGATGCTTTTCCTAAAAGTAATTCGGTACCTGTTGGAATATCAAAATTATTCAATATATGAAAAGCTTGAAAAACACTTTTTTGGGCATCGGGCTGTTGAGGAGCTGTCAGTTGGAAGAAAGTGGCACGTACAAAACGGGAAGGAGGGGTAAAGTCGCCAGGCAATCCTAACATACCGCTTCCATGACCGAGAGATCGTGCTTTTATTGGTCCAAAATTGTGTTCAGGAGCATTACCCGGTTGTAAATTGATATAATTATTAAGATTGGTCCAATGCCATTCTATACCTGGTGAATTGGTAAATACACCTAGTGGGTTATCGTAGAAATGCATCACTTCGTCTACGATTTCCAGTACTATTTGTTTTCCTGAAGGTTCAGTGAATCTCCAATGAACCGTAGACGATCTGGGATCTATATTAATTACCCGTATATTTTGAAGGGATTCTTTCACTTCATCAACCGTACTACATTGTGAAAGTACATATGATACCAGTTGAAAATCTGCCAGAGATTTATCCTTTTGGGTAACATCATAAGGAGGATATTGACCAAAATTAGGAAAATAAAACAATCCGGCAGAGAGTCCTTTTTCATTGATACCTTCTACCATAAATTCTTTCTGCTCTACAGCTAGTCCGATGTAGCCATATCGGGATTTGAATTGGATACCATCCATTCCAGTAGGAGTGAGAGATTGTAGTTCTTGGTTTCGTGGGATTACTACATACATTGTATTCATAACACTTTCAGCCCATTCAATGGTGCGTGCGGCAATGGTTGCTCCGTCTTTGCTCTTTAAGGTTATACCTGTACAAGCGTTCGCCGGTACTTGTGGAGCAAGACTGAATGTTGCTAATAATAAAGTGGATAATTGAATATTCATAAAAATTGTTTTTAATAATTGTGGTATAATCAACGGATAGAAATCAATAATGTTTGGTAAAACGAATTTTATATGTATAAATTAAATTATTTTTGTACCCTTATATATAAAATGAAAATGTTTAAGAATCGCATATTTTTGTATCACCTACTAACAGCTATGGTAGTGGTGATTTGGGGAATGACTTTTGTTTCTACTAAAGTATTGTTGCAGCATGGATTAGGACCAATGGATATCATGTTTTACCGTTTTGTGGTAGCCTATTTCTGTATTTTGATGATTTCTCACAAGCGTTTGTGGGCAGATACTTGGAGGGACGAAGGCATGCTCATGTTGGCCGGTCTTACCGGAGGTACTCTTTACTTCATTGCCGAGAACAATGCATTAGGTATCAGTCAGGCATCCAATGTAGCTTTATTGGTATGTACTACACCTATCTTTACGGCTCTATTGGCTAATCGGTTTTTTAAGGAACCTTTACGAAAGAACATGATGATTGGTTCAGTCATAGCTCTAATCGGTGTGGCATTGGTGGTATTCAGTGGAAGTGTCCTGCTTCAAATCAATCCGTTGGGCGATTTTCTCAGTATCATGGCTGCCTTGATGTGGGCTATTTATTGTTTAGTATTGAAACCTTTGAGTAACCGATATTCCACTTCTTTCATTACCCGAAAAGTATTTCTATATAGTATCCTTTCGGTAATGGTGTACTTTATCTTCGATCCATTGTTGACGGATATGGAGATATTGTTGAATCCTACCGTGATATTGAATTTGCTTTTCTTGGGCATAATAGCATCCATGCTTTGTTTTATTGCTTGGAATGCAGCTGTCAAGGTATTGGGTCCTTCCCGTACCGCTAATTATATCTATGTACAACCTATGAGTACCTTGGTACTTTCCTCCATCATTCTTTCCGAAATTATTACTTTAACTTCTTTGATTGGCGCTGCTTGCATCATCGGTGGAGTTTACTTGGCAGAAAAAGAATAAAAAACAGATACTATGAAAAACAATCATTTAATCCTTTTGGCAGGAACCTTTTGTCTATTGATGGCTTGTACACCGAAAAGTACAGAAAAGCAAACCAGTGGTAATCCTATTTTCCCAGGATGGTATGCCGATCCTGAAGGCATTGTCTTTGGCGATGAATATTGGATTTATCCTACCCTTTCCTTATTATATGGGGAGGATAAAGAAATCTACAAGGCCGATTTGGAACGAAAGACGGATGCCATCAATCCGGAGTATAATCTCCAGACACACATGGATGCTTTTTCTTCCAAGGATTTGGTGAATTGGACCAAACATTCACGAGTGCTTCACATTGAAGATGTACCTTGGGTGAAATACGCTTTGTGGGCACCTTCCATCATTCAAGCTAATGATAAGTATTACTTATTCTTCGGTGGTAATGACATTCAGAACAATGATCAATACGGAGGTATCGGTGTAGCTGTTTCTGATAAGCCGGAAGGTCCTTTCAAGGATGCTTTGGGCAAACCACTCATTTCGCAAATCATCAATGGTGCACAACCTATCGATCAGTTTGTTTATCGCGATGACGATGGCGAATACTATATGTATTATGGTGGCTGGCAACATTGCAATGTAGTTCGTTTGAACGATGATTTGACCAGTTTGAAGCCTTTTGAAGATGGTGAGATGTACAAGGAAGTTACTCCTGAAAATTATGTAGAAGGTCCTTTCATGTTGAAGCGTAATGGTAAATATTACTTCATGTGGTCGGAAGGTGGATGGACAGGTCCTAATTATGCTGTAGCTTATGCCATTGCCGATTCACCAATGGGACCATTCAATCGTATCAGTCGTATCCTCCAACAAGACCCTGAAGTGGCAAAAGGAGCCGGACATCATTCGGTTATTCAAGTGCCAGGTAAGGATGAATATTATATTGTTTACCATCGTCGCCCATTGGATAGAACTGGTGGAAGTGAACGTCAAGTTTGTATCGACAAGTTGGAATTTGATGAAGAAGGTTTCATCAAGCCGGTAAAGATGACATTCGAAGGAGTTTCACCTGTATTTATTAAATAATCTACGACTATGAAAAGAATTTTCAGTTTATTGATGGTGCTTTGTGCCGTTGCACTTTCTGCTCAGAATACGAAGTATGTTAATCTGTTCATGGGGACTTCGGGCGATAATGGTCAGTTGGCACCGGGAGCAACCGTACCTTTCGGCGTGGTTTGTGTGTGTCCGGATAGCGATCCTCGTACTCATGCCGGCTATAATTACGAAGTGACTAAGGTAACAGGTATTTCCATCAATCGCTTGTCGGGAGTAGGTTGTAGTGGTGGTGGAGGCAATATTCGTATTCGTCCTTTGAATCCTTCGGAAGAATTGCACATCGACAAACAGACCGAAGTAGCTGTTCCTGGATATTATGCCACTTCGTTTACCAATGGCATACAGGCAGAACTTACCGCTACCAATCTTATGGCGCTAGAACGATATGTCTTTCCGGAAAATTTGCCTGCTGCTTTGTGGATAGACTTTTCTTCTTCTTTCGAAGCTAAGGCTACTTATGAATATCACCAAGTGTCACCTACTTGTTTGGAGGGATACATTCAAGCCAAGACCGTTTGTAGTCATGGAAAATACAAGCTTTACTTCTCCATGAATACCAACCAGCCTTTCGAATTGAAGGAAAAAGAAGGCGAGCTTCCTTGCTTGGATTTTGGTCAATCTACTAAAGAAGTGGAAGTCCGTATAGGTTTGTCTGCTTTGGGAGAAAATGAAGCTCGTCAGGAATATGCCCGTTGGGAGAAGAAGTCTTTCAACCAGTTGAAGAAAGATTCATATAAGGAATGGGAAAAACAATTGGCTTCGATTGATGTCAAGGGAGGAACAGAAGATGATAAAGTCATTTTTTATACCTCGCTCTATCGTGCTTGCTTGAGTCCGGTGGATGTTACTTCGGTGGATGGTCGTTATTTGGGAACTGATGGTCAGATTTATCAAACTGATGGTTTCCGTTATTATAGCAATTGGTCGTTGTGGGATACATATCGCACTAAGTTCCCGTTGTTGGTTTTGTTGGAACCGGGCAAGATGCGCGATATGGCTACTTCTTTGCTTCATTTGTATCGTACTGGCAAGCGTAATTGGGCCACTCCATACGAATCTACCGTTACAGTACGTACCGAACATGCTGTTATCTTGCTGCTCGATGCTTATCGAAAAGGCATTACCAACTTGGATTTCAACATCGGTTATGAAGGCATGAAGAATGAAATGAAAAACTTGTTGTTAGGTTCGCCTGATCAGAAGATGGAATCGGCTTGTGACTTATGGGCGATGGCGAAGATTTCAGTAATCATGGGCAAAAATGAAGATGCTAAACTTTATAAAGAGCAATCGGAACGTTTGTTTGTAGAAACTTGGAAGAAAGAATTCATGAATGTAGATGCTTCTTACGAAGTGATGAAGAACAACGGACTCTATCAAGGAACCCGTTGGCAATATCGTTGGGCTGCTCCTATGTTTATGGATGAAATGATTGCTTGGGTAGGCAAGGAAACCCTTTGCGAGCAATTGACTTATTTCTTTGAAAATCATTTGTACAATCAAGGCAACGAACCAGACATACACGTACCTTATATATTTAATAGACTAGGTGCACCTAAAAAAACACAACAAATCGTGCGTAGCCTGATGACTGAACCGATGATTCATAAATATGGTGGCAATGCCGAATTCAATACTCCTTATTTCGGAAAGGCATTCAAGAATCATCCGGAAGGTTATAGTCCGGAGATGGATGAAGACGATGGTACCATGAGTGCCTGGTATGTGTTTGGTGCTTTGGGATTCTATCCGATGGTGGTAGGTGATGAACATTACGAACTGACTTCACCACTCTTTGATAGCCTTACTCTTCGCTTGGAAAATGGTAAGAAATTAAGCATACAGGTAAAGGGCAGAAAGCAGAAGAATATGCCTATTCGTTCCATATCTTTTAATGGTCGTGAAGTGAAGGATTTCTGCATTTCGCACAATGATTTGATTAAGGGAGGAAAGCTGATATTTAATTACTGATAAAAAAAAAGAATCTGATGAAACCATCAGATTCTTTTTTTATGGATAATCTATTATGCTTTTTTCTTCTTAACCTTCAGTTTATCGAATCCTTCACCATAAACCCCGACAACATTACTTTGCGAAATAAAGGCATTTTCATCAATATCCCTTACCATTCGGAATATTTCATTGGATTGATTTTTCTTTGCTAGTATTACTACTACTTTGATACTTTGTTTGCTATACCAACCAGTACCATCTAATAGTGTAACTCCACGGTGAAGTTCTCTCGTAATCGTTTCAGCTATCTCTTCATGTTTTCTAGAGAAAATAAGGAATTGTACGGATTGGCGATTACTGTTCACTACATAGTCGATGACGACACTCATTATAAACAATACGCAGAAACCGAACAATACACGCTTCCAATCGTGAAATACCAAGTAACAGGATGAAATGATTATGATATCGCCATACATGATCAAACGACCTAAGGATACATCCTTGTATTTGTTGATAATCCAAGCAAGGATATCAGTTCCTCCTGTACTACCATTATAGATAAATACAAAGCCGATACCGAAACCTAACATACTGGCACCTATAACTAATGCCATAAATTCTTGACCAGGACCTAATAATAAAGGCAGATTACCTGCATCGTCTTTCAATAATACTTGGAAGAGCCAAAGGAAAAAGGTAAGGGCAGGAATAGCATAAAGTGTCTTTATACAGAATTTCAGACCCAAAATTTTCAAAGCGAATACCATAAAAATGGCATTGATGACAAAATAAGAAACCTGTATTTCAATGCCCGTGATATAATAGATAAGGGCCGAAATACCTGTTACTCCACCGGTAGAGATTTGGTAAGGAAGCATAAAGGCTGCCCAAC
>JAFYPV010000127.1 GCA_017559935.1 Bacteroides sp. | reverse complement strand
GGCGGTGGCATTATGCCCGATTATTTTGTGCCGGTAGATACAACCCTTTTTACGAAATATCATAGTTGGTTGAGCAACAAGGGGGTACTCCTGAAGGTTCATTTCCAACTGATAGATGCTCATAGAGATAAATGGATGAAAAAATACGATGATTATGCCGTATTCAGCCAGAAGTTTGAACTGGATGACAAGATGATGAAGCAGCTCATTGAGGAAGGTGAGAAAGAAGGCGTGAAGTTCGACGAAGAGCAATATAAAAAGTCGGAAGCGCTTATCAAACTTCAGATGAAAGCACTCATCGCTCGTGATTTGTGGAATATGAATGAGTATTATCATACGATTAATGTGGTGAATGAGAGTATCAATAAAGCGATAGAGTTGTTGAAGTAGAATGTTTTTCCTATATTTGTGATAGAATTAAAACTTTGCATACTATGGGAACATTTTGGAAAACAACTTGGAAAGGATTATCGGTTAGTGCATTGGTAGCATTGGCATCATGTGGTGCTCCACAACCGAACACGTTGACTGAAGCAGAAATTGCAGACGGTTGGCAATTGTTATTCGATGGGAAGACATTGGATAATTGGAAAGACTATAACGGGGAAACCTTGACACAACCCTGGCATGTAGTGGATGGTTGCATCCAGGCGAATGGAGACGGTAGCGACCTCTCGGGTTACATTGTAACCAAGAAGCAATACGAAAACTTTGTGTTGGATTGGGATTGGAAACTCTCATATGGAGGCAATAGTGGTATGATTTATCATGTTGTGGAAGATCCTTATTTCAAGGTACCTTATGTGACTGGTCCGGAATACCAGTTGATAGACAATGAAGGTTGGGAAGCAACCAACGCACCAACCAAGTTGGAAGAATGGCAGAAACTCGGCGTAGATTATGCCATGTATCTTCCGAATCCGGATTCCATGTTTGTGAATCCGCAAGGGGAATGGAACAACTCTCGCATTGTGTTCGACAATGGTCATGTCGAACATTATCTCAATGGACATAAGATTTTAGAATTTGAAGCTTGGACAGAAGATTGGTTCAAACGCAAGGGCAGTGGTAAATGGGAAATGGCACCAGAATATGGCTTGGCACGTAGAGGAGTAATCTGCTTGCAGGATCATGGCTACCCGGCTTCTTTCCGTAATATCAAAATTAAGGAACTTCCTAGAAAGACTACAGGAGTGGAAGAAGTTTTGTTCAACGACAAAGATTTGACAGGTTGGGAAGCTTATGGAACAGAATTGTGGTATGTTGACAAGGAAGGTCATTTGGTGTGCGAAAGTGGCAAGGATAAGCAATATGGTTACTTGGCTACTCGTGATTATTACAATGATTTTGATTTGAGCATCGATTTCAAGCAATTAGCTAACGGTAACTCAGGTGTGTTCTTCCGTTCATTTGTAGAACCTCCTGTAAAGGTTCATGGCTGGCAATGCGAAGTGGCTCCGTACAATCATGATACAGCAGGTATCTACGAATCGTATGGTCGTGGATGGTTGGTACAAATTCCGGATGAAAAGGAAAACATTTTGAAGCAGGGTGATTGGAATACGCTTCGTATCCGTGTGGAAGGAAACCATGTGCAGACTTGGTTGAACGGTGAGCCGATGACCGATTTCGAAGATGAAAAGATTGGTGCTGCTCAAGGACGTATTGCCCTCCAGATCCATGACGGTGGTGGCATCAAAGTATTATGGAAGAACATCAAAGTAACTAGAATCTAATCGAAAAAAGATATACTATGGGAACCAATAGAAGAGATTTTCTCAAGACAATGGGTGGAATCGGTTTGTTCTCCATTGTACCGGCTAAGGTATTGGGTGGACCGAAGCACATAGCACCGAGTGATCAACTGACCAAAGGTATTATTGGAGTTGGTGGTATCGGTCGAAGTAGTTATCACTTTACTAGCGATGAAAAATGTCGTTTGGTATCCGTGTGTGATGTAGACAAGAACCATTTGCAGAAAGCTGTGGATTTAGGTAAGAAAAAATTCAATGAAACATTCCAAACATACCACGATTTCCGTGATTTGATTAAGGACCCGAATGTAGATATCGTTCACATTGCCACTCCTCCGCATTGGCATGGACTCATGGCGATTGAGGCAGCTAAGGCGGGTAAGGACATCTGGTGTGAAAAGCCGATGACCCGTACTATTGGTGAAGGTAAGCGTGTCGTAGAAGCAGTTAAGCAAAACAATCGCATTTTCCGTTTGAATACCTGGTTCCGCTTCAAGGACAATTTCTATGGTTTGGGTACTACCGTCGAGCCGTTGAAGAAATTGGTGGATAGCGGTTTGTTGGGTTGGCCGTTGAAAGTTACTATCTCCGGTGCAACAGGCTTTACTTGGAAATTCTTCTGGGTGGGTAAGGAAAATTTGGCTCCAGAACCGATTCCTGCCGAATTGGATTATGACATGTGGTTAGGTCCGGCTCCTTATAAGCCTTACAACTCGCATCGTGTACATTCTACTTTCCGTGGTTATTGGGATTACGATGGCGGTGGTTTGGGAGATATGGGACAGCACTACATCGACCCTGTACAATATATATTAGGTAAGGACGATACCAACCCGATTAAGGTGGAAGTGGATGCCCCACAACAACACTCGGATGCGATTGGTATTTGGAGAAAGATTACATATACTTATGAAGACGGTTGCCAAATTGTATTGGAAGGCGAAGGTTTTGAAAGCGGAAACAAGGTGCCGTACATTGAAGGTCCGAAGGGTAAGGTATTCAAGGGATTCGAATGTGAATTGGATGGTAAGCCGGCTCCTGATATCATGAACATCATTGCTGATTTGCCGGATCCGGAACCTCAGAATACTGACTTTATCCAGTGTGTCAAGAACCGCGAATTGTTTGCCTTGAACGAAATGAATGGTCATCGCAGTGCGAATATCGTGAACATGGGCTTGTGTGCGCTTCGCTTGAATCGTACCTTGCATTTCGATCCGGTGGCTCAGCAGTTCATTAACGATGAGGCTGCCAACCGCTTGATTGACCAACCGATGAGAGGAATTTGGAAGTTGTAACTTTGAAAGGAAAGAAGTATGAAAAAATTATTTATCATATTGGCTCTGTCGGTATTGATGCCGTGGAGCATGGTGGCACAAGATGCCCGTATGCGTACATCGGAAACCATCATTGCCGATGCGTTGAACCAACTTCCGGCTTCCGAGAAGAAGGTGTTCGATGAAGTAATGGGCGAATTGGCTTCGACTGGTGCCAAAGGTATTGCTGAAGTAGCAGGCATGTTGGTTCCTGCAAGCGAAGGAAAGAATGCCATTGTGGAATATGCATTGAATGGGGTAGTGGCATACGTTTCTGCACCGGGAAAGGCTGTGGAAAAGGCTGCTGTCCGAAAAGGCTTGGTTCAGGCTTTGGATGCTTGTACGGACAATCCGAACAAGGCATTTTTGCTTACCTTATTAAGAATGTGTGGTGAAGCGGAAGATGCTTCGGTATTCGTGAAATATTTGAACGATGACTATTTGGCTGAATGGGCTATCAGTGGTTTAACTTTTATTCAAGGAACCGATGAAGTGTTGCTCGACTTGATGAAGAAGGAAGCTGCTCCGAAGGCCATGTTGGCTCATGCTGCCGGTATCAAGAAGATGGCATCGGCAGAACCTATTTTGTTGGCTTGGTTGAAGGATGCAGATGCTCCGACTACACGTGCTATCTATCAGTCGTTGGCTCAGTGTGGCACATCCTTGTCTATCCCTGTATTGGGTAAGGCTGCCAAGAAAGTTGCTTACGATTGGGAAGCTACCGATGCAACAGCTGCTTACTTGCGCTTGCTCAAGAAGTTGGTAGGCGAAGGTCGTGGCAAGGAAGCTGCTACAGCTGCCAAGGCTTTGTTGAAGGGTACAGATAAGGCATACGTTCGCGGTGCTGCATTGGATGTGGTAGTTGCAGTAGAAGGCAAGAAGGCGCTTCCGCTCTTGGCTGCATCTTTGAAGAACGAAGACCGTGCTTATCGTGTGAATGCATTGCGCTTGTCAGAAAGCATTGCCGATGAAAATTGGTACGCAACCGTAGCCAAGACTTTGCAAGGAAAGGCAGAAGCTCCGGTTAAGGCAGACGTTTTGAACTGGTTGGGAACAAACCGTGTGGCTTCACAAATCAATATGGTGGTAGCTCAGATGGGTGCTTCGGACGAAGAAGTGGCATTGGCTGCTATCAAGGCTGCTGGCAAGATAGGTGGTGATGTAGCTTTGGAAAGCTTGATTGCCCAGTTGGGTGGTTCACATAGCGAGGCGACTGAAAAGGCTTTGTTGGCTTTTAATGGTAAGGTGAATGCCGGTGTATTGAAGGCATTAGATGCTGAAAAGAATGTGAAGCTTCCGGCTTTGCGTTTGGCTTCGGCTCGTAGCATGGAAGAATCGGCAGATAAGGTTTTTGGCTTGCTCTCTTCATCGGATGCTGCTATTAGTGAAGCGGCTTATGCTGCCTTGGCAGGAGTGGTTGAACCTAAAGATTTCGATCGATTGGCACAATTGTTGGAAAAAGGAAAGCAAGTTCCCGCTCTTCAACAAGCTATGAAGAATGCGCTTCTTTCTTTGTCGAAGGAAGACCAATTGGCCAAAATTCAGGCTTGCATGAGCAAGTCCGCCCATGTTTCGCTCTACTATCCGGTATTGGCACAGGTGGGCAATGCACAGGCCATTGCTGAAATCCGTAAAGGATACGAAGGTAATCATAAGCAGGCTGCTTACGAAGCTTTGTTGACTATTGACAATTCGGAAATGATTCTGGTACTTTTCGAAATGGCACAGGCAGACAAAGCAAACTCGCAGACCATCTTGAATCGTTATACAGACTTGGTAGCGAAGTCGGCTCAGAAGCCTATTCAACAGTTCCAGTCGTATAGTCAGGCTTTAGAATTGGTTACAGACGTGAACTTGCAGAAGCGTTTGATTGGTTTGTTGGGTGGAACTCATGCTTATCAGGCTTTGTTGGTGGTAGAACCTTATATGAATAACCAACCGACTGCAGAAACAGCAGCCAATGCTGTCCGTACCATTGTTTCCAAGAACATCGAAACCTTGGGTGGTGAACAAATCCGTGCGATGCTGAAAAAGGCGATTACTTGCTTCGAAGCAGTAGGCGATGCCGATGCTGGTTATGCAATCGACGATATCAAATCCATGCTCGAAAAGCTTCCGGAAGTGGAAACTTCTCCAAAGTTTGAATTGTCGGCACAAGAAGCCAAGGAAGGTTTTGAAGTGCTCTTCGATGGTGAAGATATGAGCAAATGGATTGGTAATACCATCGATTATGTGCCGATGAACGGTGCTATCTGTGTGAGTGCTAATTACGGTAATGGTGGCAATCTCTATACCAAGAAGGAATATAGCGACTTCATTTTCCGTTTTGAATTCTGCTTTATGAAGGAAGGTGTGAATAATGGAGTAGGTATCCGTACACCGATGGGAGTAGATGCTGCTTACGAAGGTATGGAAATCCAGATTCTTGACCACGATGCTCCTATCTACAAGAACTTGCGTGAATATCAGCAGCATGGTTCTGTTTATGGCATTATCCCTGCCAAGCGTGTGAAGTTCCCGAAGTTGGGCACTTGGAATACCGAAGAAATCATGGTGAAGGGCGACCGCATCAAGGTAACGGTGAATGGTGAAGTTATCTTGGACGGCAATATCCGCAAGGCATGTAAGGGCAACAACGTGTCGAAGGATGGTTCGAAGACCAATCCTTATACTGTGGACAAGAAGAATCACCCGGGTTTGTTTAACAAGAGTGGTCACATCGGATTCTTGGGACATGGCGAAGGTTTGAAATTACGTAATGTCCGCATCAAGGATTTGAGCAAATAATAAAAATTAAGCAAATATTGGTAAGCCGGCCTTTATCGATACGATAGGGGTCGGCTTATTTTTGTTGTTCGAATAAAAACTTGAATCATATTGTCTGGAACTTCATTCTCATTGTGTGTCAATGGATTACAATGAAGTTCCTCTCTGAATTTTCTCTGAAGATTTTATAAGGTGTAACTTGCAGGTGTTTAAGCTATAACCTGTATGGGAGTTAATTCTATCTTCTCCTCCTTTTTATTTCGGCACAATTGTGACGAAGATTCGCTAAGATATGTGCTTTATCTTCGTAACAATATGTAGCGAACATTCTTCATGTATGTGCCGAAGTGATTATATCTATATTCAAATTCAAAAGTTAATGTGCATAGGTCTTTCGTTTTATATGCATTCCATGTAATAGCCTTTTCCTCGAATGGTTATAACCTTATACCGTGGGAACTCTTTCAGTATTTTCCGGATAGTCTTTATATGGGTATCTATCTTTTCACCGGCATTGTCATCCGATGGCCAAAACTGTTGTTTGATCTCTTCGCGAGTTACACATTCACCTTTCCGTTCATAGAGTAAGGACAAAATAGCCAAGTCTAATTTGGTTATCATGCAAGGCACACCATCAATGCATAACTCCTGCTTTTCCAAATCAATGGACATCCCTTCAGCCTTTAGCTTCTCTTCAACATCCTCTTTCACCTTTTTTCGGGTAGGCCAAATCCACATCAACACTCCTATCAATAATATAAGAAATACATAGGCTACAGGGTCAAGATGCGCAAAGAGAGTGCTTGTACTATAATTCGTCCAAGCTTGTACTTTTATCTTTCCAGTAATGTCCAGTACTTGTCGAGGAGTGGAATAGGCATTTTTCGGCACGATGGAATCAGTTTCACTCCAATAGCGGATAGAATCGCGCAGACAGAGTACCCCTACTTTGGCTTCGATTTCTTTTTCTGCCAAGCGTTCCTGAAATAAAGTCTTCAATTGATTGGGGTTGACGCGATGTACCTTTTCTAAAATATGCTGGGTAAGATAACGTTTGGCACTCTCTTCAGGAATACTATCCTTGAACTGATAGGTAAGAATTCCCTTTTTTGTACGGAAGGAATAATTGCTAATCTTTCGGTCGACGGAAGGAGACAAGACATAATCCTTCACTTCATAGCGAATGTTTCCAACGGCATTTCGAGTCAGATACATTTTACGGTTCTGAAAATCTTTTTCAATCGCATATTTGAAAGCATCGTCAATGGTAGCTTCTATTCGCTTTTGGCTTCCATGAAAAGCTGTCAGTATCACGCTGAGCAAAAGCATCGCTCCCACCAATCGGATAAAGTTTTGATAATTCATGTGTTCTTCTGTTTTTATTTGCAAAAGTAATGAAATAGTTCTGCCTATTGCAGCCCTCTAAACAGACTTCAGAAACATTTCAGATAAATTTCAGGAAAAGTTCAGGGTACAAAGTTGGAATGAGAAGGCACAAGGCATACTTTTGCATCACAGCTTTAATATGAATGCAATGAAAAAACAAGGATTTTTAATTATGGTTATGGCATTGATATGTGCTTGTAGCCCTCAAGACGAAAAGGAAAAATACCAGAGTAGCCGAAGCAATGTGGCTGAAGTCAAGAGTCAGGTGAAGGAAATTGATACGGGAGATGTACTGATTGGCAACCATTCAAGAATGTATCTGTCCTCCAAACATCTGATTATAGCCGACCACAATGCACACGACAAAGCGATTCACCTATTCGACAAACACGATTTTCACCCAATAGCCAGTGTTGGAACTATTGGGCAGGGTCCAAGGGAAATCACCATCCTCGGAGCTATTTGTGTTGATGAGCTCAAGAACAAGCTGTATGTCACCGATCATGGAAAACAAAAGATTTTCAGCTATGATGTTGATAGCATAATCACCATGCCTGATACCTATATTCATCAGACCAAGGCAAGAATCAAAAGCAATCAGTTTCCAAGCAATCCTATCTATATCAGCGATACATTAAGCTATGGAAGGGTAATTGCTCCTACCAGCCCCAGTACCTTTGACCAAATGATTGGTAAATGGAACATGATGACTGGTGAATTGCATACCATCGGTGAAAAACATCCGGAAGTCAAAAATAAGCGAAGCCTTATAGATGTATCTCTAGAAAAAGGAATTATCGTAGAAGTCTACATAAACCACGACTTGATGAATATTTCTGACCTGGATGGAAATGTTCAATGTTACATTTATGGTCCAGACTGGGGGCAACAAGGATTGGAAACTTTCGAAGATGTCATGATAACTCCCAATCATATTCTCTCCACTTATTCGGGTGGACTATGGGGAAGAGGAAGAACCGAAAAGATTCATGTATTCGACTTGAAAGGAAATTATCAAAAGACATTGAATATTGGATACAATATGCTGGATTGTAATTACGACAAGACCCATCACAGGCTCTACATGGTATTTGATGACGAAATCCAGTTCGGTTATCTGGACTTGAAAGATATCATCTGATTGGGATTCACTTCAATCGAGGAACTTCAGACGGGAACTTCATTGTAACTTGTTGAAATACATGAGACATGAAGTTCCTAAAACTAATTTCTTATTTAAATAATAACTTATTAAGCCAACGGTTTATGTATATATTGGCAAAAGCACATCCTACACCGATGGCTGCTCCGGCTAGTACATCGCTGGGGTAGTGCACTCCTTGGTTAATGCGTGAGAATCCTACACCGCAAGCCCATACAGCCGAAGGGGCGATGACGTACCATTTGGGATAGGTGATGCTCAGCGAAGTGGCCAGCGAAAGGGCGGCGGCTGTATGCCCGGATGGAAACGATGGATCCGGTTCGGTTGATACAGGATGAATCAAATCCGGATATTTCTGGTAGGGACGTTGGCGGTCAAAGGTATATTTCATGGCCATGGTGATGCTCAATGCTTCAATCACACTTGTACCTATATATATAGCCTCTTTCAGCAGCGGCTGGTCCTTTTTGATGAGCGCGTAGACGCCCATGGCCGTAGGAACCCCTACGGGGAGAATGAGTCCGCTATGCGACAAGGTACGGCTGAGATTGTGTACTTCCCAACTGTTTACTTTCTTCACGGTGTTGATGTCCCAGTTTTGGGCAGAGGCCTGAAAGAGGGCCATCCAGCCTAGCAGGAATAATAAAATACTTTTTTTCATGATGGAATGAATCTCTTTTGATGCAAAGTTAGAATTATTCCCCCAATCTCTTGTTATTACCGAATATTAAATCTACATTTGCAAGGAAAACACTATGTTTGGACGTGAAATATTCGTTTAACAAATTAAATAATTCTAAAATCAATCATTTATGTGGTTAAGTAATTCATCTATTGGTAGG
>JAFYPV010000126.1 GCA_017559935.1 Bacteroides sp. | reverse complement strand
GTATCTCGACCGCATGGGCGACCAATACGACCTCATTATCCTTGACCCACCGGCATTTGCCAAGCATCGTGATGCTCTTCGCAATGCCCTCCGTGGTTACAGCAAGCTCAATGCCAAGGCATTCGAGAAAATCAAGCCGGGCGGTATCCTGTTCACCTTCTCCTGCTCGCAGGTAGTGGACAAGAAGGACTTCCGCAATGCTGTCTTCACCGCAGCTGCCCAGAGCGGACGTAGCGTGCGCATCCTTCACCAGCTCACCCAGCCGGGCGACCATCCGGTGAATATCTACCATCCGGAAGGGGAGTACCTCAAGGGTTTGGTGCTTTATGTAGAATAAATAATGTAAAAACAAAACCGAACAGAGGATGTATTACATAGCTACCATCTTTCTGATCCTGATGGCTGCAGGTATGGCTACCTGCGCCGTCTTGCTGTGGAAACGCCGTGCGGAGACGGATGATCACTCACGCACCATCCAGGCCATTCTCAGTGGCGTGTCGGCTGTCTTTGCCGTTACGTTCATTTTCCGTACCTGGATGGGGACAGCCCCTGCCAACGGTGCCTACTTCGAGCCGGAGCATGTCTTTGTTCCCATCCTGATACAGATGACTTTCTTCTTCTATCCGTTGGAAGTCATCCGCCCCCTTGCAAGCCGTGGCAAGGTCTATGCCACATTGTTCAGTCCCTTGCTGGCAGTGGCTTTCATCGGCCTGTTCTCGGGCATTGGGTACACCCCGATCCACAGCTATGACGATCTTTTGCAGCATCTGGGCGAGTTCAATGTCTGGTTCCGCCTGCTGGCCATGGTCGGCATGCTCTTCTATACCTTCG
Source organism: Bacteroides sp. (assembly GCA_017559935.1). Lineage (GTDB taxonomy): Bacteria > Bacteroidota > Bacteroidia > Bacteroidales > Bacteroidaceae > Phocaeicola. Next base: position 4,132 of record JAFYPV010000126.1, on the reverse strand, counting down.
CCCTCTTCCTGGTACCTTACGACTGGCACCATAGCAGCGCCGACCGCAAGTTCATCCTGCGCTATGCTTCCGGCTTCTGTTTGATGGGTTTGCTGCATTTCGCCATAGAGATATCGCATGTTTACGTATTCGTGCTTTTGCATCAAGTGGTATGGATGTCCTTCTTCTTCTGGGTAGCCTGGTATGAGCTGAGGGAACGCCTTTTGTCTCCTACGAAGCCCGCAACCCAGCCTGTGGTTGAAACGAATCCGGATGATGATGAGCTTTGGCAGAATATTGTCCATCTGATGGATGAAGAGGAGGGGTGGTTCAATCCCGAAATTACCCAGGCAGATTTGGCAACCAAACTCTTTTCCAATCGTACTTACATTAGCGAAGCCTTCAAGCGCAACACCGGTATGACCTTTAAAGATTATCAGATCAAGCGCCGTGTTGACTTTATGGTGCAGCAGCTCCAGCTCAATCCTCAAGCCGATATGCAGGACCTTTTCTTCCGTGTGGGCTATCGCGACCGCTCTACAGCCTGGCGTAACTTCCGCAAGGTTATGGGAATGTCTCCAACCGAATTTCTGGAAACCCTGAAATAACTCTCAGAATTGCCTGTTTCTTCGATGAAATGGGCGATTTTTGCATGTTTTCTTCTTATTTCTTGTTTGTTTTTTGAGTGTAAAAAGTTCGCTTTTTGTGATTCTGCAACGATGTTTTTTTGTAATTCTGCAACAATGGTTTTGTAAATCTGCAATCCTTTTCTTCTCAATTTGTACGTAATTTGCAAATTATTACATTAATTAAATAACGAGCAATGAATACGAATAAGGAAATGATGGTTTACGAGGCTCCTCAAGTGGAAGTCATCGAAGTAGAGGTAGAGAAGGGGTTTGCCGTAAGTGTTGACCCTAATAATTTTGAATATGGCGGTAGTTTGAGTGGTAACAATTAAGCAGAAACAATAATGAAGAAAATAATATTCAGTACAATGATAGCTTCGGTTCTGGCATTCGCAGGATGCCAGAACGAAGAGTTGGCGAACGACAACGTCACCGACAACAGCGGAAAGAAAGTGGTTCTTACCGCTAATATCCAAGGTGCGGCTGATAGCCGTGTAGCCTTGACTTCCGATACCGACGGGAATGGAAACCCTATCGTCAAGGTGGCATGGAGAGCATTTGATTCCACTAATCCGGAAACATTTGCAGTATATGATTATTATGAGTATAATTCCCCAACAACCTTTACTCAACTATCAGACAATGTGTTTGAAGGTACTTTGCCTGAATCTTCTGATGGCTATTGTGCTTATTACAATAAAGATTTATGGATGAGAATTGAGAACACAAATGCGTTTCCACAAGATGGTACCCTTCGTGAACAGGATGTCTTGATGTATGCTGTATTTGATGAAGACGATACATCCATCGAGTTCATGCCCATGACGGCTATCTTGAAACCTACCTTTACATTGGGTGGGGAGTCTATCAACAGCACCATTACCAGTATCAAGATGGGTGGACTCCGCATACATGAATTGGTGGATGTTGATTTAACTGTAGATCGTACCTCCCAAGGAATGCCTTTAGCCGAAGATATTTTTATGACAATACCTGTCTTTTTACGTTGGACATATTCAAGTTTTAAACCAGGAGCGACTTTCACTTTCGCTGTAAAGGCCGATGGCAAGGACTATACCGGCTCGCTCACCATTTCACCGTTTGGTGAATGGAATCCGTATGGCAAGCTCTTTACCGCTAACATTGCGTTGACAGAAAAGGTTAATCCTGCTAAGAATGAACTACGTTACGATGGGTCAAATTATACTTTCTACGTAAGTGGTCCAAATGGTCTTCTGGCTTTGAACAAGTGGATGACTTCCATTGGTGATGATAGCCATAATGAATTCACAAGTATAGGTTTCCCTGTTACCGGAACATTATCTTCTAATGGTCGTTTAGCTAGTAAAATCACTCTCGAGACTGATATAATTCTGCCGCTTAAAACCAGCGACGGCACTGATATCACATTTGATAATGATGGTATTCCAAGCGGTAGCAACTGGATTGCGTTGGGTGATTTAGTTAATACCAAGTACTACTCAGGTGTTATTGATGGTGGTAATTATACCATCAAAAACCTTGTGGTAAGTAACACCTCTTCTTATCAAGGTTTTGTGAATTGCATAAATTATGAAGGTATAGTAAAGAACCTTAAGTTTGAAAATGTACATATCTCTGGTGCTAGTAATTGTGGTGCTGTAGTAGGATTCCTTGGTAAAGCGACGGTAGAAAACTGCCATGTGCTGTCCGGTTCAGTGAATGGCTCTTACTATGTGGGTGGTATTGTAGGTAATACTAATTTAAATAGCATCATTAGAGGTTGTATTAATAACGCTACTATTAACGCTACAAATAATATGGTCGGTGGCATTGTTGGCCATCTAGAGGATAGTAATAGTTATGCTGCGCAAGCAAAAGTGGTCAGTTGTGCAAATTTGGGTGTGGTAAATGGTGCTGGTACTCATGTCGGTGGTATTGTGGGCAATAAAGAACAATATGGTACAGTCATCGGCTGCTGGACCATTAACACTAATGAAAAAGATGAAAATGGCACGGAAACGTCAGATGAAAACAAAGATGGTATCGGTTACTTAGCAGGTACACTAACCCATTGTTACTCTGCTGCGAAAAAGAGCGCAGAACAATCTGCCCAGGAATATATAAATGGTAAGGTGAACGATATGAACTCGGCCTTAAGTAGTTACGGTTGGAAATGGGTATCTGGTGTAAACTCCGGTACCGACTGGCCTACGCTTCAGAAAAACTAATGGTTATTCAATACCCTTGTAGACGACTTTCTGCACACTCACCGTGCAGAGAGCCGTCTTTTTTTATGGTAAGCATCCGACGAAATCAAATAACCTATAAGCTCCGCGAAATAGCCGGTGAAACCATTGTGGTGAACCAAGCCACACCGTTTCATATCCATCCGGACATCCACTCGTCCAGTTCCTGTGCATTTCCGAAACTATGCAGACTCCTTGTCAGTCCTAGTTAAAATAAGATTTGTTAAGCAACCATTCTGTGGCAGGAATAACATTTATAGTATAGCCATCCTCTTCAATTGTTTCATGCTCTTCGAAGGTTATAAGCGTAAGATTGTTGCACTTGAGTTTCTTGGCGGCATTCTTTAGTCCTCTTATCTCTCTATTGCGTGTCTTTTGGGTGGAAATATCATATGAAACCTGTATTAACTCTTGTACGTTGCCATCTTTAGCAATAACAAAATCAACTTGGGATGATGTCTCTTTGTAGTAGAAAACATCACAGAAGAGTGGTTTGTAGCGTCTCATAAGTTCTATGCATACAATATTTTCCAGCTTCCAACCGAGATTTTCCAATGAAAAATTATCCTCACGTTCAGTAACAAATGCAGTATCCACTACATAAACCTTTTCGTTCCTTACACGATCCTTACTTTTGTATGAGAAACGATTGATTCCTACCAATAGGAAAGCCTCTTTAAGGTATGAATAATAGTTTTCTGCCGTATGATTTGATACTCCGAACAATTCACCTACCGTTTTGGCTACAAATTCCTGACAATAATTTTCGGCTAGATAAGCTGCTATTCGTCGTAATGCTTCTACATTGCTGAAAGCTGGTGCGCCGCAAGTTCAGGAATGATGTAATATAAGTATAGGTTAAAATCATCATTTATATCGGGCAGACCGGGCTTGACCGCCCGTCTGCTCACCATCGCCCTCCCGTGGTGGAGGTGCAAAGTGTTCTGTGACATGTTGGAGAAAACGAAGAGGAAAATTACGTAATTGGTTGGTTATGAATGAAAAAGGATTAAGCTCATTTGGAAAAATCTTGAAATTTTAATATCTTTGTACATTGAGAATGCAAACAGATATAAAGATATGGAAAACCAAGGAGAAATAATCTTGTACCAACCAGATAAGGAAGTGAAGCTCGAAGTTCGTTTGGAAAACGAAACAGTGTGGCTCTCAATTGATGAAATGTCGCAACTGTTTGGTCGTGATATAAGTGTAATAGGTAAGCATATTCGTAATATATTTAAGGAGGGGGAACTCGTCAAAGATTCAGTTTGGGCAAAATTTGCCTACACTGCATCT
>JAFYPV010000125.1 GCA_017559935.1 Bacteroides sp. | reverse complement strand
TTCAATAGTTTCAATTCTTTTTCATCACGAATCTCACTCTTATCTTCAGGCGGTTTTGTTGCTAGCTTTTCTGCTTGTATCCAATACTCTAATGCCTTTCCACGTTCGTTATTTTGATAATAGATGTCACCACAATGTTCTACCACCACAGAGCTCTTATCCCCTCCATTCTGCATTGCTTGATCAATATAAATACGAGCCTCTGCATATTTACCTTTTACAAATAAAATCCAAGCATAAGTATCTAGGTAAGTACTATTAGCAGGTTCCGCTTTGACTGTACGATAACTCATTTCTTCCGCCTTATCCAAATGTTTTCGTTCTACTGAAAGATAATAAGCATAATTATTAAGTGCACCAATATTATCCGGTCTATAGACTAAAGCAGAATCATATGCAGCATATGCATCCGTATTCAATCCCTTGAGATGATACAAATCGCCCAATATAGAATAGAAATCAGATGCCATGTTTTTGTCACTCTCTGGACCAATTTGACGAACACCTTTTTTGAATACTTCCATGGCCTCATCATTTTGCTCCTTTTGATAATGCGCCAATCCCCAGTAATAATAAAACTCTAATGCATCGGGCATATATTCCACTGCAGGCTCACAAATTCGAATAACCTCATTTAAGTCTTCTTTAGAAATAGCAAAGCTTAACAATTGCAAACGAGCAGGTTTATTCTCCGGGTCTATCTCCAATACCTTCCACAATACAGGTTTAGCTTCTTCATCCATCCTCTTTGACAACAAATATTGGACAGCCAACATCGCCACATCAGCATTCTCCTGCTCCTGTTTCAACATGGAATTGAAAAGTCCAATTATTTTCGTACTATCACGATCGCTACGCTCCGAACGCATTATAAGTTGACGCATAATTCCAAGCTTGGTTCCACTATCCACCTTCATGTTCAGCAATAACGTATCTAGTTGTACCCGATATAAACTATCCTGCCCTGTTTTTTCATAATAAGTAGCCATGGAAAGCATAGCAGGAGCATACTCTGGTTCATTCTCCAGAACCTTTTGAAAAGTGGCATATGCTTCTTCTTCTTTACCATTCTGCATATACACATCCCCTAACATCGTAAGATAACGCATTTCGTAAGGATATTCTTTTGCCAAGTTCTCAATCTCTGTAAAAGCTTGCTCATTATTATCCATAGCCAAATACATGCGAAACTTTTCCATGCTGATTTGTTCTGATTTCCCGTCAATTCGTTCCAATCTATTAAGAGTATGAATCACTTTAGAATAATCTTGCGTTCGATTATACAAATCCGCTAATGCCATTAAAGGCTCCAGACGAGCAGGAAATTGAGCAGCCATTTCCTCAATCACATCAATTGCCTTGTCATTTTCCCCTTTCCCCTGATAGTATCCAGCTAACGTTTCTTTATACCAATAATTACCCGGTTCTGCTACCATGGCTTTCCGCAAAAAAAGTTCCCCTTTCTCTTGTTGACCAAGGTACATATAAAACTTACCCAATTCATATAAGATAACAGCACTCTCCGGATGAATACGCAAACAATGGTTGTACATTTCAAAAGCTGCATCCACATCATCTTTTTCTTTCAAACGAACCGCTTCTAAGAAATAGTAATCAAATTTGCGCCGCTGCTCAGGAGAAAGTGGATCCACACGACTTTCCAACTCTTTCAACGAAATAGATGTTTTTCGGACTATTCCACATGAAAGAAGTACGCTTGTTAAGCACAAGCATACACACCATCTGATTATTCCCAATTTCTGTTTGATATCCATCCTTTATTTTTTACCTGTATGTCCGAAACCTCCCGCTCCCCGTTCGGTTTCATCCAAAACCTTTACTTCCTTCCATTCAGCTTGTTCATAACGCGCAATAACCATTTGAGCAATACGTTCACCATCTTCCACTACAAATTCTTCCGAAGAAAGGTTCACCAAAATAACACAAACCTCACCTCGATAGTCTGCATCAATTGTTCCAGGAGAGTTCAGTACACCAATTCCTTTTTTTATAGCCAAGCCACTTCGTGGACGAACTTGTGCCTCAAACCCAGGAGGCAAAGCCATATAAATACCTGTTGGAACTAAGCAACGCTGTAAAGGTTTTAAAACAATCGGTTCATCCAAATTGGCACGGAGATCCATCCCCGCCGACTGCACTGTAGCATATTGAGGCAACGAATGTTTTGATTTATTTATAACTTTTATTTCCATAATTTTCTAATCTATGATAAGACGATGCGAATTTACACATTTCAACTGATTTATCGATAGTTTTTCCATTTTTTAAAAGGAAGTTTTATACTTTTGCAATTACTAAACAATGATTTATGAATTGGCAACAACTAATATCCAACAAACGCTTCGGATTAGAACAAATACATGAAATGCAGAAAGATGACCGTTCGGAATTCCAACGTGATTTCGACCGACTTATCTTCTCAGCTCCATTCCGACGTTTACAAAACAAGACTCAAGTATTTCCACTTCCAGGAAGTATTTTTGTACACAACCGATTAACCCACAGTCTAGAAGTTTCTTGTGTAGGAAGATCATTAGGAGATTCCATATCAACTAAACTAATAGCCAAACATCCTGAATTAGCAGCCACCCATATCACAGAAATTGGAGCTATTATCTCAGCAGCCTGTTTATCACACGATCTAGGTAACCCCCCCTTTGGACATTCTGGTGAGAAAGCCATTTCTACATACTTTTCAGAGGGGAAAGGCTTAGTACTTCGATCAGAACTTTCGTCGATGGAATGGGAAGATTTAACACATTTTGAAGGTAATGCCAACGCATTCCGTCTTCTCACACATCAATTCTTCGGAAGGAGGAAAGGTGGATTTGTTATGACTTATTCTACCTTAGCATCTATTGTAAAATACCCTTACCCATCCATTTTAGCAGGCAAAAAATCTAAATTCGGTTTCTTTACCTCCGAAATTGAAGATTATATAAAAATTGCCGATGAATTAGGCATCAAACGTCTGAGTAAAACTGGTGCTCCGATCAAATATGCCCGTCACCCATTGGTATTTCTAGTGGAAGCCGCCGATGACATTTGTTATCAAATGATGGATATTGAAGATGCGTATAAACTCAAATTACTTACACTACGCGAAACCAAAGAGCTTTATCAACTCTTTTTAGATGACAAGAAAAAGAAACGTGTAAATGAAATTTTCAACCTTGTATCTGACGAAAACGAGCAAATAGCTTACTTAAGAGCAACCGTTATCGGCATTTTAGTCAAAGAATGTACACAAGTTTTTATAGAAAACGAGAATGCCATTTTAGAAGGAGAGTTCGAAGGAGCACTTATTAAACATATCAATCCATCTTTAGAAGAAGCATATAAACAATGTTCTAAAATTGCAGTCGAAAAAATCTACCGTTCACGCGATGTCCTCGATATAGAACTTGCAGGCTTCCATGTTATTAGTACATTATTAGAGTTAATGATTGACGCTGTTCAATCGCCCGAAAAGGCTTATTCTGAATTACTCATCAACAGAGTGTCCAGTCAGTACGACATTAATTCACCAACACTATATGGCAAGATACAAGCTGTACTTGATTACATTTCAGGCATGACCGATGTATATGCCCTTGATTTATATCGTAAAATTAAAGGCAATAGTTTACCTGCTGTCTAAAAAAAAGAGGACGTTAAAATAACGTCCTCTTTATGTATTATTCTCCACATTTCGTCAGAACAGGATTCACTCCAGAAGTTATTTCCAAAGCACTAGGATTCTGCGCCACAAAAGACTCTATATGACGTAAACGTTTTTCCTCCAAAATTTCGTCTACCGCAATCAAAATACCAGTCTCCTCTACATCACCAAAACCATCATTAATAGCAGTACCAAACACACGCATAGTAGGTGATAAACCCATGTAAGCATTAACTAATGGAGGAATATTATACCCCAATTTGCGCACTTCCGTATTTAATCTACGATAATCTTCCTTAAACGAATCACAACAGTACATTTCCTCAAGAACAGCCAAATCCATTTCTAACTTCAATGGACTAATCGGCGTAACAAGTTTATCTGGATCCAAAAAGTGTTTATTCAAAAAGTATAGTATCATATCACGTCCTTGGCGGTGATAACTTGGATACATTGTCATCTTTCCAAAGAAATACTTCATATTCGGTTTTATAACCGTTAAAGCTCCTAAACCATCCCAAAGATTATCTAAAGCAAAAAGTCCTTTAGAACCAGCACGGCTAGACTGATATTCCAAGGTAACAAATGATCGCCCTAGTTCTACAGTATAAGGCAAATACTCTTTCAAGAATTTTTCAGAAAAATCAAACATGTGAGCTGTTGCCAACACAGGCTTTCCAAACTTATCATATTCCACTTCATCCCCCAATAAATAACGATAGCCACCAAGGATTTCTTCTGCTTCCGGATTCCAAACAACCAACTGTTTATAAGGGTTTTGCATTATATCATAATCATCGATATCCATTGATTTTCCTGTCCCCCCTCCTGCTGCTCGAAAAGCAATTTCACGTAAACGTCCAATTTCTTTCATTACATTAGGCGCGTTGTGAGCAGTCACTACATAAATTTCATTGTGACTTTTATTCGTAAAACGTAAACGCTTCTCTTGCGTCAATTCAGACTTTAGAGCTTCTTTACTTATCGGGGCAATAATATTTTCCATATTCTGTTTACTCTTTTATCATAATTTGTACACTACATCCTTAACAAACTGCGCCCATTCCGTCGGAGTTTTCGACTTATTGAACGTTTGCCAAGGAATAGGCTTACCAATGGTTAATGTAAAAGTCTTATGACGATTCTTTAACATTTCATCTGCCAAATACAACATCGCAATATTCACTTTTATTCCCAAGAATTTGCAGATGTTTGCTAGATTATAGAAAAAATCTGAATTACGTCCTTCAAAATGCATCGGAACTACATCACGCTGCGTTTCCACACTTTTCGTTATAAATGTTTTTTTCCACTCCAAATCTTTTATCACTCCATTCCGACGACGCGAACAGAGTCCCGCAGGAAACATTATCAAGTGATTTTCAGATTTAAATCCAGCCTCCACCATTCGAGGGAAATCACGCGACTGAGATCCTGTCTTATTTACCGGAATACACAAGGGAGCCAATCCTCTTAAATTCATCAACAAATCATTCACCAAATATCGGACATTTCCATTATATTTTCTCCCTAACACATACCCCAAAGCAATACCATCTTGACCACCCAACGGATGATTACACACAAAGGTACAACGCCCTTTATCCGGTAAATTTTCAATTCCCTTGATTTCAACCTTAGCATCTAAGAATTGCATACAAGCCTCTAGAAAGTCCACTCCTACCAAGTTCTTTGATTTGTTCAAAAAAACATTCAGTTCATTCTGATGTACAATACGTTTCAAATATGAGACTACAAAGCTGGGCACATATTTATACTTCATGCCCAATTTTTGCTTTAGAATTTTTTCTATGTCTATTAAAAACAATGAGTCGTCTGCCATTTCACTAAAACTTTTCTATGCAAAAATAATTTATCTTTTTTTATCTAGGCAACTTTCGCAAAAAAAATGAAGCGTTAACTATAAAAAAAACAACAATTTTATTATCCTCATTAAGATACAAACCGACTTTTGTACACATTCTACCCAAATGAACAACAAGCGCTTAAGCCTGCCATAACTCCCATTTACAACCTGTTGAAAACTTCTCTCAATATTTATCAAAAAATATTGTGGGGAATTGTGGGGAATTGTGTAAATTTGAGGCCTAATCAATATAATTAAGGTATAACATGCGTTTTCTTGGTAATTCAGAAGCTAAAACAGATGTCAAAGGGCGAGTATTCCTCCCAGCAATTTTCCGCAAACAGCTACAAATGTTTGCTGAGGAATACTTGATTATGCGCAAGGATATCTTCCAAAGCTGTTTGGTACTTTATCCAGAAAGTGCCTGGAACGAACAAATGAACCAACTACGTGACCGACTTAATCGTTGGGATCCTAAGCATCAAGCATTATTCCGTCAGTTCGTTTCAGATGTAGAGATCGTTTCCTTAGACAATAATGGCCGTTTTTTAATCCCCAAACGCTATATGCGTCTAGCCAGCATCGAACAAGATGTCCGTTTCATCGGCATGGATAACACCATCGAAATTTGGGCTAAAGAAATAGTTGAGAAGCCTTTCATGAATCCTGAGGAATTCAAAAAAGAGCTGATAGAAATAATGAATACTCCCACAGTTTGAAACAATAAGATTGTACATTAATGGAAAAACAAATATATCACATACCTGTATTACTGGATGAAAGTATCAAAGGAATGAACATCCAACCGAAAGGTATCTACGTAGATGTTACTTTTGGAGGAGGCGGTCATTCGAAAGAAATTCTTCGTCTAGGAGATGATTCCATTCGTCTATTTAGTTTTGATCAAGACGAAGATGCAGAAACGAACATAGTGAATGACTCACGATTTACATTTATAAGAAGTAACTTCCGTTACTTGTACAATTTTCTCCGTTACCATAAAATAGAGCAAGTAGACAGCATATTAGCTGATTTAGGAGTATCATCCCACCACTTTGATGATTCAGAAAGAGGATTCTCTTTCCGCTTTGATGGGAATCTAGATATGCGTATGAACAAACGAGCTGGATTCACTGCCGCCGATGTAGTAAACACTTATGATGAAGAACGTCTTGCCAACATTTTCTATCTATATGGAGAATTAAAAAATAGTCGTAAACTTGCATCAGCCATTATTAAGGCTCGAAATGAAAAATTGATTGTAACGATTGGCGACTTTTTGAATATTGTGAAACCGATGTTTGGCCGTGAACGCGAAAAAAAAGAACTAGCCAAGGTGTTTCAAGCTCTTCGTATAGAAGTCAATCAAGAAATGGAAGCATTAAAAGAAATGTTATATGCCGCTACCGAGGTATTAAAACCTGGCGGACGATTAGTAGTTATTACCTATCATTCATTAGAAGACAGAATGGTAAAGAATATCATGAAAACTGGTAATATCGAAGGAAAATTCAAACAGGACTTCTTCGGAAATATGCAGTCACCTTTCAAATTAGTCAATAACAAAGTTATCACTGCAAGTAATGAAGAAGTGGCTCAAAATCCCCGTTCACGCAGTGCAAAACTTAGAATTGCTGAAAAAAAATAAGAAATATGAAAGAACTGAATTCTAACAAGCAAAAAGAGAATACCTCCCCAAAACATATGTCTATTCGAAGTATATTGGGAGGTGACATCCTTGCTAATGATTTTTTCAAGAGACAAACTAGTCTATTGATATTAATTATGGTTCTAACTATACTATATATTGACAATCGATATACTAGTCAACAAGAATTAATTGAAATTGACCGATTGAAGAAAGAACTGATAGATATAAAATATGATGCTTTAACCCGTTCTTCTGAATTAATGGAAAAAAGCCGCCAATCACGCATCGAGGAATACATTTCAACCGAAGAAAGTCATTTGGAGACTTCAACAAACAGACCATATTTAATAAAAAAGGATTAAAAAAGAATGTTGCCTATAAGAAAAAAAATAATGAATCGTTACTCCTTCATCATTCTAGTTATGGTGTTGGTAGGATTAGCCATCATTTTTAAAGCTGGCATTATCATGTTTGCTGAAAGACAATATTGGCATGATGTAGCAGACCGTTTTGTCAAAGAAAACGTCACCGTACGACCAAATCGAGGCAATATCATCTCCTCTGATGGGCAACTCATGGCTAGTAGTTTGCCAGAGTATAAAATCTATATGGATTTCAAAGCTGGAGGAGAATTAAAAGATTCCTTGCTAATGCTTTATTTGGATTCGATTTGCGACGGTCTTCATCAAATCTTCCCAGACAAAAGTAAGACCGAATTCAAGACACATATTTTAAAAGGAAGAAAAAAAGGAAGCCGCAATTATTTATTATACCCTAAACGAGTTTCTTATATACAATATAAAGAAGCGAAACGATTGCCTGTATTCAACATGAGCAAATATCGCGGTGGATTTCATGAACAATCTTTCAATCAACGAAAAAAACCATTCGGTTCTTTGGCCATGCGTACTTTGGGAGACATGTACTCTGATGTAAGCTTAGGAGCCAAGAATGGACTAGAGTTACAATACGATTCTATTTTAAAGGGGCAAGAAGGCATCACACACCGACAAAAGGTAATGAATAAATACCTAAACATCGTTGACATTCCCCCTGTAGATGGTTGTGACATTATTACCACCATTGATGTCGGGATGCAAGACATAGCCGAAAAAGCGATAATCGATCAGTTAAAGGAAATCAACGGCAATGTAGGTGTAGCAATTCTTATGGAAGTTAAAACAGGTGAAGTGAAAGCCATTGTAAACATGACTAAAGGAAACGATGGCATCTATCGGGAAGTCAAAAACAATGCCGTATCGGACATGATGGAGCCTGGTTCAACTTTCAAGACCGCCTCTATCATGGTAGCTCTCGAAGACGGATACATCACTCCAGATCAATTGGTAGACACCAAGAACGGGGTATACATGATGCATGGCCGACCGATGAAGGACCACAACTGGCATCGTGGTGGTTATGGAATGATTGACATCACCAATGTATTGATGGTATCATCGAATATCGGTGTATCCAGAGTGATTGACGAAAACTACCAAAACCAACCTGAGAAATTTGTAGAAGGCTTATATAAGTTAGGTTTAGCAACACCTTTGAATTTGGACATTCCGGGTGCGGCCCACAAGCCGAACATCCGTAAGCCGACCAAAGAGAATTGGTACAAGACAGCCTTACCATGGATGTCTATCGGTTACGAAACACAAGTGCCTCCAATGAACACCTTGGCATTCTACAATGCCATTGCAAACAACGGAGTCATGGTGAAGCCAAAGTTCGTGAAGTCTATCGTTAAAGACGGACGAGTTATTGAAGAGATCCCAACAGAAGTGTTGAATCCGGCTATTGCTTCACCAAAGACCATCGAACAGATACAGACAATCTTGAAGAAAGTGGTTAGTGAAGGATTAGGTAAGCCAGCAGGTTCCAAGCAGTTCCACGTATCCGGGAAGACTGGAACCGCCCAAGTATCCAAAGGATCAGGAGGTTACAAGAACGGCACCATGCAATACTTGGTTAGCTTCTGCGGATATTTCCCATCGGAAGCGCCAAAATATAGTTGTATCGTAGCTATTCAGAAGTCAGGGCTTCCAGCATCGGGTGGTCTGATGGCCGGTAGCGTATTCAGCGAAATTGCAGAACGTGTCTACGCCAAGCATTTGGCACAAGACTTGAAGGAAGCTAAGGATTCTACTGCCGTATTGACTCCAGATGTGAAGCATGGCAACATGGCTTCCGCCCAATATATATTGGATGCGATAGATGTAGAGACGGTAACTACCGAACGTTACGACAAGAACAAGCCATCGTGGGGAAATGTAACACATAACCCTAACCAAAACATCACACTTACCTCCAACGAGGTTAGCGATAAGAAAGTTCCAAGAGTGATTGGCATGGGGGCAAAGGATGCCGTTTATCTTTTGGAAAGTTTGGGATTGAGAGTATACCTATCCGGTATGGGTAAAGTAAAGAGCCAAAGTATTCCTCCAGGAAACACTTTGCAGAAGGGAAAAACAATACAATTGAAACTACAATAAAATAGAGAAGAAATGAAACTGGAAGACATTATAAAAGGTATAAATGTAGTAGAAATCTTGGGCAACAAGAATCCTGAGATTTCGGACATCCATATCGACTCACGCAAAGTGGAAACCGGACATTTGTTTGTTGCCGTAAAAGGCACACAAACCGATGGACATGCTTATATTGATAAGGCTATCGAAAAGGGAGCCTCAGCAATCGTATGCGAAACTCTCCCAACAAGCATTAATCCTGATGTGACATACATCAAGGTGAACGATTCGGAAGATTGTGTAGGCAAATTGGCCACCACATTTTATGGTGACCCTACATCGAAATTGGAACTGATTGGTGTAACAGGAACCAATGGAAAAACCACCATTGCTACCTTATTATATAATATGTTCCGTAAATTCGGTTACAAGGTCGGTTTGATTTCAACCGTTTGCAACTATATTGACGATGAAGCCATTCCTACCGAACATACCACACCAGACCCTATCACATTAAACAAGTTGTTAGGACGCATGGCCGATGAAGGTTGCAAATATGCATTCATGGAGGTTAGTTCACACTCTGTTGCACAGAAGCGCATTGGTGGTTTGAAGTTTGCAGGAGGTATCTTCACCAACTTGACTCGCGACCATTTGGATTATCACCAAACCGTTGACAATTACTTGAAAGCCAAGAAAGCCTTTTTCGACAATTTGCCAAAGACAGCTTTCGCCTTGACCAACTTGGATGACAAGAACGGCATGGTAATGGTTCAAAACACCAAAGCTAAGGTTTGCTCTTATTCTTTGCGAAACATCTGCGATTTCAAGGGCAAAGTATTGGAAGACGGATTCGAAGGAATGTTATTAGATATCAACAATGTAGAAGTAAACGTCCAATTCATCGGACGCTTCAATGCATCCAACTTGTTGGCCGTATACGGAACCGCTTGCCTTTTAGGCAAAAAGCCAGAAGATGTATTATTGGCCTTGAGTATCCTTCAACCGGTTTCAGGTCGTTTCGACGCTCTTCGCTCACCAAGAGGATATAGCGCTATCGTGGATTACGCTCACACTCCAGATGCTCTGGTGAATGTACTTAACACCATTCAGGAAGTCTTGAACGGAAAAGGCAATGTCATCACCGTGGTAGGTGCTGGTGGGAACCGAGACAAGGGAAAACGACCAATCATGGCTCAAGAAGCGGTGAAGCAAAGCGACAAAGTGATTATCACATCCGACAATCCTCGTTTTGAAGAACCACAAGATATCATCAACGATATGTTGGCAGGCTTAACCAAGGAAGACATGCGAAAGGTAATCAGCATTGTCGACCGTAAAGAAGCCATCAAAACTGCCTGCATGTTGGCACAAGCCGGTGATGCTATCCTCGTAGCAGGAAAGGGTCACGAGAACTATCAGGATATTAAGGGAACGAAATATCATTTTGACGACAAAGAGGTAATTAGAGAAATTTTTGCAAACGAATAATCTACAAGCATGTTATACTATTTATTTGAATACTTAGAAAAATGTGATTTTCCCGGAGCCAGAATGTTCGGATATGTATCCTTCCGTTCATTGATGGCCATCATATTAGCATTGCTGATATCAACCATCTTCGGTGAATACTTCATTAACTTATTGAAAAAGAAACAAATTACGGAAGTTCAACGCGACGCTTCCGTCGACCCTTTCAATGTCAACAAGAAAGGTGTGCCAACTATGGGCGGCATCATTATCATCTTTGCCACATTGGTTCCTTGTTTTCTTTTAGGCAAGCTTCACAATGTATACATGATTTTGATGCTTATTACTACCATTTGGTTAGGCACATTAGGCTTCTTGGATGACTATATCAAAACATTTAAGAAAGACAAGGAAGGTTTGCATGGTAAGTTCAAGATTATCGGTCAGGTAGGTTTAGGTTTGATTGTTGGATTGACTCTCTATCTTAGCCCTAACGTTGTTATTCGCGAAAACGTAGAAATTCAGAAAGGCGGTGAAATTGTGGAAGTTATCCACAAGGCGCAAAACGAGAAATCTACCAAGACCACTATTCCTTTCTTCAAAAATAACAATTTGGATTACGCCGATGTAGTAGGTTTCATGGGTGAGCATGCCCAAACAGCCGGTTGGATTCTCTTTGTCTTGGTGACTATTTTTGTAGTAACTGCCGTATCCAATGGAGCCAACTTGAACGATGGAATGGATGGTATGGCAGCCGGAAATTCAGCCATCATAGGCCTGACGTTAGGGATATTAGCATACGTATCGAGTCATATCGAGTATGCCAGCTATTTGAACATCATGTTTATCCCTGGAAGCGAAGAACTAGTAATCTTTATCTGCGCTTTCATCGGTGCATTGATTGGTTTCTTGTGGTACAACGCTTTCCCTGCACAAGTATTCATGGGAGACACAGGTAGCTTGACTATCGGTGGTATCATTGCCGTATTTGCCATCATTATCCATAAGGAATTGCTTATTCCTATTCTTTGCGGTATATTCTTAGTAGAAAACTTGTCGGTTATCTTACAAGTGAAATACTTCCAAGCAGGAAAGAAGAAAGGCAAGAAACAACGCATATTCAAGCGTACGCCTATTCACGACCATTTCCGTATTACAGCGGCACAGTTAGATCCAGAATGCAGCTATTTATTTACCAAGCCAACAAATGTATTCCATGAATCGAAAATTACCGTTCGTTTCTGGATTGTTACCATTATATTGGCTGCAATAACCATTATTACACTTAAAATCAGATAAAACTATGGCCAAAAGAATTGTGATTTTAGGAGCAGGAGAAAGCGGAGCTGGTGCAGCCGTTTTAGCAAAAAAACAAGGATTTGACACCTTTGTTTCAGACATGTCTCCCATTAAGGATAAATACAAGAATATGTTAAATGAATATGGTATCCTTTGGGAAGAAGGGAAACATACTGAAGAGCTGATTTTGAATGCAGATGAAGTAGTCAAGAGCCCAGGTATTCCTAATGAGGCTCCGATGATTCAAAAATTATTGGCGCAAGATACACCTATCATTTCCGAAATCGAATTTGCCGGTAGATATACCAACGCAAAGATGATCTGTATTACTGGCAGTAATGGTAAAACCACTACAACTTCTTTGATATATCATATATTCAAAAAAGCTGGGCTGAATGTCGGTTTGGCAGGTAACATTGGGCAAAGCTTAGCCTATCAAGTTGCAGAATACAATTACGATTACTATGTCATCGAATTGAGCAGTTTCCAATTGGATAACATGTACAACTTCCGTGCGAACATTGCCGTATTGATGAACATTACTCCTGATCATTTGGACAGATACGACCACAACATGCAAAATTATGTTGATGCTAAGTTCCGCATTCTCCAAAATCAGACTCAAGAAGATGCTTTCATTTTCTGGAATGATGACCCTATCATCCAAAAAGAATTGCATAAGTACGGCATCCATGGGCAATATTATCCTTTTGCCGAAAAGAAAAATGAAGAAACCGCAGCTTACATTGAAAACAAGCAGGTGCACTTCACCCAACCAATCGCATTCAACATGGAGCAAGAAGAATTGGCCTTAACAGGTACCCACAACTTATTCAATTCCATGGCAGCCGGTATCTCGGCCAATTTGGCAGGTATTCGTAAGGAATGTATTCGTGAAGCCTTGAGCGATTTCGAAGGCGTTGAGCACCGTTTAGAAAAGGTTTGTCGTGTAAGAGGAGTCGACTACATCAACGACTCTAAAGCAACCAACGTCAATTCTTGTTGGTATGCATTACAGAGCATGAAAACCAAAACGGTCTTAATTCTTGGCGGGAAGGATAAAGGAAATGATTATACAGAAATCGCTGGACTAGTCAAAGAGAAATGTGTTGGCCTAATTTACATGGGTCTTAATAACGAAAAACTACATAACTTTTTCGATAGCTTTGGAATACCTGTTGCAGATGTAAAAAGCATGGAAGATGCAGTAAATGCCGCATATAAAATGGCAAAAAAAGGAGAGGCTGTATTATTAAGCCCATGCTGCGCTAGTTTTGACCTATTCAAAAGTTACGAAGATCGCGGGAAACAATTCAAAAACTGCGTCAGAAATTTATAAGGAAAAATATGGACCTAATAAAAGACTTATTCAAAGGCGACAAAGTAATATGGATTATTTTCCTATTCCTCTGTTTGATTTCCATAGTGGAAGTATTCAGTGCTGCTAGTACACTTACTTACAAAAGCGGAGACCATTGGGGACCTATTACCCAACATAGTGTTATATTAATGGTAGGTGCTTTTATTGTAGTACTAGTACATAATATTCCATGCAAATATTTCAGTGTATTACCTTTCTTCTTACTTCCTCTCTCTTGTATTCTCTTGATATTTGTGATGGGGATGGGATTCATTACTGGTGACCGCATTAACGGAGCATCCCGTTGGATGACTTTCTTCGGCATCCAATTTCAACCTTCAGAATTGGCAAAAATGGCTGTCATCATTGTTACGGCATTCATTTTATCTAAATTCCAAGAAGAGGACGGAGCTAATCCTAAAGCTTTTAAATACATCATGTGGATTATCAGCATTGTGTTTATTCTGATTGCTCCAGAAAACGGTTCTACTGCAGCCTTGTTGGCAGGAGTTGTTTTCCTAATGATGCTTATTGGCAGAGTTCCATGGAAACAAATCGGAAAACTAGTAGGAATCGTTGGTCTTTCATTGACACTTTTGATTGGTATAATTGTAGCCATTCCACCAAAAGTTTACGAAAATATTCCTGGCACACACCGTTTCTCAACTTGGCAAAGCCGTATCAAGGGATTTGCCGAAGACAAAGGTGCTGTACCAGCCGCCAAATTCGATATAGACAAAGATGCCCAAATTGCCCATGCCAATATTGCAATTGCAACAAGCAATGTAATTGGGAAAATGCCTGGCAATAGTGTGCAACGAGATTTCCTTTCTCAAGCCTTTTCCGATTTTATTTTCGCTATTGTTATCGAAGAATTGGGGTTATTAGGCGGTGCATTTATCGTCATGCTATATTTATGGTTACTGATTCGAGCAGGAAGAATTGCCAAACGATGTGAAAAACACTTCCCAGCATTTCTTGTCATGGGCATAGCATTATTACTTGTTTCACAAGCTATGTTGAATATGATGGTAGCGGTAGGACTATTCCCTGTAACAGGCCAGCCTTTACCGCTTATCAGCAAAGGAGGAACCTCCACATTGATTAATTGCGCTTACATTGGCATGATATTAAGTGTCAGCAGATATGTAGCCGAAAAAGAAGAGCAACGTCGTCAACAGGAATTGTTAGCAAACGAAGAAAAACTTCATTCTGCAGCGCAAGCGCTTGTTTTACAAGCACGAGAATTAACACAGATTGAAGGTGAAAACGAAAATGAGGTTTTACAATAATAATTTATTTCATTCTGAGGATTTTAAAACAGATATTCCTAACTTTGCAAACCCAAGAAAAAGAGGGACATTATGAAGAAGAATTTAAGAATTATTATTAGTGGAGGTGGTACTGGCGGACACATTTTCCCAGCAGTATCCATAGCAAATGCTATCATGGAACTACGCCCTGAAACAGAAATATTGTTTGTCGGTGCAGAAGGACGAATGGAAATGCATCGAGTACCTGCTGCTGGTTATCCAATAAAAGGTCTTCCTATTGCAGGATTTGACCGCAAAAATTTACTGAAAAATATTCCTGTTCTCATCAAACTATTCAAAAGTCAACGCCTAGCACGAAAAATCGTTAAAGATTTTCGTCCTCATGCAGCAGTAGGAGTCGGTGGTTATGCTAGCGGTCCAACATTAAAAGTAGTAGGAAGCATGGGAATTCCGACATTACTTCAAGAACAAAATTCATATGCAGGAGTAACTAATAAATTATTAGCAAAACAAGCAAAAAAGATTTGTGTAGCCTATGAAGGAATGGAACGTTTCTTTGAAAAAGATAAGATTATCCTCACCGGTAATCCTATCCGTCAAGGTTTGCGCAATCACAACATGACAAGAGAAGAAGCCATTTCCTCCTTTGGATTAAATCCAAACAAACAAACTATTCTAATATTAGGAGGGAGCTTAGGAGCTAGAACCATTAACCAATGTTTAATAGATAACCTAGATAAAATAAAATCATCAAATGTACAATTCATTTGGCAAACGGGGAAGATATACATTGAAGAAGCACAAACTGCTAAAGCTAAAGCTGGAGAGCTTCCGATGTTATATGTAACCGACTTTATCAGCGACATGGCAACTGCGTACAGTGCAGCCGATCTCGTTATTAGCCGCGCCGGTGCAGGTTCTATTTCAGAATTCTGTTTGCTTCAAAAACCCGTAATTCTAGTTCCATCCCCGAACGTAGCAGAAGACCATCAAACAAAAAATGCATTAGCATTAGTCAATAAAAATGCCGCTCTTTATGTGAAAGATTTAGAGGCCAAAGAAGTATTGTTAACTAAGGCTATTGAAGCTGTTAACCAACCAGAACTATTAAAGAATTTAAGTAAAAACATTGCAGAACTAGCTTTTACAGACTCTGCAAACATCATTGCCAAAGAAGTCATTAAGCTAGCTGAAAAATATAAGGACGAACATGGATGTTAACACATTAAAATCCGTTTATTTCATCGGTGCTGGAGGTATCGGTATGAGTGCTTTAGTACGCTATTTTTTATCCAAGGGAAAGAAAGTAGGCGGTTATGACCGAACACCAAGTGAATTGACGGAAAAGTTGAAAAAAGAAGGGGCTCAAATTTGTTACGAAGAAGCCATAGAAAATATACCACCAGACTTTGGGGATTCAAGAAGTACATTGGTTGTTTACACAGCTGCCATGCCAGACAATCATATACTGCTCCAATACTTCCGCAACCACAATTTTACCATTTATAAACGAGCACAAGTATTAGGTATGCTCACTCGTTCTAGCAAGGGACTATGCGCAGCTGGTACTCATGGGAAAACAACAACATCTACCATGGCCGCACATTTGTTGCATCAATCGCATGTAGGTTGTGATGCATTTTTAGGTGGTATATCAAAGAATTACGGAACCAATCTATTACTATCTGACAATAGTGAATTTGTAGTCATTGAAGCCGATGAATTTGACCGTTCATTCCATTGGCTAACCCCATATGCAACAGTTATTACCGCAACAGATGCTGACCATCTGGATATCTACGGAACAGAGGAAGCCTACTTAGAAAGTTTTAGACATTACACTTCACTTATCCAACCTGGAGGATTTTTAATTATACGTAAAGGGATCAATTTGGAACCTAGACTTCAGGAAGGAGTAACTTTATATACTTATTCAAAAGAAGAAGGTGATTTCCATGCAGAAAATGTACGCATTGGAAGAGGAGAAATTATATTTGACTACATTTCTCCACTTGGAAATATAACAGATATACAATTAGGAGTTCCTGTAGCCATTAATATTGAAAATGGCATTGCGGCTATGGCATTGGCACAATTAAGTGGAGCAACTAGTCAAGAAATAAGAGTAGCTATGGCATCATTCCAAGGAATAGAGCGTCGATTTGATTTCAAGATTAAAACTGATAAAATTGTCTATTTGAGTGACTATGCACACCATCCAGAAGAAATTAGACAAAGTATCCTTTCCATGCGCGCTTTATATCAGAATCGGAAATTAACAGGAATTTTCCAACCACATTTGTATACCCGTACACGTGATTTTTACAAAGAATTTGCAGAGAGTCTATCCCTACTCGATGAAGTAATTTTAACAGAGATCTATCCGGCGCGTGAACTTCCTATTGAAGGAGTAAGTAGCCAATTAATATACGATCAATTGCCGTCTGGAATCGAAAAAACTCTGTGCAAAAAAGAAAACATACTTGACATTCTGAAAACAAAGAACATTGAAGTATTAATAACATTAGGTGCGGGTGACATTGAAAATTATGCTCCCCAAATCTGTGAAATAATAAATAAACGATGCTGAAAAAAATTTTCATATTCCTATTTTTGATACTGATTTCAGTCTATTTAGTTATAGCTGTCACAGTATTCAACGGCAAGCCAAATGTAGAGACTTGTACTGGTATGGAATTGGTAATCAATGACAGTATTGACTATGGATTTATCAGCAAGCGTGAAATACTAAAACTTCTAAATAGCAAAAAAATGTCTCCTATTGGGAAACAGATCGGAGAAATTAACACTAGACAATTAGAAGATGAATTGAGAAAACATCCTTTGATTGGCAACGCAGAATGTTATCGAACATCCAATAATTGCATAGGCATTGAGATAACTCAACGTATTCCCATTCTACGAATCATGGCAAACAATGGCGAGAATTATTATATTGACGATAAGGCACATACCATGCCTATACCGAACAGCGCAGCCAATGTCGCCGTAGTAACTGGATACGTAGATAAATCTTTTGCTACCAAGGAACTTTACGAATTTGGCATGTATTTACAAAAGAATCCATTATGGAAAGCTCAAATACAACAAATTAACATAACCTTTACAAAAGAATTGGAACTGGTACCACAAGTAGGAAACCACATCATATTTTTAGGGAAACCAGGTAACTACGAGAATAAATTTGAAAGGCTGAAAACCTTTTACAAAAAAGGATTAAACGAAATTGGTTGGAACAAATATAGTCGTATCAGCCTTGAATTTAACAATCAAATTATTTGTACTAAAAAAGAGAAGTAAGATATGGCATTAACAGATTTTATTGTAGCGATAGAGTTGGGATCAACAAAGATTACCGGCATTGCAGGGAAAAAGCTTCCGGACGGAAGCATACAAGTTTTGGCTATGGCTAGTGAAAACGCTTCAGGATGTATCCGGAAGGGAGTAATCTACAATCTAGACAAAACCACCCTAAGCCTTACTTCGATTGTAAAGAAACTAGAATCAGCACTGAAGGCTTCGATTGGTAAAGTCTATATCGGTATAGGTGGACAGTCATTACGGACTATTCGCAATACAGAAATGCGCCATTTAGACGAAGAGACCAAAATTTCCCAAGAACTAATTGACTCTCTCAAAGATAGTAATCGAGCTGTACCAATTGTAGGATACCAAATATTGGGCGTAGCACCTCAAGAATATAAAGTAGGAAACGATTTAATTGTAGATCCAGTAGGTGTACAAACTGATCACATCGAAGCCCGTTTTCTCAATATTATAGCACGCAAAAATGTCAAAGAAAACATTGAAAAATGTTGTGACTTGGTACCTATCGAAATAGCTGAAGATGCAGAAGACCTCATTGCACCTTTAGTATTAGCTGATGCAGTACTGACTAGCAGCGAAAAGCGTTCAGGATGTGTATTAGTGGATTTTGGTGCAGATACAACCACAGTTTCAGTATACAAGAATAATATTCTTCGTCACTTGGCCGTTATTCCATTGGGAGGAAACAATATCACCAGAGACATCTGCAGCCAACAGATTGAGGAAGAAGATGCAGAAGCCTTGAAAGTAAGATTTGCCCAAGCCTACATCGAGCCAAAGGAAAACGAAGACGAAAACAAAACATACAATCTAGATAATCGTTGCTCCATCAATGCAATCTTATTGGAAGACATAGTAGAAGCACGCCTTAACGAAATCTTGGACAACGTAGCTCATCAAATAGCCATATCAGGATATGAAAATAAATTGCTAGCTGGAGCCATTATCACTGGTGGAGCTATTAACATGAAAAACATGGAAGAAGCATTCATCAAACGCACCAAGATTGAAAAGCTTCGTGTTGCCAAAGATACACACATTACCTTAAAAGGTTTGGAAGTAAAAAAAGATGGTTCGAACAATACTCTAATAGCACTTCTTGCTGCTGGTAAGGAAAACTGCTGCCTCATGATACCTGAACAGCCAAAAGTAGAAGCTGTAAAGCGTCCTACCAACACACAGGCTATCGAACAAGATATATTTATCCAAGCGGAAAAAGAGGAAGAAGAACGCAAACGTCAGCAAGAAAAAGAAGCGATTTTGAATCGACAAAAGGCGGAAAAAGAAGCACAGAAAGCCGCAGCTGAAGCACAAAAAGCTGCCGAAGAGGTTGAAAAGCAGAAAAAGGCTGATTGCGAAGAACTTATTCAAGAAGCCGTACACTTAAAGAACAACGAAAAGTACAGCGATGCCTTGAAGAAACTAAAGAAAGCATCATCTATGAATATTTCAGAAAAAATCGAAGCTATTAAGAGCATCAAGAATGAAATTGAAGAACTTAAAAACAAAAATAGTTTTGCCAATCGAATCGGCAACTGGATTAACACCATTCTTGACGAAAATAATTAACCCAAATACATCAATTGATAAAATAAGATAGATATGTCAGAAGAAAACAACATAATGCCATTCGATTTCCCATCGGCAACCTCTTGTATCATCAAAGTAATTGGTGTAGGCGGTGGTGGTGGGAATGCAGTGAACCACATGTATAAGGAAGGTATTCACGATGTAGCTTTCGTAGTTTGCAATACCGACTGTAAAGCATTGGAAGAATCACCGGTTCCTGTCAAAGTACAGCTCGGCCATGAAGGCTTAGGAGCAGGGAATCGCCCTCAGAAGGCTCGCGAAGCGACTGAAGAAAGTTTGGCGGAAATACAGAACATGTTGAACGACGGTACCAAAATGGTATTCATCACAGCAGGTATGGGTGGTGGTACAGGTACTGGAGCTGCTCCGCTTATAGCCAAAGTAGCCAAGGATATGGACATCCTCACTGTAGGCATCGTTACCATTCCATTCCGTTGGGAAGGCCACAAGAAAATTGACCAAGCATTGGACGGTGTAGAAGAGATCAGCAAGAACGTAGATGCACTTCTTGTTATCAACAATGAGAAGTTAGGCGAAATATATCCTGACCTTTCGGTTATCAGTGCCTTTGCCAAGGCTAACGACACACTCCTTATCGCAGCAAAAAGTATTGCTGAAATCATCACCATGCGAGGTATTATCAACCTCGACTTCAACGATGTAAAAACTGTATTAAAGGATGGTGGA
This sequence comes from Bacteroides sp., assembly GCA_017559935.1. Lineage (GTDB taxonomy): Bacteria > Bacteroidota > Bacteroidia > Bacteroidales > Bacteroidaceae > Phocaeicola. The sequence goes on along the minus strand of JAFYPV010000125.1, from coordinate 4,870 downwards.
GTAGCTATCATGAGTACTGGCTTTGGCGAAGGAGAAAACCGTGTGACTACCGCTATAAACGAAGCGCAACACTCACCATTATTAAATAACAATAACATCTTCAAATCACAGAAAGTATTGCTCAACATCACCTACAGCGGCGAACATGAATTGATGATGAACGAAATGGAAGAAGTGCGCGAATTCATGAACAAGTTCAACAGCGACTTCGAAACCAAGTTTGGTATGGCCATTGACGACTCTTTAGGTGAACGAGTTAAAATTACCCTTTTGGCCACAGGTTTCGGTGTACAGGACATACACATGAAGGAAATGGACGACCGTATGAAGAAACGTACTATCGAGGAAGAACAGCGCTTAGCCGAACAGGAAGAAAAAGAAGAAGAAAAGCGTATACGTCGTGAAAAGTTCTATGAAAACGACAGCAAATCGAGAATCCGTCGTAAACCACGCCGAAACATCTACCTTTTCAATCCTGAAGATCTGGATAACGATAATATCATCAGCATAGTAGAAACAATCCCTACATTCCAACGCAGTAAGGATATGCTTGATAGTATCCAAACCCGCATGTCTACCAACAATGGATTCAATCAACCCGACCATACCAACAACGAAGAAGATAATGTAATTCACTTTTAAAATCCAATAGAATATGGAAATGTTTGACCGCATTAGCAACGATATCAAAGAAGCCATGAAGGCAAAAGACAAAGTACGTTTGGAAACTTTGCGTAACATCAAGAAGGTATTCCTTGAAGCTAAGACAGCTCCGGGTGCCAACGATACTCTCACCGACGAAGCTGCAATCAAGATCATGCAGAAGCTCGTGAAACAAGGTAAGGACTCGGCTACTCTCTACAACGAACAAGGTCGTGCCGACTTGGCAGAAACAGAATTGGCACAGGTAGCCGTAATTGAAACTTATTTGCCGAAGCAGATGAGTACAGAAGAATTGGAAGCAGCTTTGAAGGCTATCATCGTCGAAGTAGGCGCCGAAGGCCCGAAAGATATGGGCAAGGTGATGGGTACAGCTACCAAGAAGTTGGCAGGCTTGGCCGAAGGTCGTGCCATCTCCGCTAAAGTGAAGGAACTTTTGGGATAATCACATCCTGAAAACATACATTTATTAAGTACGGATTACACGGAGTTCACGGATACGATTACCGTGTTAATCCGCGTAATCCGTACTTTTTTATGTATCGCTTATGAATATCCAAAGAATGAAAAACACGCTTGCCGTTGTGCTTCTGTCTATCATGACTTGCTTCACAGCCTTCGGCCAACAGAAAGAGTCTCCTATTTATGATGTCGTAGTGGTAGGCGGTGGACCTGCTGGAATCGGAGCCGCATTGGCTTCTGCCAAGACTGGTGCCCACACCGTCCTCGTGGAACGAGACTACCGAATCGGCGGAACAATCCCACGCTTGGCGACAACAAATCATAGCCGGTCCGGTTTGGGAAAGGCGTCAAGTTCGATACAGAAACAATAATACGTGCACACAAGGAGGCTATCGAGAAAGGCGAACTGCTGCCCTCCGATGTACATGTAGGTATAGCCTGGTTCATCCGCAAAGGAGGCGGTTCGGGTGCTTATGTTCCGCTTGCCGACAATTCCACTCCCGAAGCACGAGCAGAAACAAACCGCAGAGGGTATGAAGTACGCGACCGTGTCATCTCATTCATCCGTCGACAACCTGGATTGGAACATATCGAAGTGACCTCATCGGCCAGCGAAGTAGGCGTTCGCGAAACCTATCGCGTCATTGGCGAAAAGACCATTACTGAACACGATAATCTGGCAGGTTATGTTCCCGAAGATGCCCTTTCTTGGTCGTATTGGATGATAGACTAGCACAATGCCAGTACAAGCGGTGCCCGCCTCGTCTTCCATAAAGAAGGCAAAAAGGGGGCAATTCCTCTCGGTGCCATGTTGCCGAAGGAAGTAGGAAACATGTTGGTGGCCGAACGTGCGATCTCAAGCGACCATGGAGCCAATTCAGCCTTACGCGTTCAGGCATCGTGCATGGGAATGGGACAAGCCGCAGGCGTAGTAGCTGCACTTGCCGCAACCCGCCAATGCGATCCTCGCAATGTTCCTTTCGAACTGGCTCGTAAACATCTTACAGCCATCGGGCACATTGTCTCGACCAAGGAGTAAGTCATTGATTTCTACCTTCATCAAAAAAACATTTCGGCATTTGAAGCAAAACGTTTTAGGCGTTTTAGTTCAAATGCCGAAATGTTTTGAAAACTCGAAAGTATCAAAATCAATCGAACAATTCCTTCAAATGCCGAATCATAATCGCAGAAAGTAGCCAATTCAAAAGTTAATCAACATCGTTAATTCGCTAAACCACGATGTAATTTCATGTAATCACGATGTAGTTTAGCAAAACCACACTCATGATTAACTTTAGAATCGTGTAGTTCTAAATTAATAACCTTCTTTTAAAAGAATATTAATTGAAAAGTTATTGCTTTCATTGAGTAAATTTCCTTTTTTTGTAAAAAAAGCAGGAGGATTTACAATGATAAAGAAACATTGGATTATTGGATTAGGGGTCGTGATAATGTTTTGTAGTTGCGACCAACCGAATACGAAAGCGTATCTAAAGAAAGTGATAGAGAATTTGGAAAGCATCAACTCCGTAGAATATCATGGGCGATTAAAAGCCTGGAATCCATACAATGAAAATCCAGTATATGATATCGTTTATGTACATCACGAATACGATAATCCTGCCGACACGGTTGTTGGTGTAAGTTATGCATGGTTTGTTCCAAGCGAAGGGATGCGATTCGAAGGCTGATATGACGGCAAGATAAGAATGATAGTTTACGACGAACATAAAGGATTGTTGGTAGATGATTTTTCTTCAAACCTTTCCCTTATCGCCCCGTAAATCCACCTTTCTTTAATATGACAAAGAATATCCTACAATATGCCATCGAAACAACAGATAGCATCGTAACTGATTTGGTAGACGAAGATAGTTGTTACCATTTCAGTATGACTATCCACGAAAATGAACAAGTACATTTTTTTGGAAAACCCATACACATTCCTAACACACGACCTGAAGGTATGGAATTCGATCCAACGTCTTACTATGAAGTATGGATTCGCAAATCGGATAACCTTCCATATAAATACAAGCGAACATTAAATGAATCCAAATTTTCAGAGGAATGTATCAATCCAATATTCAACAAACGAACTTTGGCCGATTTCAACTTGTTTGATTATATTCCCCAAGACTATGAAGTCCGCGACTACAATTCACCACAAAAGAAAAAGAATAACAAGTATATTCTTCAGGACAAACCTGCTCCAGAGTGGACATTGACCGACATCGAAGACCGTCCCGTTTCCCTTTCCGACATAAAGAGCAAGGTAATCCTTCTGAACTTTACCGGAATAGGTTGTGGAGCGTGCCAACTTGCTATCCCATTCTTGAAGGAACTGAAAGGCAAGTATGATTCCAAAGACTTCGAACTAATAGCCATTGAAAGTTGGAGCGGACGCACTTCTGCTCGAAAAGGTTATTCCGAGAAGAAGGAACTGAATTACCTTTTCTTGGGAGCCACCGAAGAAGTTTTGAAAAATTATCAAACGGGGCGTGCCGCCCCTTGGTTCTTCCTCTTGGATGAAAACCACATTATCCGAAAGATATTCTATGGATATAGTGAAGCAAAGACGGGGAAGGAAATAGAGGACGCCATTGCCAATTTATTAAAATAACCTCAATCAAACAACTCCTTCAGCACATCCAAGGATTTCAATATCGGAAAATCTGGTATATGGAGACGATAATAATCGTTGATAACCGTGAGGCATCGGTTACGCTCTGCACGACTCATAGCGAATAAATGCATGGTCTCGTAATTCATACGAAGTAACAAGCGGATTCGAGCGGCCTCATCGGGCTTCAAAAACGCACCACTTTTGGGCAGCAAGGGAGTAAAGCAAGCATTCAGCATATCGAAATAACAATTGGAAGTATAATCGTCCACGTTGGGATAAAGACCAAGGAAACGAGAAAGGCGCATGAGGAACACCAAGTGAAAATTTGCAAACGAACGGTTTTCACATTCATCAAGCCAACGGATAGAATACAACAAATAAGCAAACAACGCCTCATTAGGCGCTTCTTCCTTTAATGCCCGATAGAGAAATTCTGCCAAAAACATGGCAATGGATGATTTATAAGGATGATAAGGCAAGGAATTAAAAGGGAATAAAGACTTAGCTTCTCGAATTTTATGCAAATTATTATTCGGACGTATATCTGCCTCCACCTCTATTAGAGCTAAGGGCTGAAAAAGCACACTCTGCACTCCATTCTTTTTTGAATGCGAAACTTTCATTATAAAAGAGGTCCTCCCAATCTGATCCGTATAAAGATCTACAATATTCGACGTATCATTAAACTTCAAAGAATGAAGCACAACGCCCTTTATTTTTTGATACATAACCCTTCTTCATTACTTTATTTCCTACAAAAATAAGGATTTTCAAGGAATTTATATGAAAAGATTCATTTTTTCTTTGGAATGTTTTGTAGTTTCAAAAAAACACTCTATTTTTGCACTCGCTTTCGGAAAGGAAGTCGATTCTTTGAAATATGGTGTGGTAGTTCAGTTGGTTAGAATACCTGCCTGTCACGCAGGGGGTCGCGGGTTCGAGTCCCGTCCATACCGCCATTAAAATTCGCTTAGGCGAATTAATCAAAGAAGGATGGTCCGTTCGTATATCGGTTAGTACTCAAGATTTTCATTCTTGCAAGGGGGGTTCGATTCCCCCACGGACTACTAATAAGAAAAAAGAATAAAGAACAATTTAAAGATTAGTCGAGATGGCAAATCA
>JAFYPV010000012.1 GCA_017559935.1 Bacteroides sp. | reverse complement strand
CTTCTGCATCTTTTCATTGCCTTCCGGGTACATTACCTTTGTGCCATTTGCCAAAGTGAAAGCACCATCCTGACCCATCACAATTTCCTGTGGGATAGGAATAATCTGATAGTTCGCTTCTTTTACTTCCGAAGAGCAGGAAAAAAGCATACAACCTGCCGCAAACAAGCCTGCGAGGCTCATCATTTTTTTCTTCATACTACTAGTAGATTTAATTATTTAATATGTGATTTCATTTCTTTATTTCACTATGCCAGTCAAATGTCTGATCTTCAATGCTACCGGTTCGCCCTTCTTGATTTCATCCGATGTGATGATAATCTTCTTGGTCTGTCCCGGGAGGAGGTCAAAGAAGTTATCGCTAAAGCGTGCACCTTGGAATGGGATTTCAATGAAGATGTCGCGAGCCAATTGCTTGCTCGAGAGAGTCACCTCGCACTTGCCGTCCATCTGCTTTACTTTATAAGATACCTTCGCTACCGGCAACTCCTGATCCTTCGGGTAGTTGAAGTAGTAGATTTCTTCCGAAAGGACTTCGCCCTTCTGGCTCTTCAAGGTCATCAACAGGAGTGTGTTTGTTGGGTTAGCAGCCAAACCATCGTATGCTTCCTTGTGGAATACAGCCGATGCATTGGCAGGCACTTCGCCCTTCACTTCCTTCTTGTTCAATACCTTTCCGTTGAAGTCCATCACCTTGAGCTGGAGAGTGGCATTCTTATGTTCCTTCAATTCATCCGAAAGGGTATAGATGCAAAGCTGGTCACCTTCCTTGAACGCGTTGAGCAATACCGGTGCAAACGCACGCTTGCTCTGGTAGTGCATAGCCTTCCAGTTGCCATAGTAGTCGATGCTCGACCATGATACCACCGGCCAGCTATCGTTCAACTGCCAGTACAACGAACCCATACAGTACGGACGGTTACGGCGGTGTGCTTCGATGCCGTGACGGATACCGAAGCCCTGCAATACCAATCCCTTATATACGAGTTCCTCGAAATCTTCCGGCACTTCGTAATACAAGGCCATGGTCTTCTTGATGAGGTAGTTGCCGATAGATGCCTTCTGGTGTGCGTTCATCACATCCGATTCGAGGGCATAGTCCTTCGGTTCAGCGAAGGTAGCGATGGTCTTCATTTCCGGGAATGCCTGAAAGCCGTATTCGCTCATGAAGCGAGGGATTTCGTTGTCGAAGCTTTCGAATGGCTTCTGACCGTACCAAGTACCCCAGTTGTGGCTGTCGGCAATCTTCCAGCTGTGAGGGCGACCCCAGTTGGCTTCGTATGGAGAGCCGTGCATGTAGAAGCGGTCGGCATCGTATTCCTTCACAATAGCCGGGAGCAACTGGTGGAAGAGCTTGTTGTAACCTTCCTTCATTTCATTCCAAATAGCCGGGTTTTCGTACTTCTTGTCCCAGCCCCAGTAGCGCATACCTTCGTAGATTTCGTTGTTACCGCACCACATAGCCAAGCAAGCATGGCTGCGGAGGCGCTTGATGTTGTATTCAGCTTCTTCGCTTACACGACGGAGGAAAGTAGGGTCGCTCGGATATGTAGTACATGCAAAGATAAAGTCCTGCCAAATCAAGATACCCATTTCGTCGGCAGCATCGTAAAGGCGGTCGTCTTCATAGATACCACCCCCCCAAACACGGATCATGTTGTGGTTGGCATCCTTTGCATCCTTCACCAACTGATAGTAGCGTTCGGTTGTGATGTTCGGGAGCAATGCATCGTCCGGAATCAAGTTCGAACCCTTGGCAAATACCGGTTCGCCATTCACCATGAAGTAGAACGACTTGCCGTCCTTATCGTCTTCCATTACCACCTTGATGGTACGCAAGCCCACGCGCTTCTTTTCCGATGCCACGGCCTTGCCGTCTACCTTCACGGTCATCTCGAAATCGTAGAGCGCTGCTTCGCCCCAACCGTTCGGCATCCACAAGGTAGGGTTGGCAATTTCTACCGGCATGCTTACCTTGTTGCAACCCGGCTGGAGAGTCACGTTCTTCTGTTCAGTAACCTTGGCACCATTCTTGTAAGAATAGGTCAAGACCACTTCGGCCTGCTGAGGTGCCTGTGCCACACTCTTCACTTCGAGAATGTTGTTCACCTTGGCCAATTCCTTAGTTACCGACACCTGGTGTACGAAGTAGTCTTCGATGCGGGCTGCATCGTAGAGTTCCAATGTTACCGGACGCCAGATACCGCTGGTAGCGAGACGGATACCCCAGTCCCATCCGTAGCTATACGGAGCCTTACGGCTGTAGATACTTACGCGAGTCTTGCTGTGGTCATTGTCGGCCGGATACTCGAATCCGTCGGTTTCCCATTGTGGGAGGCCCATCTTGATAGGCGAATGGAAATATACCTGCAAGCGGTTTTCGCCTTCGCGGAGTACATCCTTTACCGGAAGTTCATAGCCCACGAACATGTTGTCTGTACGTTCCAGCAACGAGCCGTTCAAGTAGATGTCGGCATAAGTGTCCAAACCTTCGAAGTTCAGCAAGGCTGCCTGGCGAGCCAACTGCTCCTTGGTGAGTGTAAAGGTCGTCTTGTACTGCCAGTCTTCCTTTTCTACCCACTGCACCTTCTCTTCGTTCATACCGAAGAACGGGTTGATGAGCTTGTTGTTGTCAATCAAGTCCTGGTGTACGGTGCCCGGTACGGTAGCCGGCAACCACTCACTCTTACCTACTTGGGAGAACTCCCAACCCTTGTTCAGGCAGATTTTCTCCGGTTCCTTGTTTTCTGTTGCGTTCAGTAGCATCGGGAATGCTGCGAGCATCATCCATGTGTGTAATTTTTTCATATAGTTTTTATTTACTTATTATATTCTGATTGGTCATTCCGAGCGGAAAGTCGATGCCGGGAGACCTGCCCCGTTCACCAGATTGGCACGTGTGAAAGGCTGCCAGCCGTAGCGCACCATCTTCGGATTCTTCACTTGCTTGCTCCATACCTTTACCTGATTGCCTTCGACCACGGCTTGAGCCGGATAGAACATCTGGTCTTCGCCAGCCAACTCAAAGGTGAGCAGCTCCTTGCCATCGGCTGCCTTCATACCCTCTGCATAGTCGAAGGATACATAGGCCACCTCCTTGAGGAACTCTACCGACTTGAAGAGCGGACCTGAGGGAACGATTCGTTCTCTCAGATAGGTCTTGTTCAATGCCCATACGGCCAAGCGTTCGCCCACTTCTTGCTTAAAGATAGGGTGCACATCGAGCGAGTCACCCCGGTCGGTACATACGGCCATGCCGGTATGAGGGATTTCCTGCATCAGTCGGCGCTGGCTATCGCGGAACCATGGCCAAGACGGACGGTTCAAGCTGGAGAGCTGCACGAAGTAGAACGGCATCTGCCCGTTGTTCCAGTTCTTGCGCCAGCTCTGGACGAGGAGCTTGAAAAGCTTTTCGTGTGCATCCTTGTTGTGGGCATTCGATTCTCCCTGATACCAGATAACTCCCTTGATAGGGTACTGCTGCAACGGGAGGATGCCCGACTCGTACAAGTAGCATGGCTCGTACGGATGGCGTTGGAACTTATAGGTAGATTTCTTTACATTCAAGGCAGCACGTCCGCGTACCCAGTCTTGAATGAAATCGTTCTTGGTCCAGTTTTTCAAGATGGCCGGGAACTCGTATTCCAACGTGCGGCGGTCTACCCATGCTTCGGTAGGCGAGCCACCGATGGCATTACATATCAAGCCCACAGGCACCTTCAAGCTGTCTTGAAGCATCTTGCCGAAGTAGTAGGCCACGGCCGAGAACTGACCGGATGTCTCCGGCGAGCAAACGGTCCAGGCAGCATCGGTGAAGTACTGCAGATGATTGAGCGAATCGAGCACGGATGCCTCCCACTCTACCGGATTGGTACGCCAGCGTGCCTTCATGTCGAAGAGGCGAATCTGGTCGTTGGCCGATTGGGGAATATCGCGCTTGCCGGTAGCCGACGAGCTGAGGTAGAACTCCATGTTCGACTGGCCCGAGCTGAGCCACACCTCGCCTGCCAACACATTATTATATACCCGCTTTTCCTTGCCCGCCGATACGCTGAGTGTGTATGGTCCACCGGCTTTCAACGGGTCTATTACCACGCTCCACTTGCCGTTGGAGGCAGCTACGGCCTTCTTCTTCTGTCCGGCAATGGTCACGGTTACCTTCTCTCCGGCATCGGCCTTGCCATGGATGGTGAGCGGCTGTGCGTGCTGGAGCACCATGTTGTCTGTATACATGTCGGACATCTGCAAGCCACCGAACTTTCCGGTGATGCCCTGGTACACGGTCTTGGCCAAGATGGCTGCACCCTCGGCATTGGGGTGAACGGCATCTTCGAGGATGTACGGATACGGATAGAGCGGTTCATGGAAGTCGATGAGCTGAACGCCCTCGGCCTTGGATATGCACTCGATGGCCAACTGGATTTCATCATGCCAGTCGCGGGTGCCCGATTCGAAACGCCAATGACGGTCGGACAGCGGAGTCATGCGTGCCAGGAGGAAGCGCACCTTAGGGTTCACCTCGCGGAAGGACTGCATAAGCGAGCGATAGTCGCCGATGAACTCGTCGCGATAGTTGGGCCAGTTGCGAGGGTCGGTATCGTTGATGCCCAGGTGGATGACCACAATGTCGCCGGCAAAGGCCAGGGCATCCTTGTATTCCTGCTGCTGGATGTACGGGCGGTGTCCGTGGTTGAGCAAGGTAGCTCCGGGCTTGCCGAAGTTGCCCACCTCGTATGCATCGCCCAACATGCCTTGCAGCTTCACGGGGTATGCGTTCACTTCGCGGTCGGCCACGCCCGATCCATAGGTAATGCTATTGCCCACGCAAGCCACTTTTATCTTCTCTTGTGCGAAGATAACACCTGCAAAAAGCAGGCTTAAGGCTAATAAGGCTATTTTTTTCATGCTTTTTTTCGAATTAAGGAGTCTTTTACTTCAATTTCTTGTCCGGTGAATAAATCAAGCCTTCTACGGCCTTCTGTCCGTCAGGAGTAACGAACACGGTGGTGAACATCCACTTCACGAGGCGCACTTCGTTGCTTCTGAACTTGCCGATAGGCAGCTTCCAGAACACCTTGTTCCAGCCCTTGTTGAGCTTTACCATCATCGGCGGACGGGCCACGCAGTTCTCGTTTCCGAGGGCGATTTCGTTGCTCTTGGTGGTGTGGGTAGCGGTCCATGTAGGAGGCAGGATTTCTTCATCGTTTATCCAGAGACAGCTTCCGCGATAGTCCCATGTGCCCTGCTTCGGCGGGAGGTCCATTTCGGAGCGGCTGTAGTTCTGGGTTTCGGCCCACATGCCCACTTCCTGGTCTTTCGGAGAGTACACCCAAGTGTAGGCATAGGCGGTGTGGTTTTCCTTCGGGTCCTTGTAGAAGGTCGGGATGCTGGTAGGCAATCCGCCCCATACATGACGGAAGTAGATGCCGGCACCAATGGCCGACTTCACGCCATACTGCTTGCCCTCGTATTCGTAGGCATCCTGCAAGCCCTGTTCCGGCGGGAATACCTTGGCCATGTCGCCACCGTTAGGGAAAGCATCGGTGATGTTCCACTTCACGTTGGTCTGCTTTACATAGCCGAATGGGTAGCCCTGGAAATACTTGTCCTTGTGCCACAGCATGCGCTTCTCGAACTGGGCAAAGTTCTTGTACGTATCGGTCTGCTCATTCCACATCATGGTACCTTCGCCATCGAAGTACTGGCTACCGCCACCCAGCCAAGTGCGTTCGGCCAAGGCCAGCATGCTTGGGTAGAAGTTGTTTTCGAGCACCATGTTTTCTTCCGACGAGAGGAGACGGTCGTGCCAGAGGGCGATGATGGCTCCCACTACATCGTCAGTCTGATGCGGTTGGTTGTACACGTTGCTATCGTAGAGTGCCACGAGGTCGGCAAAAGTATCGAAGTGGTTGGTGTAGTGGAAACGGCAGTCGATGTGCGGGATGCCCGGCGTAACCTTTCCGTGGAAGCTCCACATCTGCACCATGTCAATTTCGCCCGGTTGGTACTTCCAGCCCGGATTCCACGAAATCACCTTCTTGCCCTTGGAGCGGACATACGATACCATTTCAGGCACGAAGGTCTTGTTCGAGAAGCCCACCTCGTCTGTACCGATGTGCAGGTAAGGCACGTCGGCAAAGGTTTCGCACACCTCGTCGATGAGGAGCTTCAGAATCTTGGTACCTTCAGGACTCTGCATGTCGTGGCGGAAGGTGCGCACGAAGGCTGCGCTATGGCCCGGCATGTCGATTTCGGGGATGAGGAGCATGTTGTGCTGCTTACAGAACTGCACGAGTTCCTTGGCTTCTTCGATGGTGTAGTACTTGCCCTGCAGGCGGGTCATGTTCACGCTATCGTTCAGCATCGGGAATATCTTGCTTTCCAAGCGCCATGCCTGGTTCTCGGTGAGGTGCCAATGGAACACGTTGATCTTGTATCGGGAGAGGATTTCGATTTCCTTTTTCAGCTCGTCGAGCGAGAGGTAGCTGCGGCCGATGTCGTGCATGAAACCACGGATCTTGAAGGCTGGCCAGTCGACAATCTCGCATGCCTTGTACGAGCCCTTCTTCTGCTCCAGCTGGCGGAGGGTCTGCAATGCCCAGTACACGCCCTTCTGGGTAGTGGCTTCTACCTCGATGCCCTTGGATGTCACCTTGAGTCGGTAGGCTTCTTCCTGGTTGAGCTTGGCACCCTGCACTTCGGGCACAAGCTTCACTTGGATAAGGCGCGATGCCTTGTCTACCACCTCACCGCCTGCTTGGTCGACGAAGCTTTCCCACTCGGTTTGGAGCACCGGAGTGGCGAGTTTCACTTTTCCTATCTGGAAGCTTCCGCCCTGCACCTGCATGTGCTGCGGAACGGGCAACATGTTTTCATACGATTGTGCCAAAACACTGAAACACATCAACATCATAGTGAGGCAAAGAGCCAACTTGTTTTTCATCGTTTATGTAATTTTCTATTTACCCAATTAATTTGGTAAAAATAATAAAAACAAAGCATACTCCCAAACAAAAGCCACCTCTTTATAAAATATATGACATTTTTTGACTTTTGACAAAAGTAATATCCAAACACCACGTACAAAAAGAACGATTGGCCAAGCGTCTATAAAAAAAAAAACACTTGACCAATCTATTTGTACACCCGATGAGAATCGAACTCATATCGTCGGAACCGGAATCCGGTATTCTATCCATTGAACTACGGGTGCATCTCAAAAATGCGTTGCAAAAGTACCAATAATCTTTTTATCTTCCTAACAATTTCAAGAAAAATCAGTTCATTAACCAAGACGCGCACAACCAAGAACACATTGAAACCATTACGATAATAAAATATACCGTTTTGTTAGCATTATTACAAATATTCCCTATATTTGCAACCAATTAAACAAAAACAGAGAAAATAATGAGTTACCTAGTCAAGCCCGAAAACTATAAAGCCTTACTCGACCTAAAACAAACCGAGTTAGGTATCAAACAAATAAAGGATTTTTTTCAACAAAACCTATCCTCAGAGCTTCGTTTACGCCGTGTTACCGCCCCTTTATTCGTATTAAAAGGCATGGGTATCAACGACGATCTAAGTGGAATAGAACGTGCCGTATCATTCCCTATTAAAGATTTAGGTGATGCACAAGCCGAAGTCGTACATTCACTTGCTAAATGGAAACGTCTGACTTTAGCAGAATACAGCATCGGACCAGGATATGGGATTTACACCGACATGAACGCTATTCGTGCGGATGAAGAGTTAGGTAATTTACACTCATTATATGTAGACCAGTGGGACTGGGAGCGTTCAATTACTGCCGAACAACGCACTGTGGATTTTTTGAAACAAATTGTCACTCGCATCTACTCAGCTATGCGCCGCACAGAGTACATGGTGTGTGAAATGTATCCACAAATCAAACCTTTCCTACCACACGACATTCATTTCATCCATGCCGAAGAATTGATGCAAAAATATCCAGGACTAACACCGAAGGATCGTGAGCATGCCATTACTAAAGAATATGGAGCCGTATTCATCATCGGTATCGGTTGTAATTTGAGCAACGGAGAGAAACACGACATGCGTGCACCAGACTATGATGATTACAGCACTATTGACCCAAAGACTGGATTACCAGGTCTTAACGGTGACCTTTTAGTATGGGACGCCATACTAAATCGCTCCGTGGAACTTTCATCTATGGGAATCCGCGTAGACAAAGAAGCCCTCTTGCGCCAACTCGCCCTTAGCGGACAGGAACATCGCAAGGAACTTTATTTCCACAAACGTTTATTGGATGGAACCCTCCCCCTCTGTATCGGTGGCGGTATAGGACAATCCCGCCTCTGTATGCTATACCTACAAAAAGCACACATTGGCGAAATCCAAGCCAGCATCTGGCCAGAAGAAATGCGCCGTGAATGTGCTGAATGGGGAATGCAATTAATCTAAGCTATTGCAGAATGGGCAAAGATAATTTGCCCATTCTGCAAATAACTTCTATCTTTATAGCCTTAAAACGAAACAACCATGAATGTACAGATAGAAGAAAGCTGGAAGCAACAACTTACTCCCGAATTCGAAAAAGATTATTTCATCCGACTAACTGATTTTGTGCGTACAGAATATCACACAACAACCATCTATCCTCCTGGAAAATTGATATTCAACGCTTTCAATCTCTGTCCTTTCCATCAGACCAAAGTTGTCATTATCGGACAAGACCCATATCATGGACCAGGGCAAGCCCATGGACTCTGTTTCTCTGTTAACGACGGTGTAGCCTTTCCTCCTTCTTTGCAAAACATCTTCAAGGAAATCCAAAGTGATTTAAATATTCCCATTCCTACTAGTGGTAACCTAACCCGTTGGGCCAATCAAGGGGTATTACTACTTAATGCGACTCTTACCGTCCGTGCTCATCAAGCCGGATCGCATCAGCGAAAAGGATGGGAAGAATTTACCGACGCAGCTATCCGTGCTTTAGCCGAACAACGGGAACATTTGGTGTTTATTCTTTGGGGTGCATATGCACAAAAGAAAGGAGCTTTCATTGACCGTAATAAGCATTTAGTATTGGCATCTGCCCATCCATCTCCATTATCAGCCTACAATGGTTTCTTTGGTAATAAACATTTCAGCCGTACAAATGATTATTTAATAGAACATGGAGAAACTCCTATAAATTGGTAAAACTATGAGTGAAAGCAAATATATTTCCATTAAAGGGGCTAAGGTTAACAACCTTAAAAACATCAATGTAGATATACCACGTGGAAAATTAGTGGTTATCACAGGGCTATCCGGTTCCGGGAAATCATCACTAGCCTTCGACACACTATATGCTGAAGGCCAACGCCGTTATGTAGAAAGCCTTTCTTCATATGCACGCCAATTTCTAGGTCGCATGAGCAAGCCGGAATGTGATTTCATCAAAGGAATCCCACCGGCTATAGCCATTGAACAAAAGGTATCAAGCCGCAATCCCCGCTCCACAGTGGGTACTTCAACAGAAATTTACGAATATCTGCGCCTACTTTTTGCTCGCGTAGGAAAGACCTATTCACCTATCAGTGGTCAATTGGTTAAAAAACATACTACCGAAGACATCGTTCAATGCATGTTGGAATTTCCAACCGGCACTCGATTCACAGTATTGGCTCCTCTCGTTCCACGTGAAGGGCGTACATTGATGGAACAATTAGACATTGACATGAAACAAGGCTTTGTTCGAGTAGAAGTCAATCGTGAAATCATTCGTATCGAAGACTATCTTATACAATTACAAACCGAAGAAGGAAATAAAAAGGCTAATGTCTATCTCTTGATTGACCGTATGAGTGCTGATTCCGATCAAGCAAGCATCAGTAGACTGACAGATTCTGCAGAAACAGCAATATACGAGGGTGATGGAACTTGCATGCTCCGCTTCTATTTACCAGACGGAAGCACTCAATTATTTTCATTCAGTACAAAATTTGAAGCTGATGGAATTTCTTTTGAAGAGCCGACCGACCAAATGTTTTCATTTAATTCACCAATCGGGGCATGCCCCACTTGCGAGGGATTCGGGCGAGTAATCGGAATTGACGAACAACTAGTTATTCCCAATCGCGCTTTATCCGTTTACGAAGGTGCAGTAGTTTGTTGGCGAGGTGAAAAGATGAGTGAATGGTTGAAAGAATTTTTACAAGATGCGCCTGCAAACAATTTCCCTATTTTTACCCCATATTACGAATTGACACAAGAGCAGAAAGATTACTTATGGCATGGACCACGCGAAAAAGCATGTATTGATTCATTCTTTAAAATGTTAGAAGAAAATCAATATAAAATCCAATACAGAGTAATGCTAGCTCGTTATCGAGGCAAAACACTCTGCCCAACCTGCCATGGTACTCGCCTCAAAAAGGAAGCATGCTATGTAAAAGTAGGCGGACGTTCTATATCCGAATTGGTCGACTTACCGATTCATGATCTGCAAGTTTTCTTTTGTTCTTTGCAATTAGACGAACATGATGAAGCTATTGCCAAGCGCATATTAACCGAGATCAACAACCGCATCCAATTTCTAGAAGATGTAGGTTTAGGTTATCTCACCCTCAATCGTCTCAGCAACTCGCTTTCTGGCGGCGAGAGCCAACGTATCAATCTAGCCACTTCATTAGGAAGCAGTCTTGTCGGCTCCCTCTACATCCTAGATGAACCAAGTATTGGTCTCCATAGCCGAGACACCGACCGTCTCATCAAAGTTCTCCGTCAATTACAGAAGTTAGGCAATACGGTAGTAGTCGTAGAGCACGACGAAGAAATCATCCGAGCCGCCGATTACATCATTGACATAGGGCCAAACGCCGGTCGTTTAGGTGGTGAAATCGTTTATCAAGGCGACATGAAAGATTTACAGAAAGGAAGTAATAGCCACACCGTTCGCTATTTATTAGGTGAAGAAACCATTGAACCACCTATTGCACACCGCCCATGGAATAACTATATTGAAGTTAAGGGAGCAAGAGAAAATAATCTGAAAGGTATAGACGCACGTTTCCCTTTAAATGTAATAACTGTAGTAACTGGTGTCAGCGGTTCGGGTAAAAGCACATTGGTGCGTGACGTATTTTTCAAAGCGCTTAAACGCGAATATAGTGAAAGCAGCGAACGACCGGGCGAACATCTTTCATTAGAAGGAGACATCAAAATGGCGAAAGACATTGAATTCGTAGACCAAAATCCTATTGGAAAATCTTCCCGAAGCAACCCTGTAACGTACGTAAAAGCTTACGATGAAATCCGCAAGCTCTATGCCGAACAGCCACTCGCTAAGCAATTAGGTTACACAGCCGGCTATTTTTCCTTCAATACAGAAGGAGGTCGTTGCGAAGAATGCAAGGGCGAAGGTACCGTAACTGTAGAAATGCAGTTCATGGCCGATTTGGTACTAGAATGTGAATCATGCCACGGTAAACGTTTCAAAGCAGGCACTCTGGAAGTTAAATTCCAAGGGAAAAATATCTATGACATCTTGGAAATGACGGTCAACCAAGCCATTGAATTCTTTAATGAACATAATCAAAGCAAAATTGTTAAACGACTTCGTCCATTACAAGAAGTAGGTTTGGGCTATGTCAAACTAGGACAATCCTCCTCAACGCTATCAGGAGGTGAAAACCAACGTGTAAAATTGGCCTATTTCCTCAGTCTGGAAAAGACAGAGCCTACCATTTTCGTTTTTGATGAACCAACCACCGGTCTTCACTTCCATGACATTAAAAAATTACTGGAAGCATTTGATTCACTCATCAAACGAGGCCACACGATTGTCATTATTGAACATAACCTTGATGTAATCAAATGCGCTGATCATGTAATTGATTTAGGACCGGAAGGTGGTGACCGAGGAGGAAATGTAGTAGCAACTGGAACACCTGAAGAAGTTGCAAAATGTGCAAATTCTTACACAGGTCAATTCTTAAAAGAAAAATTAACCAAATAATCGCATACAAAACAATGAAAAAAGCATTCAAAAAAATCACAGCTACCTTCTCTATAGGCATCCTTTTATTAATGGGCGCTTGCAACGATGCACCTCCTATTATTAAAAATGCATCTATTCTACCTATTCCTATTAGTCTTATACAAGATACGACCTATTTTGTACTTCCTAAGAACACAACTATCGGCATCAACGACCCACAACTGAAACCTGCAGCCGAATATTTGGCAAGAATCCTAATCCCGGCTACAGGATATCGAATTAAGATTGCGGAAGGAGAAGGAAACATCAACCTTTCCATCGGCGAAATGCAAGGCAACACAGATTCTTATACATTAATTTCTTGTCCCGAAAAAGTCTGCATTACGGGAAACACCTACAGAGGAGTCATTGCTGGCATCCAGTCACTCCGTCAACTATTCCCTGCTCAAGTAGAATCGAAAACCAAAGTTAGCGGTATGAGTTGGGGTATCCCATCCGTACAGATTCAAGATTCACCCCGTTTTGGCTGGCGTGGTTTAATGCTAGACGTATCCCGTCATTTCTATACCAAAGAAGAAGTTATGGAATTGCTCGACCTCATGGCACTTTACAAAATGAACAAGTTTCATTGGCACCTCACCGACGATCAGGGATGGCGACTCGAAATCAAGCAATACCCACTTCTTACAGAAAAAGGTGCTTGGCGCAAGTTCAATAATCACGACCACGACTGCATCAAGTATGCTGCTGAACAAGACAATCCGGATTACGAAATCCCGGTCGACAAGCTGCAAATCGTAGAAGGTGACACCCTCTATGGAGGTTTTTATACCCAAGAAGACGTGAAGGAAGTGATTGCATACGCCCAAGTACGTGGCATTGACATTATCCCGGAACTGGATATGCCAGGACACATGTTGGCAGCCGTAAGCAATTACGACGGTGTTTCCTGTTTCGAAGAAACCGGTTGGGGCTCCACTTTCTCTTCTCCGGTATGTCCGGGCAAGGACTCTGCTCTTGAATTCTGCAAGAATGTCTATACCGAACTCGTCGAGCTCTTCCCATACGAATATGTTCACATCGGTGGTGATGAAGTGGAAAAGACAAACTGGAAGAAATGTCCGGACTGTCAGGCTCGCATGAAGGAGCACGGACTGAAGACCGAAGAGGAGCTTCAGGCATGGTTCATCCACGAAATGGAGCACTTCTTCAACTCAAAGGGCAAGAAAATGATAGGTTGGGACGAAATCATCGAAGGAGGTTTATCCGAAACAGCTACCGTAATGTGGTGGCGTAGTTGGGCTAAACATGCTCCTAGCCAAACAACCGGACAAGGCAACGACCTTATCTTCACACCGAATGCCCCATTTTACTTAGACTATACACAAGACAAGAAATCAGTTCTAAATATTTACAATTACGAACCGATGAAAGAAGTGCCCGATGTCGACAAACAACACTTAGTAAAGGGTGTACAAGGCAACATCTGGTGCGAATGGATTCCGAGCCGCGAACGCATGCATTACATGGCAGTTCCACGTATGCTTGCCATTGCCGAACTGGGTTGGAGCACCAACGACCGCAAGGAATGGACTGATTTCCAGACCCGCATGGCCGACCAGTTCGGACGCCTCAACGTAATGGATATCCAATACCGCATTCCTGATTTAGAAGGCTTTATGAAGAAGAATGTCTTTATCGGCGAAAAGAAAGTAGAGATCACTTGCCTTGACCCCAGTGCTAGCATCCACTATACCACCGATGGAAGCACCCCTACTTTGGAATCACCAAGATACAATGGCAATCTAGTCTTGACCGAAACAACCGACCTTACCCTCCGCGTCTTCCGTCCAACGGGAAAACGTTCGGATATTGTAAAGACACATTTCGAAAAGACAGAATACACTCCGGCCACTACAGCAGCCCCAAGCAACCCAGGCTTGAAAGCTACATGGTACGATTTCAAAGGCAAGGCATGTGCAGACATCGCCTCCGCTCCAATCATGAAAGCCTACCGAATAGAAGACGTAACCATTCCTCGTGGTGTGAAGTCGAATACCATCGGCTTGATTTACAAAGGCTACATCAACATTCCGGAAGACGACATCTACTCATTCTATCTTAGTTCTGACGACGGTAGTATGCTCTACATTGATCGTAAACTGGTAATTGACAATGATGGTCTTCATGCTCCAGGCGAAGTTACCGGACAAGCAGCCTTGAAAAAAGGATACCACCCGGTTGAAGTACAATATTTTGACCATGATGGCGGTTCCATCCATCTGAAAGTTTGCAACAGCGAAGGTAAAGAATTACCATTCACATATCTATACGCACATTAAACAAGATAGGGGAAAGTTTTAAAGAACTTTCCCCTATCTTGTTAATTCTTATTATATGTATCTTCAATTTCTCGACTTCTCTTCTCCATCCGTTTTTCCTTCAAACGAAGCACATACCATAATAAACCGATAATCACATACGAAGCTCCGAAAGTTGTCCATTTCTCCGTATCACTGATTTCCGAATTCTTCGGAAGGAAATAAATAGCCATCGCTGTGGTATAAACCAAAAGAGCCAATGGCATCCAGGTTGATTTCTTAAACTTTCTCATAAACGTTTTTGTGTTTCTTTTTTAAACCAGACTATAAACCATATCAGCCCTATTACCGCACAAGTTCCTCCTATTCCATAAGACAATCCTTGCGGAAGCGAAAGCCCTTCGGGTGCAATACAAATGTAAGTGGAACAAACCAAAGTCATCAGCAAAGCAGGCAATAAGGTTATATAATAATTTTTCTTTTCACGAACCAAATAAACCGTTATAGTCCAAAGCGTAAACACCGAAAGTGTTTGGTTACACCACGCAAAGTATCGCCAAATAATCTTAAACCCCTCCGCATCACTCAAACTATACACCAGCACACTGAAGGTGAGTAAAAACAGCGGAATACAGATGATTAGACGCTTGGCTATAGGACGCTGGTCGATATGTAGGAAGTCGGCAGCAATGAGACGCGCCGAACGGAGCGCAGTATCGCCACTGGTTATGGGTGCCGCCACTATACCAAGAATAGCAAGAATTCCTCCGAAAGTTCCCAGCCATTCATTGGAAATACGGGTAGCTACTGCTGCACCGGAAAAAGCCTTTCCTGTCAACTGATCCACAATCCCATTCTCCTGAAAGAAATAGGTAGCTGCAGCAGCCCAAACAAGAGCAACCATCCCTTCTGCTACCATAGCTCCATAAAAAATAGGACGACAATGCTTTTCATGGCTCATACAACGAGCCATTAGAGGCGACTGAGTAGCATGGAATCCACTGATTGCCCCACAAGCGATGGAAATAAACATCATCGGAAATATAGGATTCCGTTCATACTTCGTACCAAAGCCATTCCACATTTCCGGCAAATCCGGTTTCTTAATGTACAGCATGACTAAGATACCCACCGCCATAAATAACAGAGCCCCAGCAAACAAAGGATAAACCTTACCGATAATCTTATCAACAGGCATCAGTGTAGCCAATACATAATAAAGAAAGATAACAACAATCCAAAAATAAGCATCCATCCAGTCGGGGGTCATGCCAGCGATGAGTTCAGCCGGACCGCTCACAAAGACCGCACCTACCAATATCATCAAAATCAGAGAAAACACCGTCATAACCTTTTTGGTACGCATTCCTAAATAACGTCCTACTATTTCCGGCAAACTTTCTCCTCCCTGACGAATAGATAAAGTTCCCGAAAAGAAGTCGTGTACAGCCCCAGCAAAGATTGTTCCAATAACAATCCACAGGTAAGAAGCCGTACCAAATTGCGCTCCCATAATAGCACCGAAAATCGGTCCCAATCCCGCAATATTCAAAAACTGGATCATAAAGATCTTCCAAGTAGGCAGCGGGATGTAATCCACACCATCTGCCATGGTCAATGCCGGAGTCTTTCGGTCATCAGGGCCGAACACCCTATTAACATATGCTCCATAGACGGCATATCCTCCAATAAGCAAAAGCAATGCGATGGTAAATGTAATCATTTGACGAAAGTTTTTAATAGACACAAAAGTAACTAATTAATCAATTACTTATTATCTTTGCCCGTAAATTTAATTTAAATGCGTACATTTTTCGTTATACTAACAATATTTCTATTGTGTATCTTTTCAAGCAAAGCACAACCTAAATATGAAATCCGTGCTACTTGGATTACTACACTTGGCGGCATGGATTGGCCCCGTAACAAAGCCACCAACGCCGAAGGTATCCGTCGACAGCAACAGGAGTTTTGCAACATTCTCGACCAATTGAAAAAAGCTCATTTCAATACCGTAATGTTACAGACTCGCCTCCGTGGAGACCTAATTTATCCATCGGATATTGAAACTTTCCCCGAATCCTTGACCGGCCGCACAGGACGGAATCCGGGCTACGACCCGTTAGCTTTTGCCATTGAAGAATGTCACAAGCGGGGCATGGAACTTCATGCTTGGGTAGTAACCATTCCGGCTGGCAACAACCGACAGATCAAGCTATTGGGCAAGAATTCTATCGTACGTAAAAACCGAAAGATATGTAAACAACACGAAGGTGCCTGGTACCTTGACCCGGGCCATCCCGAGACTCCTGATTATTTGGCCAGTATCGTGCGCGAAATCGTAACCCGCTACGATGTAGATGGGGTACACTTCGACTACATCCGCTATCCGGAGAACGCCCGCCGTTTCCCCGATGCAGACACCTACCGCAAATACGGCAAAGGCAAGGATTTAAAGCAATGGCGCAGGGAGAACATCACCTCCATCGTGCGTCGCTTACACACCGAGATAAAACAACTGAAGCCGTGGGTAAAGGTAAGCAGCTCGCCTGTGGGTAAATACCGCGACACCAACCGCTATTCTTCTTACGGATGGAATGCTTACGAAACGGTGCATCAGGACGCACAAAGTTGGCTGAAAGAAGGCATACACGATGCCCTCTTTCCGATGATGTACTTCAAAGATAACCATTTCTACCCCTTCGCCCTCGACTGGAAAGAAAATGACCATGGTCGTTGGGTAGTGCCCGGACTAGGCATTTACTTCCTCTCCCCTCGCGAGCGCAACTGGCCCCTAGACGAAGTGAGCCGACAGCTCTTCTTCACACGTCAGCAGGGCTTGGCAGGTCATGCCTTTTTCCGCAACCGTTTTCTATTAGACAATACAAAGGGAATTTTCGATGAATTAAAAAACGAATTTTACACTGCTCCAGCATTGATTCCACCGATGATCTGGCAAGACAGCATTGCCCCCTCCACACCTACGAATCCATTATGCGAATTACAAAATGACGGAACCTTAAAATTATCATGGAGTACATCGAAAGACAACCAAGAGCTACCTATCGTCTATCATCTGTATGCCTCCAACATTTATCCAGTAGATACAAACAAGGCAAAGCATCTTCTACATCCCTATTTGAAGGAAAATCAAATAATTATACCTAAAGAACAAAACCAACTATACTTTGCCATTACTGCAGCAGATCGTTATGGAAATGAAAGTGCAGCTATGGAAATAAATCATACCTCCCCAACAGACATTCCTTTACTGAATCAAGGAAATACCCTATTACTTCCAAAATTGGAAGATGTTCAAGAAATCCTTATCTGTAACAGCATCGGCGAAACAATGGTATGCATGAAGTATCACCCCGAGATTTCATTGGAATTATTACCAAAAGGATTCTACATGGTCTATGCTTTGAAAAAAGGAGAAAGCCAGATACTTATCGGAACGATACTGAAATAAGTACACCAACAGTCCTAATTTCTACACGAAAATCAAGGCTATCAACAAAATAATATGTATTTTTGCATATTCAATTGAAAAATAATATCACTCATGAGTAACCAAAGATATATGCAACGCGGCGTATCGGCATCTAAGGAAGATGTACACAACGCCATCAAAAACATTGACAAGGGTATTTTTCCACAAGCATTCTGTAAGATTATCCCAGACATCTTGGGAGGAGACCCGGAGTATTGCAACATCATGCATGCCGATGGTGCAGGAACCAAGTCATCACTCGCTTACCTCTACTGGAAGGAAACTGGTGACCTCGGCGTATGGAAGGGCATCGCTCAGGATGCGCTCATCATGAACATCGACGACTTGCTTTGCGTAGGTGCAGTAGACAATATCCTCGTTTCATCAACTATCGGCCGTAACAAACTCCTTGTTCCGGGCGAAGTGATCTCGGCTATCATCAACGGTACAGACGAACTCTTGGCGGAACTCCGCGAAATGGGTGTAGGCGTATATGCAACCGGCGGTGAAACTGCTGATGTGGGCGACTTGGTACGTACCATCATCGTAGACTCTACCGTGACTTGCCGCATGAAACGCAGCGATGTAATCAACAATGCCAACATCCGTCCGGGCGACGTGATTGT
>JAFYPV010000124.1 GCA_017559935.1 Bacteroides sp. | reverse complement strand
CCCCCTTCAGATCGAATTCGATCCCAAGATTACCGAGGCGGAGGGCGGTGTCGATGTGATTCTTGACTTTATTAAGGCACACTTTGAGCAGGGCGGTACACTGATCAATATTAATATTCTGGACAGCCGCAAGCTGATGGAGGCCAATGAGGATCCGGATCGCTATCCCGATCTTGTGGTGCGAGTAACCGGATTTACGGCGTATTTTGCCTCACTTTCGCCCCGTTTCCGCAGTTTGGTCGTTGACCGTTTTCTTGAGGGGGCCTCCTGGTGGAAAAGGCAGCTCTTCCGGAGATTTCACAGAACGATGTCATCGTGACCAACATCCGCCATTACGAAGCCTTGGTACGTGCCTTGGAATCCATCCACCGCGTACAAGACGGCTTGCTGATGAACCTCTCCGGCGACTTCGTTTCGCAAGACTTGCGCGAGTGTTTGTCGCATCTGGCTGAGATTGTGGGTGGTGCTTTTGATGTGGAAGATGTTTTAGGGAATATTTTTAAGAATTTTTGCATCGGGAAGTAAATGGATTAATTATTTATATATTTCTTGTTCTTACGTTTCGGTGTACGTAGTGAAAAATGGATTTACATAAAACAGAGGAAAGATAATATTTGTTTTGATAAAACTATGTATAGTAATACAATAAATGCGAGACTCATTTTCGAATCTAGTATTCTTTGTTTATACTGCATTATTAGTGGCCACTAGCAATAATTTTGGTATCAAGGTTTTAAAACAAACATTGATAGAATAGTTTATCTAGAATTCCTTCCGTTTTGCTTATATGCACCTTATATGGAGTTACAATAAAAAATAATGTTGTGTCTCTATCATATTTTGTATAAATATATGATGGGATACCTTCTGATACGATGTGTCCATAGTAAGAATCTTCCCATCTTAGTTGTTTTTTACTATGTATATGATGTTATTTGTTGTCAATAAGTAAAAATTTGTATTTACCAGTCATCATCCGGGCGTTTGGTTTCTGACAACATTGCCTTCTTGAAATCCTGGAACTGTTCCAATATATATTCTCCTGTCAGTTTTAGCATTCTTTTCCCATCAGATATGCTCTTGAACGGATAAAAATTCTGGCTGGGAATTTCCGGTCCGCTCTCACCCCACCAATATGACGATATATATGCTGTCAGTCTGACCCTGCCTTCTTTAATTTCTATGACTAAATTGTAGTTAGCGTAAACACCAACTCCCCATTTCCGGGTACGTTCGCTGAACATGAACGTATTGTTACGATACGTTATATCGCTGTTGTTTACCATATTAGGAGAATTTCTCCGTTCTATACGGTTACTGAGCCAATCCCGGACTTTAGATTCCAGTTGGTCCTTTGTCTTGCCCGGGAACTGCATCACTTCGCGGATATATATTTCATCACCCTCTATGGTATAAATGGATGACAGCTCTTCGTAGAAACTTTTACGGATTTTCTGTTCTTGCGAAAAACCTTGGGTTGCAAAAGAGGTTGCAACCAATATAATTATCAATGTAAAAATTCTCTTCATAACAATATCATTTACTTTGTTTTTTCTTCAGTTCCTTTATCTTGATTTTAATAGAACACGAACATCAACATCCAATAAGTTCGCAATTACTTGTAATTGAGCAATTGATGGTTGGGATTTATTTGAGCACCATCTTGAAATCGTATTTTCTGATTTTCCCATCTGCTCTGCTAACCATCTATTAGTTTTTTGATTTTCAACAAGTATAACCTTTATTCTATTCATCACTATTTGTTGATTATTCGACATCTTAATTCAAATTATCTTCAATTAATTTTAAACAAAGTTATATTTTATTTTCCTTACGACCAATTTTGTTGGCTACATAAATACTACAAATAAATAATTAATGACCCGAATTTAAATATTAGTAAACACAAAAAGGCAGGTTCACAAAAAGTGAACCAGCCTTCTCCATACCCTCACCCACACCATCAACAAAAAAAGTGAATTTCAAAAAAAGTTGCGGGTTGCGGGTTGCGTTTTACTACAAACAAAACCTACCAATACCGATATTCATCCTCATCCAACAACCATTTATCCAACTTCTCCCCATTAGCCGGGAAAGCCAGTTTGTAGCCTTTGGCGATGGCCTCCATATCTACTTTATGATATGCAATGCCACATTCCACACAAGTCATGGCTGCTATCATTCTACTAAGCCTTCCGTAACTCAACACATTACTAGGAGGAAGAAGCTTTTCTTTGCCTCCGATACTGGCCAGACTCAAGACGCTCTTTATATAGGCTTCCGTATCGTTTTCCGTGGGTGGTGCCCATCGCTCGATGATGTTACGTACCGTGAACAGCTTGTTTTGCATGCAGAAGCGTTCGTAATAGGTTTGCAGAATCTTCCATGCAGCGCGATAGCCATAGGCCATTGTTTCGAACTGTACGAACGACTTGTCTGTTTGCTCTTTGCGTGCTCCTTGCCAATGGGTTGATGAGCGACGGATATTAAGCGGATTGTTATTTCTGATTCCTCTGGTCATAGATATAAGTTCATAATTCATTTTCTTTAAAAGTTGCAGGTTGCGGGTTGCGTTTTCAGGCTTGGCTTGCCCACCATTGCCCGAAGTCCTTGAAGCCCTCGGGCAGTTCGTCCCGAATGAGACAAGCACCTATTTCGTTGGCAGCATTCAACAGTTGACGATATAGCCTCTCTCCTGCTTCATCCTTGTCGGGGAAGATGTGGAACACCGTTTTCTTCTCCACACGCAGGCTTGCCAAGAGTTTTACATCTTCAGGTTTCAAAAGAGTAGCTCCAGGAATGGCGATGGCTTTCCTTCCGGAAGAGAGCAAGGCGAGACAATCCGTCACTCCTTCCGAGAGCCAAAGTCCTTCGCCCAATTGCAAGCGTTCAACCACCGGAAGACCATAGATGCGACATTCCGAACGGCTGGGGAAACGGAACCTCGGTATGCCTTCCTTACGTCCCAAATATCGGCTTTGCACGCTCATTAAGGCTCCTATCCTGTCACGATAAGGGAAGAGCAACGAAGGCGCATCGTAATAAGGTTTTCCATGCCTCCAGCAAGGGGTAGCAACGGAGATGGACGTAATCCCCATCCATCGCACTACCGCCGGATGTATCCTCCGCTGACGGAACAGAAAGTCTCGGGCTTCGCTATTCAGCACCGGATTCTGAACCAATCGGGATAGGTATTCTATATCGGGCGGAAATTCCTTCCTGGGCTTCTCGGCCGGCTTCCATTCGGTGAGAATCACATTATGCTCGTCTGCCAACCATTTGCAAGCCTCAATGAAAGGTTTTCCTGTGAGCTTCATGGCGAGGTCGATAGGGCCTCCGTGGGCATCGCATACGAAACATTTATATGTATTTCTCCCCACATGAAAGGATAACGAGGGATGGCTATCTGCATGAAAAGGACAGAGTGCTTTATGCTTCTTCACCTTGAGCCCTAACCTATCGGCCACTCCCTCAATGGGGAGGGCACGTAGCTTGTCTATTTCAAATCGTTCCATCAGTTTTTACAGGTTTTGATGTAGCGCTTCACATTCGGGTCAGGCTGACTGATAAGCTTGGCCTTCTTCCATTTAGCCAAGAAGCTTCTGCCTGGAGCCAATCCCAACTTCATGCAAAGTTCCTTCAGTTGGTCGTAGGTGAACTCATCGGGCGTTTGATCATAGAGGGTAACACGCTTCTTAGGCGTATCCGTTTCGGCATCGATTCGGTGCATGTCATCGTAACGAGTTCCCCATTGCGACAAGAGACCATCGAGGATGTATTGCGCCATGAAGCGGTAGAAACGGATGACCTTGGAACGCGCATTCTCCTTCTCCCCCCAAAGATGATAGAGCAATACGGCCATACGCCAAGCCGATACCGACGAACGCTTGTAGAAGCAGTTGTGCGCCCGCGAGCCAGTCTTCAGCACCAACATGCGCTGTTCCTGACACCAACGCTTCACCGAGGGTTCCAGCCATTCCACAGGCACTTCGTGAATGGGCTGAAGGAGATCTTCCTCATTGTAAGTCTCTTCCATCAACCGGTTTACCATCTCTTCGACGATGTTTTGCTCTTCCGGGGTTTGCGGACGAAATCGGGGTGCATCTTCGCCCAAGATTTCCTCATCGATGCGTGTAACAATCTTTCGGGTACAGTTACCGCCCTCGATGGCCCGCTTGTTGATGTACTCGTTCAGCGCGTTTTGCGTGCCACAGAAAAGCGAACAATAAATGATGTCCACATCGGCATTGTAACTGGCATCGCTCAAGCTGTCGCTACCGAACTCCGCCCCGAGATCGTACGCCAATCGGTCCATCGTGTTGAGGTCGGCAAAGGCACGCTTGTTGCTTTCGGTCATCGTGGCCAGCTCCTCGTTGAAGAAAAAGAAGGCCAACGGTTCGCCATACTTGCGGATGAACATGTCGGCACGCTTCACGAGCTTGGCCCGCGTGATGGTCTGCAGATTGCGGATGGCGGTGAGCGGTTCGTCGGGCAACTGCTTGGTCTTCGATGCCGTTTTCTTCAGCTCCATGTAGGCCTGTTCGATGCGTTTCTGCTCGAAGTCCTTCAGCTTGAGTTGGCGCATCAGCTGTTTCACGATGGGTCGGGTGAACGACTTTCCGCTTCCTGGTTCGCCGATTACGATGAGCTGGACGAGGAGGGCATGCAGCTCGATATCGTACACATACTTGGCTCGGAGTCTTGTCCCGAGGGCGCAATAACAGGCGATGGAAGCAAGGATGGCCGGAATGCGGAAAGCCTCGGGAGCCGTTTCCCAAAACACGCGGACTGCCGGCGGAAGGTCCGACGCCATGAGCGTCAGACCATTGGGTTGATTCTTATACTTCTTACTCATACAATTATCGGATGATTTGTAGTGCGTCAATCAATTCGAGGTAGATACGGAAGGCTACCGTGTTGTGGTCGAAGTCCTTGTCGTGCGGACTGATGCACTTCAACGAACACGCATACTTGCCATCGCTTCGGTGCACGAGGCTCACGTACTGGCCTTCGTAAAGCTTGGGATTGCGACGTGGGCGTTTCTGCTTAACGGATTCTTCGAAACGGAATCCTTCCTGATTCATCGAAAGTACTCCTGTATGGTTTACAGGTTGGTCGGCTACTTCTGATTGTTGCTGCATTACGAGTTGCAGAGTGATGTTGTTGATGGTCTGCTTGTACATAAAGATATCGTTTTAATTGTTATAAATTCCTGATTTTCTTGAACTTCAAAAGGCCTTTTGTTTCGTTTCTGATGCGAAGTTAGCACATAAAAAAAAGACCGCATCACGAATGATACAGTCTTCGGTCCTCCGACAAGCCGCGACAAGAAGAAACAAGTGGCGACTAGTTTTTCGACAAGTTTTCAGTAAAATTTAATGGAATCCATTACCTAATTTGGCTGTTCCAGTTGGAGAGTGTAGGTGTGTAAAAGCCGTTTTCATGAAGAATCTCCCACAGCACCTTGTTGCAGGAAATGTCGCTCACTTTCCTTTCCTTAAGCAGGCGGTTCACTTCGGTAGTCACGTCGGTTGGCTTGGCTCCCTTGATGCGTCCCAAGAATTCCGCCACCAAATCCCTATTGCCGAAGAACACAGGAGCCAGCTTGTCAGCCAGCGCCTCATCCACATCTTCCAACATCTGTCCTTTCCCCTGCACATGCACATGGATAGTGCCTCCACCCACATTCATCTGTCCGTTGTTTACAATTGCCCCTTGGGCAAAATGATTCTCGATCTTCATTTCACTCATACCCTTATACACTTATACTACCACCACCTACATTCATGTTTCCTTCGCCCTTCACAGAATTACTTCCAAAGAGGTTCTGCACATTATGCGTCTGCGGTACGCCTGCCTGCCGAAGCTCCACGTCAAGACGATGTGCCTCGAGTTCCATCTGTTGCTTGGTCCTTAGCGCTTCGGATTTCATTTCGTTGATGCATTGCATCGTTTTCAAGGAGATGTTAGGCTGACCGAAGAGCGAGTTGACGAGGATGTCCGCCTGTTCGTTGACAAACTTGGTATCTCCCGGATGGCGCTCCAACGTAAGCCTACAAATTTGTTTCACTACCCACAACAATGTATTTTCGGCCGACATGCGACTTGCCTTTACCATCTGCTGTACGGTACCCTTACATATCCCATCGATGGTCTGTCCCAGGTTGGTAAGTAGCGATTCGCGTATTTCCGCCATCACGGCATCGTTGTCCATCTGTTCTGTGAGCTTCGTATTTTCGTCCCAAATATCCATCCTTTTACCTCCTTGTTTTTAATAGTCATTTCTACAAAGTTAGTAATATTCTTCCAAAATTTACCAAGATATGTAGGGAACTTTTTTATAAAAAAAACAGACGGCCATTTGCCGTCTGTCTACACCTATTTGAGAGTGGTTTTTCGTTGCGAGTTGCGAGTTGCGGGTTGAGTTTCATCCGTATTAGGAAAACAGAAAACATGTCATTTATCCGTATTAGGATTTTACAAAACTTGTAATTTATCCGTATTAGAACAAAATAAGTTGTATAATTGTAGCATAATCGTATTACTACCAAGGTCATGAAACTGACAGATATAGAAAAAGTATTGCTTGAGCAACAAGATGAACTTGAAGCTTTGAAGAACGAAGTATTAAAAGACTCGCAAACGCGAAATCAAAGGATGCATTGCATGTGCCAAGGCCACGAAATGCAATAACCTCTTCCTGATTACAGACCACGAAAGCGAAACCATCGAAGAAAACGGATATACCATTCAGGTTGTTCCAGTTTGGGAGTGGTTGTGTAGAGAGTCTTAATGTAAAAATGTGGGATGCTGTCCCACATTTTTTGAAAGATAAGTATAGCCATACACCTGTCGGTTTAATACGACAAAAATGAAATAAAATTGCCGTTTCCAACCGACAATATTAGATTTTACACCAATCTTTTGCTGAAATTATCCTATTTCACTAGCATCAAGAGGAGAAAATTTACTTCCGAAGAAAGTTGCGGGTTGCGGGTTGCGATTTCAGAAAAAAAGCATTATCACGATGCTGAAGAAAAGTAGGGAGAAAACCACTATATTTGCCCAAAAGGTAGGGAGAAAACTAGAGCACTACTTTCATTTAATACAACTAGCAATTACTAGAAAGACATGAATATCAAGCAAGTAAAAACAGCATTTTCCTCAAAAGAAAACACCCCTTGCCCACTGACTGAAAAATTGGTAAATGCAGGTTATCAACAAACATCAGGTGGATATATAGAACGTGCCAAAAAAGAAAATATTGAAGTAAACTTTAATAAGAACTTACCTTCTCAATATTGGCATTTAATGACATACTGCAATAGTAGGAACGAAACATGCACTTTCGGTAAAAGTATCGTGTGTGGAGAATTAATTTTCTGGATGGCCGAAGTCTTGGAATGTGTTCCTACCGATGAAATGGAAAAGCTATTGATTGAAATTAAAAACAGTCGTGTAACTACAGACAATGGTACTTTCCAATACGATAGGAAAAAATGGAATAAAGCTATTCAAAATTTATGCTTTGATAAAATAGCAGAAAAAGTACTTGAAATTACAGAAAAGTGAATTTTGGTATAGTTCCCCCTAAGAAAAATCAAGTACTATTTTTAAATTAAAGACTTAAGCGAATCCTTTCATTACGCATTTTCACAAATTCAAGTTCCCTTTCAATCCACGTTAAATACTCATCAGTATTTCGTGGCAAAGGATTAGGGATAAATTCTTTATGGTCTAACCAAAAGATAACCTTTTCGTAGTCTTCAGAAACACAATCCTGAAGATAAAAGAAATCTACATAGCCTTTAAAGTCCACAAACAAATCAAAGAAATCTTTGTTAGCATTGAGAACTTCAGTCAATGGCGATTCTAAACCTAAATAGTATAAACGGATACATTCTAATGTCAAATCCCATCTATCCTTAATTCTTATATTGCATCCACGAGATTGATTGATACTTCCTTTTACCTTTGGAAATATTATTGATCCACCAATTGTATTTGCTTTTCTAAGATAGTTTTCGATGTAACCCCGATAATCCGGCACAATATTTGCAACTTCTTCTATAATCTTTCTGTACTTTTTATATCTGAAACTAACTATGATTGAATCACTGCCAAAGCAAAAGTTCTTCCATGTAAGATAATCACTCCCTTTACCTAAAGCAAGTTCCATATGTTCTCCATTCGGCAATGGCTTACTCCATAGTTTTTGATGATATAACCTTAAGCTCTTGCTCTTAGAATCAGGATCATTGCCTGCACAACCCAAGATGGGCTCACTTTCCCAAAAATTATCCCAATATCTAGGGGTATCAGTGGTAAAATCAAAATTTACATCTATTTTCATATCGCAATTAAGTATTAACATGTTACGAAGTGAACCTACTAAACTTGAAACAAAGATATGATAAAAAATTAACAAATCACAAATTCTTAAATCAATTACTACTTAGTAAAGTATCTGAAAGTGGTTGTGGAAGATAGTATAAAACCTACTTCCACCGAAAGTTGCAGATTGCAAGTTGCGTTTTCATCCACCCATACCAGTCCCCAACCTCGATACAGCTAAAAGTAGGGAGAAAACCACAAAAAGTAGGGAGAAAACCATTATATTTGCCAAAAAAGTAGGGAGAAAAACTGGAACACTACTTACATTCAATAATAGTATCTGCCATAGGCGATTACTAGAAAGACATAAAAAAACTTTCCAATTCAAATAAAACAAACAATGGAATTGAGTAAAGACAAAATAAGTTTATTAAACGGTCATGAAAATTTTACAGACAATGGTAATCCTATTGGTTTGTCCGTCTATGATTTTTGGAGATTTCAATATTCCAACTTATGGGATATGCAAGAATACATTGCCGAATTTCTAGTAGCAAAGGCATTAGGATTGGAAGCTCCTCAAAATTGTAATGGATGGACTTTATGGGATATGGAATACAAAAACATTAAAATCGAAATTAAATCAACAGCATATTATCATTCATGGAGAACTGACGGCAAAGTTTCCAATAGAAGAAGTTTTGGTATAACCAAGGCATACAGCAAATATAAGGATTCAACCTCCGAATATAAACGCCAAAATGACCTTTATATTTTTTGTCTTAATACCGGGAATACTAAAGAAGAATCCAATCCCTTACATTTGGAGAATTGGCAATTCTATGTGGTTCCAACAAAAGTTATTGACGAAAAATGTAAAGACAATAAAACCATCAGTTTAGGAATGGTTCAAAAATTAACCAATTCTTTATCTGGTGTTACATATACAAATTTAAAAAAAGAAATAGACAGCGTAATATATAACTCCCAATTACACTAAGTTTATCTAATAAGTTATGTCAACACTTCAACGAGCTATAGAAATAGCAACA
Organism: Bacteroides sp.; assembly: GCA_017559935.1. Taxonomy (GTDB): domain Bacteria; phylum Bacteroidota; class Bacteroidia; order Bacteroidales; family Bacteroidaceae; genus Phocaeicola. The sequence goes on along the minus strand of JAFYPV010000124.1, from coordinate 4,302 downwards.
AAAGCACACGCCGGCCAATTTGATAAAGGTGGAAAAGAATATATTGGTCACCCTTTGCGAGTTATGGAAATGGGTAAAACCGAAGCAGAAAAAATAGTAGGTGTTCTACACGATGTAATTGAAGACACCCCGATCACCATTGAATACTTATCAGAGGAAGGATTTTCTAAAGAAATTCTTGATGCATTGCTATGTGTAACCAAACTAAACAACGATGAGGATTATGATGATTTCATTTCTAGAGTAATGACAAATCCACTTGCCGTTAAAGTTAAAATCAACGATCTGAAAGACAATATGGATATTACACGTCTAAACAAAGTCTCAAATAAAGATTTGGAAAGAATTCGTAAATATCAGAAAGCGTATAACACGCTAATAAATCACAACAACTTAACAGATTGAAAATGGGTGTAGATATAACACATATCATGTAAAAGATACCATAGAGACACTTAAAAACAATCTGCATCTTTATGGAATTGTTGATTTTTAAAAGTTGAAATTTTGACCACATCTCATAATAATTGCTCCAAGTCTATTTGTGAGGCACTGTCTCACATATTGGGAAAGACAGGTAGAATTTCCTTATATACGACGAATTAAAACAACAGAAACCACCAAGGGTGGTTATTGGAAAGTGAAGTAAGACATCAGCTATCAAAACCTACCCGCAACCAAAAGTTGCGGGTTGCAGGTTGCGATTTCATCTTTCGGGTTGCGTATTCACCCTTCTATGCCGGAAGCCGAAAATAATCCGAGAAAAAACATTCAGACTTATTGCTTTGTTACCGCAGAAAACGTAACTTTGTAAATCAATAATCAGAAAATGTGCTTATGAATGAATCCATCAAAGACAAAACTGAATATCTGATTATATTCGTCAACGAGTTTGCACGCAGATATCAGCTCACCGCCAAGCAAGCCTATCGGTATTTGTCACGTTACAAAGCCATCGACTTCCTTTGCGACCAGTATCATGTGGCTCATACGTTGAGTTTCGATTCGATGGTGGAAGATATGGCAACCTACTGCAGACGCTTTGGAGGGGCGATAGGATGATTCTATATCACGGTTCGAATGCAGAGATCCACGACATTGACTTAAGCAAGTCGGCACGTGGTAAAGACTTCGGTAAAGGATTTTATCTATCCGAAAATGAAAAACAAGCCAAAGAAATGGCTGTCTTCAAATCCTTGCAAACAAACAGTACTCCCATTGTGAATCCGTTTGAATTCGATGAACGTGTATTGTCCGACACCTCATTGCAAATAAAGGTTTTCAAGGAATACAGCTTGGAGTGGGCAGAATTCGTCTTCAAGAACCGTAGCAACCGTACGGACACTCCCGCTCATGACTACGATATCGTATACGGACCTATAGCCGATGACAAGGTAGGCGTACAAATACGTAACTTTATGGAAGGAAACATCAATATCGATGTATTCTTGGAACGGTTGAAGTATATGAAAGGCATCACTTTCCAATATTTCTTTGGTACAGAAAAAGCCATCAAACATCTGAAAAGACTATGAGCAACATTGAATACATGAACGAATGCATGGCACGCGACTTGGCTGTCATGTTGGTCGAAGACTATCAAATTTCCATACCTGAGGCTTTAAACGTCCTATACAATTCAGAAACCTACGAGAAGCTTCAAGATGCCCGTACAGGACTTTACTTTCAGAGTCCCGTCTACGTTTACGATTTCCTTTTGCAAGAATTGAAGAACGGAAAGATAGCTTAGACTCTCTTTGATTTATAAGGTGCAACCGAAAATTGCAAGTTGTGTTTCCCCACCAATACTAATTCCCTATCCCGATTCACAAAAAAAAGTAGGGAGAAAACCGCAAAAAGTAGGGATAAAATCGTAGCTTTGCTTTCAGAGGATGGCAAGCTGAGTGCAATGACTCCTACCCCATAAAACGCAACCCGCAACCCAGTTGCGTTTCCGATTTTTAAGGTGATTTTTCTCCTACCCTATGAGGCCTGTGCAACGTAACTCTATATAGTATATTATTATTTTAATTTTTAATTTATATATATAAGGTACGCATACGCACACACGCACGCCAAAGGACAGTCAAAAAAAGTTGCAGGTTGCGAGTTGCGTTTTCCGTACCCACCGAAAAGCGTAACTTTGCCATTTTGCAACTGCAACCTTCCGAAATCGGCATTTTGGCGTTTAAAGGCAAACGTCTTCACGCTTCGAATGAAGCGTCTTCGCATTTTTGGGAAAGCCTCTCAAGGCTCTCCCAAATGCCTCACAATGGCTTCTACTTCGGGACGGAGAAAAGTACGTCGCTTCGGATTATAGTTGAGCGATGCGAGTTCAGTCATAAGCATCGGACAGCCCTTTATCCAGCGGTTGAGGGTCTTTAATGCGGTTTCGGGCGTACTGCATGGCTGGTAAAGCAAAGCCAGTTCGGCCTTGCCATAAGAACGGGTTTGAAACATGTTACAGGGATTTTTTGGTGATTGATTGATAACATAAAGATACGAAATTTTCACCACATCTGCAAACATCGGATAGCCTTTTTCAACTTTATCCGGACATTTCCGGACATTATCGGACATTGACGGACATTGGCGGACATTACGTTTAGGGGACGTATTATCTTTGTATTGTTGTTTCGAAACACACATCATAAATCATCAATCATTAACCAAAAATCTAAACTATGGCAAGATCAGTAACCTATTCAGTTGTCCCGCGTCGTAACCCATCTGAAAAGAATACGCCTCCGAAATTTTATGCCCAGGCACAAGCCCGTGGCGATGTGAACATCCGCGAAATGTCCGAACGAATCCAGAGTTCGTGTACCGTAAACAAGGCCGATGTGTATGCGGTCCTCGTAGCCCTGGAAGATGTAGTGGCAGAAGCCATCCAGAATGGCGAAATCGTCCGTCTTGGCGAACTTTGTACCCTTCAGGTATCTCTCAACGGAAAGGGCGCTCTCACAGAGGAAGACTATGACACCTCCCTCATCAAGCGAGCGAAAATCAACTTCCGTCCGGGTACCGTGCTGGCCAACGCCTTGGCTTCATTGACCTTCTCGAAGGTGAACGTAAAGTACACCAAGGAGGCGGAAGAAGATGAGGAAGTGCTTCCGGACGAAGAGCCTTAAACCAATGGCGGGCATATAAGTCCGCCACCTTCCCTCTTCAGTAATGAACTTCAATTATGAACCTTTCAATGAAAGAATCATGGAAAACAAGAACATCTGGGGAAAAATCCTCAACATCGTCATCACCATTTTGACTGCTATCGCTACCAGTTTTGGGGTTACATCGTGCATGTAGCAGTCCTGTGTACTGTCTATTCCTAAACGCAACTTGCAACCTGCAACTTTGCAACTTTCGCATTTTTCATCATGTACGCATCATGATGGGAATTGTATAGATACGGCAATCCTTCTGTTGGGTTGCCGTATTCAGTTATATAATCAAATAGAATTTGTAATTCAAACTATTGCCACCTTAATCACTCCATCCAACTTGTTCTCGAATATGCGATAGGCCTCTTCTATCTCGCTCAATGGGAATCGATGCGTGATGAGTGGAGTGGTGTCAATCTTGCCTTGCTCAATCAGGCGGAGGACTTCCTCGCAATCGCATCCGTCCACACCACCGGTCTTGAAGGTAAGGTTCTTGCCATACATATCCGGAAGCGGAAGAACTTGCGGTTGGTCATAAAGAGCAACCACCGTTACAATGGCATTTGGACGGGCGCACTCCCACGCGAGACGGAAGGTATCATCGGCTCCGGCCACTTCGAGCACTCGGTCGGCTCCACCATGGTCGCTATGCTGGAGAACAAAGTCCTTGCACTCTACGGGAGTAGTGAGCAATACATCGGGGTAATGTTCACGCACGAAGCGACGTCTTTCTTCTGACTTTTCGCATACAATGATGCGTTTAGGTTGCTTCAACATTACGCAAAGCAGCGTGCAGATACCGGTAGGTCCCGCTCCTATGATCAGCACTGTATCGTCTTCGGTTATCTCGGAAATACGAGCAGCCCAAAAGCCTGTGGCCAAGACATCACCCACCACCAAAGCCTGTTCATCGGTCACGCTATCGGGAATACGATTCAATCCTTGATTAGCCAAGGGAACACGCACATATTCCGTCTGTCCGCCATCGATACGGCATCCCAATGCCCAACCACCATTCGGGTCGGTACAATTGTTTACATAGCCATTCTTGCAGAAGAAACACTCTCCGCAGAAGGTCTCTACATTTACGGTCACTCGGTCGCCTGGCTTTACATGGATGACTTCAGCGCCGACGGCTTCT
>JAFYPV010000123.1 GCA_017559935.1 Bacteroides sp. | reverse complement strand
TAATAGTTTGGACTTCTTCTACGCCACCAGTTTCAAGACCGATAGATGTCAGCGCAGCCGACACTTCTTCCGGAGTCAAATCAAAGTTGACGTATTCTTTCAGCCAATTATACGAGATATTCATATTGTGTTATTTTTATTATTTTCTTAAAAGACTTGCAAAGGTAATGCTTTTTTTCTTATCTCGTGGAATAAAATCGATGAAAATGTAAGATTGTCTTTGGCTGTTCGGAGTTTATTGTGTATGTTTGCATATCAAAATGAGAATTGCTTATGTTTGAAAACAAGAAATCGATGAAAAGAAGAAGCAAACCGAAGCGTTTTCGTTTTTTTTAGAATATTAATCAAGCCACCTTCACTTTATCACTTGCAGCACCCTATACTGATATTCAAACAGTTGAAGTACAGATTACAATCACGAATTAAATTCTAACCTCTTCTTTGCATATCCTTTTACATCGTTCCGAGCGATATATCTTTTTATTAACCGCATTTTTTGCGGTTTATTATCCGGAAATATGTATCTTTGCATCAACAAACGATTATAAACATCCATTTTATGTATATATACGAAGACCCACGTTGGCCATCTTTTACTTGGAACAAGGATGTCGTCAACATGAAACTCCATCAAGTAAACAAGAAAGCAGGATACTTGATGGGAAGATTGAGTATGATTGGATTTGACGCCCAAATGTCAGCTGTTGTCGAAGCTGTATCACATGACATCATTTCATCATCCGAAATTGAGGGAGTAAAGTTGAACACAGAACAAGTGCGTTCTTCGGTAGCACGAAGATTGGGAGTCCAATTGCTCAATGCTACGACATCGTCCCATTATATTGACGATATTGTTGAAATGGCTCTTGACGCTACGACCAATTATGCTGCACCACTAACGAATGAGAGACTTTTCGGGTGGCACAATTGTTTGTTTCCAACAGGATGGAGCGGTCCTATTCAAATTGATGTAGCCAAATACAGAACAGGTGAAATGAAAGTTGTTTCCGGCATGTTCGGACGCGAAAAAATACATTACATCGCTCCATCGGCTGATAGAATGGACGAAGAAATGAAAATCTTTTTAGAATGGTTTAACAATGCTGCAACGGAGTCGGATTATGTGAAATCCGCCATAGCCCATCTGTGGTTTGTATGCATTCATCCTTTCGACGACGGCAACGGGCGCATAGGCCGTGCCATCGCTGATATGGCATTGTCACAAACCGAAAACTCCGGAATGCGCTTTTTCTGTGTGTCACGTCAAATCAGCAATGACAAAAAACAATATTATGATATTTTGGAAAAAACGCAGAAGGGAGGATGCGACATCACTGATTGGATTCTTTGGTATTTGGATTGTTTGTTAAGGTCGATTGAACATTCTGACGAACTTTTGTCCAAAGTAATGAATAAGGCTATCTTCTGGCAATCACACGCGTCGGTCACCTTGTCAGAACGTCAGAAAGATGTCTTGAATCTATATCTTGATGGGTATCCCGGAAAACTTACGGCAAAGAATTGGGCAAAGCGTTCCAAAGTCTCTCTCGATACAGCTGCAAGAGACATCAAGGATTTGGTCGAAAAAAAAATATTGATACCACAACAAGGGCGTGTACGCGATGTGCATTATGGTATTTCATGTAGTGAATCCATTATACTGATTCCTATGCCTACCGATGTAGAATGACATATAACAGCGAAGCCTTGCTATTCTCACGAACCGCAAGGCTTCTTAACGTCTTATATGTAAATAAACTATCAACTAGTGATAGTGTTTCTTATTGTTCTGTTACTTCCTGTGATACTACGTAATATTCATTATCCGGCACAGAAGAATAACCAGCTGCTACGAAATTCGTATTTGCACCTTCAGAAACGTTGTTTGCAGGGTCGAACCGATAGAACTTACCACCTGTTACAGAGATCATACAAGTGCTTCTGTTTGAATCTTTTATATTTAATGCCGAATATTCGTTCTGGGTTCCGTCAGCTTCACCGGTTCTCTTAGTAGCCTTGAACTCTCCACCATTGATCGTTACAGTAGATGTACCGCTTGCATAAATCAAGTCACAACCATCACCTCCATTGGAATAGCTTCCGCCATTGATTTCAACTTCACCACCGTTAGCCCATACAGCCATACTATATGTAGCATCCTGTGACTTCACGCTACCATTACCATTAATAATCAACTTGCCACCTTTCACCCAGAACACATAACTGTCTGATGTTCCAGCAGTAATTGTACCATTACTTTCCGCAAATACACCGCCAGTAAGGTTATAGTTATTCAAGTTAATGGTAACATCCTTTTCAATAATAATTGGAGCTGTAAGGGTGATATTGCCATTCAATGTTACTTTTCCACCAGCTTTAACAGCAGCAAGTAAAGCAATTTCAGTCTTTACGCCTTGGGATACTACGTAATTATCACCTTCAAGAACAGAAGAATAACCTGCTGCTACGAAATTCGTATTTGCACCTTCAGAAACGTTGTTTGCAGGGTCGAACTGATAGAACTTACCACCTGTTACAGAGATTATACAAGTGCTTCTGTTTGCATCTTTTATATTCAATGCCGAATATTCGTTCTGGGTTCCGTCAGCTTCACCGGTTCTCTTAGTAGCCTTGAACTCTCCACCATTGATCATTACAGTAGATGTACCGCTAGCATAAATCAAGTCACAACCATCACCTCCATTGGAATAGCTTCCGCCATTGATTTCAACTTTACCACCGTTAGCCCATACAGCCATACTGTATGTAGCATCCTGTGACTTCACGCTACCATTACCATTGATAATCAACTTGCCACCTTTCACCCAGAACACATAACTGTCTGATGTTCCAGCAGTAATTGTACCATTATTCTCCGCAAATACACCGCCAGTAAGATTATGACCATTCAAGTTTACAGTCAAGTCTTTTTCAACGATGACAGGAAGTGTCAATTGCATATCTGATGTCAATGTATATTCACCTCCATTCTTTGCTGCGTTCATCAAATCCCATTCGACTGCAGACATAAGTACAACACCTTCACCCACAGTGATAGAAGGAGCTTCTGCACTCTCGTAAACGACATAAACGGTTGCTGTATTATCAGTAGCACGCTTAATATCAGCAACTTCACCACCATCTTCAATTCTTACATTACCCTTTTCTACGGTCAATGTACCAATCTTGGCATTTGCACCAATAATGGTAGTATTGCTAGCAGAAGAAACCACAAGTGTGGTAACTGTACCTTGCTTGATATACACTTCACCATCAGGAATGGTAGCAACCACTTCGGGCAATGTTTCTCCTTCCGGAATCTCAATAATGATTTGGCCATCATAAGCACCACCTGCAGCATTTTGAATGGTAATTTTTGCATCATCGGCCACAGAACTGAAAGAGAAAGTAGTAGTATTTGTTTCCAATGTTACTGGAATAGTAATGGTATTACCAGTACCAGTCACTTCATCAGAAACTTGTACGGTCAAGTTGTCTTCCGTAGTAGATAAAGCAGCATCAACATTGCTTACAGAAGACACCTGCTTGATTTCACCATTTCCACCAATGATAGACTGACTACCAATAGTTGCTCTCTTGATATCCTTACGAGCAATGGTTATATTATCCCATGCACCAGTTGCCACCTCTTCTTGACCATTCAAAATCACCAAGCTCAAATTACCCAATGGACCCGTTGGTACAGGAACATAAAAATAGCCTGATGTCTGTCCTTCGGCAGTAGAAAAGTTGATAGTAACCTTCTTGTCTGCTTCATCTACATTTGTTGAAGTCGAAGTAATCATCGGTTCACTACCTGTCAATGTTGCAGCAAAGCTTCCACTGATTTGATTAATAGCAGTCAAGACAAACTTCATATTCGCTGTATTTGCCGGCAAGTTACCAACACTAAATGCTATGACACCACCCAAATGTTTGAAAGATACTGCACCATTAGCGATGCTACCCCACATCGGAGCATTGTGACTATTACCATCGGCCTTGGCATATTCGGTATCCAAAGTGCTGTATGTATATTCAGCAGGCAATGTATAGGTCAATACACCTCCGCTTGTTACCGAATGTCTGCCTGATGCTCCGTATGGATAAACAGCATATCCTAAAGCTGTACCATTGAAAGTACCCGAGAAAGTACCTGTCGCTTCACCACCATTGCCTTCCAAAGTCATACCTTGGAAAGTAGTTGAGGACTTGGTCGTTGTAACACCAATCTTGTCTCCCTTTGTCCAATGGAAAGCTGCGGTTTGGTCAGCAAATCCCACACGCGAACCTTCATAATTAGCGTCTTCAAGAGTTACACTAAGTGTCTTTGTACCGAAACCATTGTTCAGCACCTCATCTTGTGTACAGGATGCAAAGGCTATTGCCACCAAAGCACCCCACATCAAATTTTTCTTTTTCATACAAATACCTTATTTAATTAGGACTTTACAATTCACTTTCACTTCCACCTTCACCAGATGCATAAGGATTGCTTGTAGCAAATCCCTTCTCTACCTCCACCTCAATGATTTCCACTTGTGGGGTTTCATAAATCACGCTTACCATAGACTTTAAATCATTTTATCGCCTATAAGTCTCCGAAGTCAGCCAATAATGTAATAAGGTAACTATAAAAAGAAAGTGTGAGACTTGTCCTGCCCATCGATACTAGGCATCGCCAAACGCCTCACTGAAATGAACGAAGAAACAATATTCTCACACTGGAATATATACAACGCATAAGGGTAAAACACTGGCTGTCCCTTTAACACATTATATACATAGATACAGAATGAGCGTTGCTATTGTCTCTATCCCTCAGTTGGAAATTGGCGATTTCAGTATCAGGATAAAGCAAAAAACGCT
>JAFYPV010000122.1 GCA_017559935.1 Bacteroides sp. | reverse complement strand
GCTTGAACCGCGAATTCATTGCCGCGAAATTGGCTGACTAATTTGCTAGTTTATATAAGAATAAAGGATATGCCTGTAGGCATATCCTTTTTTTTGTCCTTTTATTCAATTAGTCTATAGATTCCTCCAGCTAAAGCTTTCACAACGCCTTTCATTTCTAATTCAAATAGCAAGGCACTCATGCGGTTAATAGGTATATTGGTATCTACTACTATCATATTGACGTGAACACCATCAGGTTGCTCTTGTAGACGGTCAACAATTTTCTTTTCTTCCTCACTTAAATCAAGGAATAATTCTCGTTGTATAGCTTCTTTAGGTTTATGAGCTGATACGTTCCATCCCATTGCATGAACAAAATCTTCTGCTGAAAGAAGTAATGATGCTTGGTTTTTCTTGATTAGTTCATTACATCCTTTTGAATAAATGTCTGATGTTCTTCCAGGGAAAGCAAAACAATCCCGGTGATAGCTTTCTGCTAAATCGGCTGTAATTAATGCCCCTCCTTTATTGGCTGATTCTACGATTATTGTCGCATCGCTCATTCCCGCTACAATTCGGTTGCGTCTGATGAAATTTTGTCTGTCTGGATTGGTTCCGCTCATGAATTCGGTAAGTAAACCTCCTTGGCTCATCATTGCTATAGCTGTTTTACGGTGTGCGGCAGGATAAATACGGTCTAATCCATGTGCAAGTACACCTATGGTGGAGAAACCATATTGTAGAGCCGCTCTGTGGGCCTGAATGTCGATTCCATATGCCAGACCACTTATAATAAGAACATCGGGACATAATTCTGCTAAATCTCGGACAAAATTTTGGCATAAATTCTCTCCATAAGCCGTAGCATGACGTGTTCCTACGATACTAATGGTGCGTGGTAGATCTAAGGAGGTATTTCCTCGGTAGAATAAGGCTAAAGGGGCATCCTCACATTCTCTTAATCGTGAGGGATAAGCAACTTCGTTCAGAGTAATGCATTGTATCTGATTTTTTTCTGCAAATTGTAATTCCTGTTCTGCTTCATTGATGGCTTGGGGACAGTCTAAGGCTTTAATTAATTTGTCCGAAATGCCTGGTACCAATTCTTTTAAATCTTTTCGATTCTGAAAGATAGCTGAAGCACTCCCCATGGTTCGCATTAAATTATACGAACCTATCAAGCCCAAACCTGGTATACGGGTTAAGGCTAGTGTATAAATCTGTTCGTCTAGCATTTATTATTCATAAATGAGTCAAATGCTTGGTCAAAGATACTGCTATTGCTGAGACGTCCATTAATAATGCAAACAGTCTCTACAGTTGCTTTGATAATGATTTTCATGTCTGAGGCGCGGAAAATGTCTTGGTAGAACACATATTTGATGCCTTCTTTCTTTAAGTACAATTTGGAAATAAATTCATCTCCGCTGCGTAGTGGGGTTTTGAATGACATGGTGAGACGTGCTACAACAGGATCAACTCCTTCTTCGTGAAGACGTGCAAAACTCATGCCGGCAGAGGTAAGAAACTCATGGCGCGTATGCTCCAAATAGTGTTGATAATTGGCATTGTTTACAATGCCTTGTAGGTCGCATTCATAATCGCGTACCTTCATCTTTAGTTCATATATGTATTTATCCATGGACACAAAGGTAATAAAAAAAGAGAAAGCGGCGCTTTCTCTCACGAGAAAATAATGCCGCTTTCATATATAAAGAGAGAATGTTTCACTCTTTACTTGATTGTCACATAAAATACCATTGTATTGAAGTTACCGCTAATTACATACTTAGACGGAGCATTGACAATTTTAACAGGCAAACCATACTTCTTTCCTGATTCCAAGTTAGGATCAGTCAAGTTGATGTTCAGAATTTCTGTTGCACTCTGATTATTCAACTTAGTACGGTCTGTCGGATCGATATCAGAAGCTTTCTTGATAGTCATGGTCAACGGGAAAGTCAAGTTGTAAGCAGATGCTGGAAGAAGGGTTGCACCGCCCAACAATGATTCATCGATGTCCAATGTTACAGGAATTTCTTCTTTAATATCACGCCAATCAGCAATACTATAATTTACATACAACTTGCTTGAAACTGATGCGTCACCAGCTTTGTATGACAAATCGAGGTAGTGATTTTTGTATGGCAATTCAATGACTGGAGTCATGTTGTCATAATCAAATAAATATTCATCTTCCAAACAAGATGTGGTAGAGAATACTGTCACTACCATGAAAAGAAATGATAATATTTTATTTTTCATAATGCTTTTTCTAAAATGGTTGGTTTATTCGTATGTTGGTGCACGGCCTACACCTTCGTTCTTTACATCCCAGAACACCAAATCATTGTAGATATTAATACCGTCTACATAGTTATTTGGGTTCAAGTTCTTTTCACCGTTTGGATAAAGGAAACGAGCGATGATTTTGGTTCCTTCTTCGCTAGAGTTTGAAGCATGCAAGAAGTTAGGCATGTCTGTACGACGGATTTCTGCCCATGCTTCATACGGGTCAACGCAATAAAGACCCAACCACTTTTGAGCCTGGATAGCGTGCATCTTTTCTTCGTAAGTTGTCATCAAATCCCAGTTTACAGCAGCGTTGTTCTGTGCCAAGAATTCTGCAGCAGCCTGTGCAGCAGTACCGGTAATCGCAGGTCTTGATTTTTCCTTGTCTGTGCTCAATGCAGCGTCTTGCAATGCGCGTTCGTAAGTCTTGAACATAGAAGTAACCGCTTGTTCGTAGTAAGACTTAGCAGCAGCGTCGCCACCGTCAATCATACCACGGAGAGCAGCTTCAGCCAAATAGAAACCTGTCAAATAACCTGGCATAACGATCAAGTCTTCCAACGGACCATCTACCTTTGAAGATGATTTAGCCAATACGCCCAAACCGATCTTTGAAGCATACTTACCGCCTGCAGGAGCCATCATACCATAAGGAACACCGATGTAACGTTCGTTTTCCAAACCGAAGAGGTCATAGTTGGCACGACCGTCTTCATCGTTACCCATATTGGCACGTGGGTCAGCATATACACGGAGCAATGGGTTGTTGGTTTCACGCATGAACTTCACCAATTCTTCTGTCGGTACATAGTACTTGTGGTAGCTATATTCCTTGTCCAAATAAGTGTAACCCCATACTTCGTACAACGGATTCATCTTGTCGTCGTTCTTATAGTAACCCGGGTTGTTGGTTACGTTTTCGTCAATGAACATTACGTCGTCTACCAAAGCTTTCACTTGTGAAGCAACATCCTGTACATTCGAAATACGCATCAACATACTCAACTTAACAGAAGCAGCATAACGCTTCCAAGCAGCAAAGTCACCATTGAACATGATATCGGCTGTCTTCAACGCACCGATGGTATAACCTGAATTACCAATTACTTGGTCGAAACAATCCATAGCTGCATCCAATTGCTTCAACAAGTCTGCATAAATGTCAGAACCCTTGTCATACTTTGGAGCCAATGCTTCTCCACCCAATGCAGCTTCAGTGTAAGGAACGTTGTCGAACATGTCCACCAATTCATGGTAAAGGACAGCCTTCAATGTCTTTGCGATACCTTCATAACCGGCGTCACCGTTTTCGATGGCATTGTCTTCAATAACTTTGATATTAGCCAAGATTTCGTAACGGTCATTCCAAAATGTATCGAAGTTCTGAGGCATTACCAAGCCAGTCAAGAATGTATAGGTACCCGATACGTCACCAGACTTAGTCCAATGTTGCGACATGAAGTGTATATTGGAATTATCGGCAATACGGTTGTAGTTGATGTTGTTTTGAACGGATGAAAGCAACAAGTCGTTTGTTACTGTGCTTTGCAATGCATCGTTCGGACTGTGATTGATATCCAACCAGTCTGTACAGCTGCTAAGCAACATACCGCTCAGTGCGACTGTGAATAATATTTTGTTTCTCATATCAATTTACTTTTTAAATTAGAATGAAAGCAAGAGGTTGAAACCATAGTTACGTGTAGCTGTTGAGCTTGTTCCGGCCATACCGCTGACGTTCTTGTTGTATGAAGAACCAGAAATGTTTGTGTTACCACCTGAACCAGTATAGTCAGGGTCACCAAAGATGTTGGTCTTCGGAGTCCACATGAACAAGTTGCGACCTACCAAGCTCACTGAAGCTCTTTGCAAGAAGCCTACCTTCTTCAAATACTTCTGAGGAACTTCGTAACCCAATGACAATTCGCGCAAACGCCATGAAGCAGCACTGATAACTTGGTTAGCACGACCTGACTTGTACACACCGTTCCAGAAGTCTACACCACCGGTACTTACAGTAATGTTGGTGTTTTCTTGGTAGCTTACATTACCATTAGCATCTGTCACTTCGATTACTGAGTTCGGGAATACGAAACGTTGACGACCTGATGTTGCTGACAAGTAAGAAGAACCTGTAAACAAGGCGTTATATTCGATACCGAAACGAGTAACGTGCCCACCACGATAGTCGAATGTTGCACCCAAAGTGAAGCCCTTCCACTTCATGTTAGAAGTCATACCGAGACGTACGGTTGGGTCTGATGTACCGCGAGCAATGATATCACCTGCTGTTGGCATACCTGTTGAAGCATTAACGATAACTCTTCCATTCGGATCACGCTTCCAGTCTGTTGCCTTTACTTGAGGGAAGCTTTTACCCAAAATAGCGTAACCTGCGAAGTCGTCATCCAAAATCAATTCAGTAGCATCACCGGCCAATTCTGTTACCTTAGTTTCCAAGAATGTAGCATTGAAACCTACGTTCCAACGGAATTTATTGATCTTAATCAACGGATTCAAACGCAAATCCAATTCAATACCCTTACCTTCCATCGTACCTGCGTTGATGTAACGAGAACTAAAACCTGTAGAAGTTGGGACGCTGACATTTACAGTCTGGTTTGTTGTTCTTTGGAAATAAGCAGCAGCTTCCAAAGTGATGCGGTTACGGAAGAAACCGAATTCAGCACCTACTTCGTATTCTGTTGTAAATTCCGGTTCCAAATCCTTTGTGCGAAGAGTAGTACTCAACTGATAAGCAGCCAATGTTCCGAATGGGAAGTAATCTGCAGCTGATACTGTATTTTCCAAGTTGTACGGGCTGAGGTTTACAGTACCTACCTTTGCAGCAGATGCACGCATCTTGAAGTGGTTGAATACGTCGCTCTTCAATGAAGGGATAGCATCTGTCATCACAACTGAAGCATTGGCACTTGGGTAGAAGAATGACCAGTTAGATGGGTCAAGCAATGAAGTCCAGTCGTTACGGCCAGTCAACTGCAAGAAAGCCCAATCCTTCCATGCGAAGTCGATAGAACCGAATACACCAAGCTTACGTGTACGGCTAATGCTGTTTCTTCCAGTCAATTCACCAACCTTGTTGCTCAAGTTAAACAAATCATCCAAAGCTAATGCAGATGCAGCTACATACTTGAATTCAGAGAAAGTGTCTTGCAAAGACCAACCGAGCATACCTTTTACTTCGAAATCTTTACTGAACTTGTGGTTAGCGAAAGCCATGAAGTCTAAGTTAAAGCGGCTTTGAGTACGCGCTGCAGTATTGAAATAAGAAGTTTGGTCTGTACTTGCGTAATAGATGTTGTCTGCAGCCCAATCGCTGTAACGGAATGCGTAAACCTTACGGTCATTGTTGTTGACACCAAGGTTCAAACCTGCACGACCAGTAAAGCGCAGCCAAGGAAGTGCTTGGTAATCCAAGTCAACAGAACCAACGAAACGATCCTGACGAGTTTCACGGCGATAAGTATCGATAGAGAAATATGGGTTGTCGTAATAGTCGTTTACCCATTCATTTGGATGTGCACCAGTACCGTTTTCTTCACGCCAATTCTTGAAATCAGCTACATTAAAATTACCAGCTACGTTCAATAAGTTGTAAATACCGGCATTACTATCATTGGTTACATCATATACAGCATGTGTGTAAGCAATTTTAGCGCTAGCACGGAAATTCTTGTAGTTACGGCTAGAATTCAAGCGTACAGTTTGGCGAGTACTTTCGTCACCACTGATGATACCTGTCTGATCGAGTCTTTGGTAAGACAAATACATACTACCGCGAGCATCGCTGGAAGAGTAAGAGATATCGTTTTGGATACCATAACCGTTTTCATAGAAGCTAGTGCGACCACCATCTACGTATGCGTATGGCATTTGCAAATAATATCCGCTTGCAGAACCGTCATACAATGGGCTACCTACATGGATCAACTCACCATCGAATTCTGGACCATATTGTTGGTTTTCGTCAGAATAGTAGCTACTTGCGCCTTTAACGCTGCTGAATGTCGGGATACCAGTAGTACCATCTGTTTGACCAGCACCAAAGCGTGTTTGGAATTTAGGCATATAAGCAGCTTCTGTCATGGTTGCTGTCAATGAGTAAGTGATGTTTGGCTTACCTTTAGCACCAGTCTTTGTTGTAACGAGCAAAACACCATTGGCAGCTTCCGAACCATAAAGTGCAGCAGCTGATGCACCCTTCAATACAGAGATACTTTCGATATCGTTCGGGTTCAATGTCTGCAAGAAGTTGATAGGAGTCTGGACACCATCCAATACCAACAGAGCAGAGTTGTCACCCTTGAATGAACGCGAACCACGAAGAGTAATACGTGTTTCCTGGTCAAGGGCAGCAGAAGTAATGTTGATTTGCAAACCAGATACCTTACCACTCAATGCAGCAGTAGCATCCGAACCCTTTGCCATGGTCAATTCTTCATTGTCTACCTTAGCAGTAGCATAACCGATAGCTTTAGCTTGGCGTTGGATACCCATCGCTGTTACCACAACTTCGTCCATAACTTGTGTGTCGGCTTTCAAAGCAACTTTTAAATTTCTAGCTGCTTTTACTGTTTGTGAAGCCATACCCACAAACGAAACTCTTAACTGAGCAGAAGATGG
>JAFYPV010000121.1 GCA_017559935.1 Bacteroides sp. | reverse complement strand
CTTTGCATTGAAGAAAAACAAAAGAAGACAATAACCATTAAAACAGATAAGATTATGAAAAAGTATGTATGCACAGTTTGCAATTGTATATATGACCCAGCAGTAGGTGACCCAGATAGCGGTATCGCTCCAGGAACTCCATTCGAATCTATTCCAGACGATTGGTCTTGCCCACTCTGCGGAGTTACCAAAGAAGATTTTGAATTGGTAGAAGAATAAAGAATATTTTAATTACCTTTGTGGCCATAATTTATCAAACAGATTATGGCCATTTTTTATTCCAAAGGAGAAGAACGCACCAACTACCTATCGCATGGCGGAGGTATTGTTTTGGGCATTGTAGTAGGAACCCTACTGCTAATCTATTCCTACCGACATGAAAATGTATGGATGGAATGGGGTGTATGGCTATATATTTTTGGTATGCTAGGTTCTTATGTAACCTCGACCGTATATCATGCATGTCCGGCACAAAGCAAGTGGAGAGAAAAGTTGCGCAAGTGGGATCATGCTGCCATTTATTGGCACATTGCCGGAAGTTACTCTCCCATTACCTTGGTAGCTCTTCGTGAACAAGGATATTGGGGATGGACACTTTTCTCTTTCGTATGGCTCTGCGCCATTGCGGGAACCATTATGAGTTTCCGCAAGCTAAAGGAACACAACAACCTGGAAACCATCTGCTACGTATTGATGGGGTTGGTAGTATTGGTAGCCTTCAAGCCATTAATGGATGCAGTAAGCCCCCACGCCGTAGGTTGGATTATCGGCGAAGGGGCCTGTTATATTACCGGAGCGTTGTTCTATTCACTGAACAAACGTCCTTATATGCATTCGGTTTTCCATTTCTTTGTATTGGGTGGTTCGGTATGTCACATCCTGGCGGTATGGGACATCCTTAAGACCTTCATTTAAAGCTCATCCGAACGGATACCCAAGGCTTGCAATACAGCATAGCCCAACATTTCCCAATGGTACTTGTCCGATGGTGTCGGAGGATTCATACCCAATACATGAATAGATTCTTTTCCATCCACCTTGTCAAAGATTTCAGGCAATTTGTCGCCATACTCCATTTCAGAAGGAACAACAACCAAATGCTTTACTTCCTTAGCATCAGCTATCAATCTGACTGATTCCAAGAAAAAGGCTTCTTTATCTGCCATATCAGATGGCTCGAAAGTATTCAACTGGAACTCGCCTAACTGGCTCTTGAAAGCAACATCATTCAGTTCTTTCTTCAAATCGCCAGGATTGAACGCATCCATTTTGTTCTCATTCTTATCATAGACAAAGAGAACCTGCAACACGTTGTCTCCCGGTTGGATAGCCGCATCCATGGCTACACATTCCAAGAAAATGGGCAAATCAGCTTTCGGAAGTTCACGTCCGATAACTTGTCCAAAATGTTGACTTAAATCTTTTGTTACCTTATTTATATATGCAGCATCTATTAAAATTACTTTTTCTGCAAATTTCAGTTCGTTGTTGATTACCATAGTTACTTTGATTTTATAATGCGAAGATAAGTATTTCTTTTGATATGGCAAGCAAAAACGCACAATTCTGTCTTTTCGTCAGCACAAAGAGTGCTAGAACTGCCTTTTTGTCTTAATTTATTATTTGGCAAACTATTTGTTGTATTTAAGTGTTTCAATAAGTATTCGTTTATAAAGGTAAAAAGAAAAATAGGATAACAACAAACTAAAATAAAAGGAGAATACATTATGAATTTCAACAACTTTACGATCAAATCACAAGAAGCGGTTCAGCAAGCCATTCAATTGGTACAGAATCGCGGTCAACAAGTCATCGAACCTGAGCACTTGTTGGCTGGTGTGTTGAAGGTTGGTGAAAATGTAACCAACTTCATCTTTCAGAAATTAGGAATGAATGGCCAACAGGTAACTATGGTACTCGACCGTCAAGTAGCCTCTCTCCCGAAAGTTTCGGGTGGCGAACCCTACTTAAGTCGAACAGCCAACGAGGTTTTACAAAAAGCCATAGAATATAGTAAAGGATTAGGAGATGAATATGTATCGTTAGAGACACTGCTCTTGGCTATTCTCAACGTGAAAAGTACAGCATCTACCATCCTAAAGGATGCAGGCATGAATGACAAGGATCTCCGCTCAGCCATCAGCGAATTACGTCAAGGTCAAAACGTAACTTCACAATCTAGTGAAGATACCTATCAGTCACTCAACAAATATGCCATCAACTTAATTGAAGCAGCCCGTAACGGTAAACTTGATCCGGTTATCGGCCGAGATGAAGAAATCCGTCGTGTACTACAAATACTGAGCCGACGTACCAAAAATAACCCAATCCTAATTGGGGAACCGGGTACTGGTAAAACAGCTATTGTTGAAGGTCTTGCCCAACGTATCTTGCGCGGCGATGTACCCGAGAATTTAAAGAATAAGCAACTATTCTCACTGGATATGGGAGCACTCGTAGCTGGCGCCAAATACAAGGGAGAGTTTGAAGAACGATTGAAATCCGTCATCAACGAAGTGACCAAATCGGATGGAAACATCATCCTCTTCATCGACGAAATACATACGCTCGTCGGGGCCGGTAAAAGTGAAGGAGCAATGGATGCAGCCAACATCCTGAAACCAGCTTTGGCTCGTGGCGAATTGAGAAGTATCGGTGCCACTACGCTAGACGAATATCAGAAGTATTTCGAAAAGGACAAGGCATTGGAACGCCGTTTCCAAACCGTCATGGTGGACGAACCTGACACAGCCAATTCCATTTCTATTTTGAGAGGTTTAAAAGAACGTTACGAAAACCACCACCAAGTACGTATCAAAGACGAAGCCATCATCGCAGCAGTAGAGTTGAGTAATCGCTATATCACAGAACGATTCCTCCCGGACAAGGCCATCGACTTGATGGACGAAGCAGCAGCCAAGCTCCGCATGGAACGTGACTCGCTTCCAGAGGAACTCGATGAAATCGAACGTAGGTTGAAACAATTGGAAATCGAACGTGAAGCGATCAAGCGCGAAAAGGACGAAGCCAAACTCGCTATATTGAATAAGGAAATTGAAGAACTGCGCGAACAGGAAAAATCTTATAAGGCCAAGTGGCAAAGCGAAAAGGAACTAGTAAACCAAATCCAACACAATAAGCAAGAAATTGAACAACTAAAGTTCGAAGCCGACAAAGCCGAACGAGAAGGTGACTATGGAAAGGTAGCCGAAATCCGTTATGGTAAGTTGAAAGCCTTAGAAGATGAAATCAAGCAAATTCAAGAAGACTTAAGACATCAGCAAGGCGACAGTGCCATGATCAAAGAAGAAGTTACTGCCGAAGATATCGCCGATGTGGTTTCCCGCTGGACAGGTATTCCTGTAAGCAAGATGATGCAAAGCGAACGTGAGAAATTGTTGTTCCTGGAAGACGAATTACACAAACGTGTAGTAGGTCAAGACGAAGCCATCCAAGCCGTAGCCGATGCCGTCCGTCGTAGCCGTGCAGGCTTGCAAGATCCGAAACGTCCGATTGGTTCGTTCATCTTCCTCGGTACAACAGGTGTAGGTAAAACAGAGTTAGCCAAAGCCTTGGCTGAATACTTGTTCGATGATGAGAGCTTGATGACACGCATTGACATGAGCGAATATCAGGAAAAACATACGGTAAGCCGATTAATTGGTGCACCTCCGGGATATGTGGGTTATGATGAAGGCGGACAATTGACCGAAGCTGTTCGACGCAAGCCATACTCTGTGATATTGTTCGATGAAATAGAAAAAGCACATCCAGACGTATTCAACGTATTGCTGCAAGTGCTTGACGATGGTCGTCTGACCGATAACAAAGGACGTACGGTAAACTTCAAGAACACCATCATCATCATGACCTCCAACTTAGGAAGCGCATATATCCAAAGTCAATTCGAGAAAATGAATGATGACAACCACGAACTTTTGGTAGAGGAAACAAAAAATGAAGTAATGAACATGCTGAAAAAGACGATCCGCCCGGAATTTTTGAACCGCATTGACGAGACCATCATGTTCTTGCCACTAAACAGGCCACAAATTGAACAGATTGTCTGCTTGCAGATCAAGGGTATCCAACATACGCTGGAAGAGAATGGAGTGGACTTACATCTGAGCGACCAAGCCATCGACTTCCTGGCTACTGCCGGTTACGACCCGGAATTCGGAGCACGCCCTGTAAAAAGAGCTATTCAGCGTTACCTACTCAACGATTTGTCAAAGAAATTGCTTTCATTGACAGTTGACAGAAACAAACCAATCATGGTGGAACGAGATACAGATGGTCTAAAATTCAGAAACTAGACTCTATATATGTCAAAAGCTCTCATTCAGGATTTTCCTGATGAGAGCTTTTCCTTTATCAAACCTGAAATTATTCTTCAGTTGTTTCTTCTTGTACTTCTACAAATTCAGTAATACCATTGTTTACCAAAATGTTGTACCACTGAATCAACTTCTTGATATCACTAGTGTGTACACGATCACGATCGTAAGTAGGTAAAACCTCAGCCATATAAGCATGCAATGCTTCAGCCGATGCTTTTTTATAATCAATAGAAGCTACTGCACCATTTTCCTTGTTCTTTACAGATTCCAACACCTCACCCAAAGCAACTTCTTCGTCATCGGTATACATAGCGATATCACCTAATGAAATTACTTTATCATGACCATATGCAGGGAATCTTTTCTTTGTTCCATCCAAAGCTTCAATAATCAACATGTTCTTACCTTGAGAAATAAGTTTATACAAGCCTGGTTTTCCAGAAACAGATAAAATTGTTCTTAACATAATGTGTATTCTTTAGTTTAATTAATTTTTCGGGAAGCAAAAGTACTATTCAAGCACGAAAATCCCAAATTTATTTCATTATTTACTACTTTTTAACTGTGTCAGCAAGCGAGAAAGCTGAGGATCTAAAGGGATAGTACCATCTGTATAAATTACATAATCAGCAAGACTACGTTTATATTCATCATCCATCTGAGCAGCCATTCTTTCACGGATCTGTGCTTCCGTAGCCTGATCACGCTTCATGGCACGCTCTATTCGTAGAGCTTCTGGAGCATATATCATAACTACCACATCAACGACATCCTCAAATCCGGCTTCATAGAGAATGGCAGATTCAAGCCCTACGATCTCGTAATCCGCATGACATTCCAACCAACGACGAAAATCATCCTTCACCCGAGGATGTACAATACCATTAATGCGGGCTGCATTTTCCGAATCAGCAAAAAGAAAAGACACTAGCATCGGCTTATTTAACACCCCATCCCGATAAACATCCGTTCCCAGCAACGTAATCAAATCCCGACGAATCCCCTCATCGGAAAGCATCAAACGCTTAGCTTCATTATCGGTATTATAAATAGGTACCCCTAGTTCTTGCAACAAATTGGAAACATAAGTCTTTCCACTTCCAATACCACCTGTTATCGCTATACTAATCATTGAAATTCACTTTTTGCTCGATGATGTAGTCTATTTCTTGAGGACTAACCCGAACGTGATTAACATTCAAAGGTGATTGTATTAAGACCGGTTTACACTTATCGTTCTTTTCCTCACTCAATTTAAGATAATCAACAACTACCTTAAAATCATTTTCAGTTACGCTCTTAAATTGGCTCAAACCAATTTGAAAAGTTACATGAATTTTAGAAGGGAATGTACGAAGCACCTTATCGTCCGGGAAATTAATGCCTTGAACAGGAACTTCTACCATCTTCTCCGAATACATATCTACTAAAAAGGTTATATCATCATAAGAAGGTGTAAAACGAGCACCCTTCACAGGCATCAAACCTATGCGTCGACGCGTTGTATCCGCCATCTGTTCAATATACAATGCTTCTGTATATGCTGCAGTTATAGTATCCAAGATTTCTTTAGGAGCATATACCATCACGGAATCTGGCGAGAAAATAATATCCGAAATATAATATTGACGCTCAGCCTTCACTTCACCACGTAATCTCACTGGAACTTTCTTAGCTTGTCCCCTGGTATAAATAAGCTCCAACGTATCCGGTTTGATAGTAGAAAGTTTTGTAGACTGATTCAATTGACTAACTATGCGTTTATTTAACACCTGCGATGGAATACGAATTTGATTCCCCTTATCGGCATAGTCTTCAAAATCAATAATAATCGGATACAGAGTCTGTCCTAACAAATAATTGACCAACACTGTTCCCCTATCTTTAACTCCAATTTTTAATTCCTCTGGAAAATCGGAAGTCAACACCACATTCTCGGGCACATTCTTCATTCGCAAAGGAATTGAAAATTCTGTTTCGTAGTCATCATTCAACACTTGAAGCAACCAGAAACAAAATGAGACGAATACAAAGAACAGAAAAATCAGAAATTCCCGACTCTTCTTAGCGAGCAGGAAACTTCTGATTTTCTCCAAAGTTCTTAAATATCGTATACGCATGTTCTCTTTATCGAACATAGCTTTCTATTTTTACTTTGCTTGTTGTTGAGTAGCAGCAGCATCAGCATAGATAGAGTTCTTATCGATGCGGATTTTCACGCCTGATGCAATTTCCAATGTCACCACATTACCTTCGATAGACTTTACTTTACCATAGATACCACCAGCAGTAATGACATCTTGTCCCATCTGAAGGTTATTACGGAAATTTTGGATTTCCTTTTGCTTCTTGTTCTGAGGACGAATCATAAAGAAATACATGATAGCAAAGATAGCCACCATCATAATCAAGAAAGAGTAGTCACCACCAGCTTGTGCCTGCAAGTATACAAATGCTAAATTCATAATTCTTAATTCAATTTATTAGGTTTATTAATTCTTTGTCAATTTATTGTCTGCTTTCAAAGCATTTACGATACCATCTAACGTACCATTAATAAAGCTGCCACTCTTAGGGGTACTATAAAGCTTTGCTATTTCTACATATTCATTCAACGATACACTAACCGGAATGTTCGGGAAACTTAAGATTTCTGCCAATGCTATTTGCATAATAATAACATCCATGAAAGCTACACGATCCAAATCCCAATTACGGGTATTCTCACTGATGAGATGACGGTAATAATCGGCATTTAAAATAGTACGACGGAACAAACGACGTGCGAAATCCTGATCTTCATCATCCTTAAATTCCGGCAACAATTCCTGCTTTTCACCATTCTGTTCTTCGAAACGCTTGATTGTTTTCAATACGAATGTATCAACAATTTCCTTATCATCATTCCAATACAAACTTTGGTCTTCCAACACCTGATCTAATTCAGCATTGTTAAAGATCATTCGTTTGTAAATCTTACGCCATAATTCACGGTCTTCCTCATAAGAAGAAGTTTCGCTAGCCATATATTCTTTATAAATATCGCTGTCCATGATTTTTTCACACAGACTCTTCACGTATTCACTTTCATTTTCCCATGTTTTCTTTTGGGATTCCGAGAACTCCAACAATTGTTTGTTCACCTCCAATTGGGCAATAAAACGATTGTCAACAAACTTTGTGTTGGGATACAATTCCTCTGCCGTAGGCAACAATTTACTTTTTGCTGCACTCTGTTTTCTTTCGGCTTGCTTGGTGATTTCGACCATCAAGAGCAACAGATAGTTATACATGTCGTATGCTTTGGAAAGACTGAAGAACAACTCCTTTTCTGCAGTATCCAAATTCTTGCCTCCATTTTGATAGTAAGCATAGACTATCTGAACAATTTTAAGACGAATAAGAACTCTATTTATCATAATTCACATAAATTATTTATGAGTTGCAAAATTACACAATCCCACGAATTTTACCTAATATAAACACATTTTTTATATGAAATTTTGCACTTTAGAAAAAAATGTCCAATTTTGGAGCATATTTAAACTATGAAACCAATAAGAACATGGAAGAATTCAAGAAGAAAAGTGCTGCTGAAGGTGATAAGGAAATCGTTTTCTCGAAAGCTATCAAGGCAGGAAAACGTATCTATTATTTGGACGTGAAAAAGAACCGCAAGGAAGAGATGTTCTTGGCTATTACAGAAAGCAAAAAGATTATCTCGGGTGAAGGTGATAATTCACAAGTAAATTTTGAAAAGCATAAGATATTCCTTTATAAGGAAGACTTTGAAAAGTTCATGACAGGTTTGCAACAAGCCATCCAATTCATTGCCGATGAACAAGGATTACCAGAAACTATTCTTGAAGAAAATGAAATCCCAGCTGAAGAGTCTACTGAAAGTCTCAGTGACAATGAAATCAAGATAGACATCGATTTTTAAGACATTTCCTTTAAAATTACCTTCTGTTTCCTTTGCCAGTTCAACAATAAAGTGTACCTTTGCACCGCTTTTTTAAGCTCATCGTGTGATATACCACATCGTGTGATGGCGAATTAAGCAAAAATAGAGATTTAAAACTTAATTTAGAGTAACACAAAAAATTTTCTAAAAATGAAATCAATCGAAATTAAAGGTTCTTTAAGAACTGACCTCGGTAAGAAGGGCACTCGTGAATTGCGTAAGAACAACGGCGTACCTTGCGTATTGTACGGCGTAAACAAGGACGAAAACGGTCTTCCAGTAGCAACTCACTTCACAGTAACAGTTGACGGTCTCCGTAAGTTGGTATACACACCGAACATCTACTTGGTAAACTTGGACATCGATGGTACAGTAGTAACTGCTATCATGAAG
>JAFYPV010000120.1 GCA_017559935.1 Bacteroides sp. | reverse complement strand
GCTGAGAAAAAAAGCGGTGCGGACGATGCATGCATCCCCGCCATGTAGAGGGTCTTGACGTTTGCATCCGCCAACTTGGCCGCCAATGCCCGTGTGTTAGGGTGTGCGGCATAGATATGCTGTAGTTCCTTGATGTCCATAACAAGTTATTTTGAAGGGGTAAAGTTACACAAATTTCTTGATACAACAAGAAGTTATTTGCATATCCAATGGATCACTCTCAACACTGGAGTTCACACTACTCCCCAGCCTCGTCACAAATGGATGGAGAAATGCCATTGCCAACTGCATATCTGCAGGAAGTTTCAGTACGGAAAGTGCTATTCCTTGAGCAACAATTACCCAAAGAATAGCACTTTCTTTTAAAGAGTATCAGTCAATACCTTAATATTTCGGTGGGATATAAGGTGTCAGTTCCTTAACTGCATATTTTAATGCAGCACCCGGATAGATGATACGCATGTCTATGGTAGGAGGAACAACGCCATCGTTCACGATGTTCAAGATACCATCATCATCCTTCTTTCCGTTCGGGCTGTTACCCCATGGATTACGCATAGCAAACATGGCAGCAGGATCATTACTGAACATGAACGAAAAAGCATGTGCAGTTACCGTCAATGGACCATTCACACTAAGGTCAGCCTTATTGAAACCACCAATTACAATCATGTGTTCATTCAAAGCAAGACGTGCAGCCTGTCCCAATTGTTCAGCAAGCAGCGAGTTCGGCGAAATGGCGAAACTGTTACCTTCGCCTGTAAATAGTGGTGCTACATGTTCACTACCGATACCCATGATATCCGGATTTACCTGATAAATCTTGTTCCACTTCATGATAGCCTTTTCCATCACAGTTGCCCAGTTCGGATTGCCATCCTTTCCTCGGGTAGCTCCGATGCCGTTATCATCGCCCAAGAAAGTCGATTGGACGGTAACATCTACCGGTTTGCCTTGTGGGTCGAACATAGCCACGGTATAAGTACCATCCTTATGGTCTGTAATGATAGATTCAATGAAATCCGGGAAATGATAAGCCATTTCGGCAAATACCGCCAAAGCTGAACAGTCACCTACTCCCAATTGATTCACATCGGCAGGAACCGGATGACCATACGGATAAAGGTTCACGGTATAAGGTCTGAGTGTATATCCTGGTGCAGAAGGCAACAAATCCGGTTCATTGGTTGCTTTTGCCAACCAAGCTTTATCTGCATCAGTAGTGACATGCTTGTTGGCATAGTGGTTACCCATCGGGGTTGTTTCATTCTTGGTGAAAGAAGTACCTTGGGCTACCACATCAGCAAATGTAAGGAGCGGCTTATCGGCTTCTGTATCTTCTTTCATTCGGAATTCAGACAATCTAGTAGTAGTTCCACCATGGTTTGATCTCACTTGTAACTTGATGTAACGCGAACGTGCTTTTTCGTTAACAACAGCAACCATATCAGCGCTTGCTGTTCCGAAGCCCATTCCCCAACTCAATCCATTCCAAGTATTTCCATCATTAGAAACATACATCCAGAAGTCACGTATTTGGTAGTTGCCTAAACACAAGCCAAATTCAAAAGTACATACCGGAGTCGAGTAAGCACCTTCCCACATGATTTCAAAACCTGTTCCTGTCACTTCGAAATAAGTGTTCAGCTTGTCATCTACCAGATTAGCCAATCCGTTCTTTTCAGAAGTCGGTGTTTCTTCGGTATAGAGGATACCCACCGGCAGATATCCGTTTGCCTTTGTGATGGCCACGGTACCTTCCGCACCTTGTACTACGGCATATTCCACCGCCAGATTGCTTTGTACGCTTTTGATGGTAACAGTACCCCGACGGTTCTTTTCTCCCGTATTCTTATCGATGTTCAAGGTAAGGGTGCGTTCGGTGATGGCGCGTCCTTGTACAACCGAAATCCACTCTTGTGCATCCTCTGAGATGACGTATGTACATTCCTGATTGGAGAGGTATTCCAACTTGATTTCCCCGCCGTTCATATCGATTGCCTTGCCACGATAATCGGCTATCTGCAGTGTAGCTTCTTCCAGTTTACCCAGTTCTGCAGTGACCGCATAAGCTTTTCCTGCTTCGAAGTTCTGCCCTGAGAGTGTTGCGCTGGCCGTTTCGCCCTTATTGTTGCTCAAAGACAATATATAAGTCTTTCTAGTCAAATCCACCGGAGCCATCATCATATAGACGGTAATTTCTTCCCCTGCCGATTTTGGACTAATTTCTGCCAACTCCATGCTTACGCTGGTAGCCTTGTCGGACGATTCTATGGCAGGTGTGCTCTTGGTCAAATCCACCACCCCGTTACGGATAAAGACATGTTCCTTCGCTTCCAGAGTCAAGGCGGTATAGTTTCCTGCCGCCGGCACCTTTATACGCCACTGAACCAATGCGCCCAAGTGCTGGAAGTCAAAGGATACACTTCCTTCTTCCGGAGTAGTGGCTGCTGCAGCCATATAGTCAAACTTCCCCAGATGGTCAGTATTGTCGTTTCCCTGTTGCAGTTGCCCCACATAAGAGACAGCCACACTCTTCCCGCTCCGGTTATTGAATTCAAACGGATAGTAGGCCGCATAGAACGACGATGCTTTCAAAGCCCAGTCGCCCCCATCAAATTCAGCCGTTTTGCTACCTGCGCCCGAAGTCATCGGGAAAGCCGTCTGATAGCTGTTGGCAGGGAAGATACCGATGGTATCGTTTTCCGCCCATGTAAACGATGCCCCGTCGTGAGTGATTTCTACCAAGGTACGGCTTAGCTTTTCTCCACCCTCGAAATCGTGGGCGGTTACTTGAATGGACGAGATGACATTTTCGCCCGGATGTTGAGGAAGATTCTCGATGATGTCCGCTTCAGGTGTACAAGCCACGAAGAACAAAGTGGCCAGTAACGTACAGATGTATAATTTTCTTTTTTTCATAATGATGTGTATTTTCAAAGGTTTATCCCCATGTCATATCGCCTACGTTGCCGGTTGGCTTTTCCGAATCGTCTTCAGGAACGGCTTGCTGAGTAATGACCAGGATCTGTTTTAAGTTTTTGGATGCATTGCCGATGGTGATTTCTGCCTCCCGATGTTTATGTTCCGCATTAGCATCCACCTCAAATATGAGTTGTTTTTTAGATAGTGCTTTCGAGTCCGACTTACTCAGTCTAATCCACTCTTCGCTCACCGACGTTTCGAAATCGGTATTGGTTTCAACCTCAACAGTCAGCGTACCTCCGCTAAACCCTATCATTTCTTTATCGGCTTTAGCAGTTAGCACATACACTTTTTCTTGCAGAATCGTGAAAGACTTGCTGGCCGTACTTGCCTTTATGGTAACGGTTGTCTTTCGGTCTTCCGTCTGCTCATTGGCTTTGACTGTGAAAATGACGGATGCACTCCCCTTCGCGCCTTGAGTGGCCGATGGTGTACACCATCCACTGGCATCGGTTTGGGCGATGGTCCAGTCAACATTCGTACTGAAGGCCACGGTTTGAGTCCCTCCCTCGCTGGAGAAAGTCAGTCCATTGGCTACGATTTCGGAACCGAGGGTTATTTCCGGTGCCGATTGTTCGGGCTTCGGGTCAGGTTTAGGAGTAGGTTCTGGAATGTCCTCCCCACCCCCGGACGAGCATCCCGTTACCACCATTGCTCCTATGAACAATAGCAGAAAGATAAGATGTTTCTTTTTCATAAATATTAGTTTTAAGATAACAATCCTCAAAGGTAAGATATTTTATTCAGAATCGGAAATAATCTTCATAAAATTAGAATCCCTGCTATTCTAACGAACAGCAGGGATCCTTTTTGATAGTCTATTATGTAAATAAATAATCTTTTAATTTATAGCATTTAGGCTATACTGAAGAACGGGAAGTTCCTTCGATGATAACTGTCAACGCATTGGTATTATCCTTTTCCTGAACCAAGGTTCATCCTGTCTACAATTGATCATCACCAGTCCCGATACTCATCCCAAAACAGCGGGTCGGCAGCTTGTGCCAGGTCTTCGGGGGTGGCTTCTTCCCATACGGAGGGTTCGCGGGCAGGAGTGGCCTTCTCGCCCACCCCGGCAGGACGACGACCGGGGTAAGCCAGGTCGTACCCTTGCCAGATGGCATCCCAATCTACCTGACTCCAACGCATACCACATTCCACACACGTCATGGCGGCGATGAGGCGGGCGGTCTTTTCTAGGCGCTCGAAGTTGCGGTAGCGGTTGGGGCGAGGGATATTCTCATTACCACCCAAGCCCGAAAGGCGCACCACGGCCTTTACATAAGCCTCGGTGTCGTTTTCAGAAGGAGGTGCCCAGCGGGCGATGATTGTACGCACATTGTACGGCATGTGTTCGCGGCGGAAGCGCAGGTGGTACGTATCGAGCAGCTTCCATACGGCGCGATAGCCATACTCCATAGATTCAAACTGTACAAACGCAGGATCGGTTTGTGTAGTGGCTGCTCCCTGCCACTTGTCATTCGAGTGGCGGATGTTGAGCGGATTGTTGTTACGGATTCCTCTTTTCATAAGTGATTAGTTTTGTTGTGTATTATTTAG
>JAFYPV010000119.1 GCA_017559935.1 Bacteroides sp. | reverse complement strand
TTGTTGGAACGGAGTGTTCTTCAACATTGCCTTCGGGAATGCATAGTTCAAAGACAAGTTACGCAAACGGATGTTAGTTGCGCTATACAAGTTAGCTTCACCGATACCCAAGTTACCGCTTGAAGAAGCGATTGCGCTCCAGTATTGTTCCGGAGTTACTTCTACTGTGCTCTGAGTATAACCACCATTACCGTCAGAAATTACACCATCAACAACGAACGGCTTACGATCACCGTCAACAACTGTACAAGCAGCTACACCATTGCCTTGCAACAAACGGTTAGTACCAGAGAAGATGTCACCACCGAAGCGGCCGTCGATCAAGAAGCTCAAAGTAAAGTTCTTGTAAGAGAATGTATTAGTGAAACCTAACAAGTAGTCTGCCTGTTGGTCACCAATCTTTTCAGCAGTTGAAGTACCCTGTGGCAAACCAGAAGAGCTCAACAACAACTTACCAGCGTGAGGACCTTCAGTTACGCGTTGGAACTTAGTACCCCAGATTTCACCGTAGTTACCACCTGCTTGAGCAACGATCTTCAAGTTATCATAACCACCCAATTGGTATTGTTCAACACCGTCTGCCAATTCGATAATCTTGTTTTCGTTCTTAGAGAAGTTCAACATCATGTCCCAAGAGAAGTCCTTAGTTTGAACCGGAGTAGCGTTCAACATGATTTCAATACCTTGGTTCTGAATGTCACCAGCATTGATCTTCACAGCACCATAACCAGACAATGAGTTCATCGGGAGGTTCAAGAGCTGGCGAGTAGCGTTAGACTTATACCATGTGAAGTCCAAGCCCAAACGGTTGTTGAAGAAACGTACTTCAGTACCGAATTCCCAAGACTTAATCAACTCACTCTTCACCTTGTCGCTATACAATGTAGAAGAAGAAGGGCTAGCAGTTACACCACCAGTGTTACCTTCAGAACCGATAGTATAAGCATTGTACAATTGGTATGGGTCCATGTCGTTACCTACTTCTGCATAAGAGATACGAGCCTTAGCGTATGTGAACCATTCCGGCATACCCTTACCACGGTTGTTGATCATATCGCTGATTACCCATGATGCACTTACAGATGGATAGAAGAATGATTGGTTTTCCTTGCTCAATGAAGAAGACCAGTCGTTACGAGCTGTGATATCCAAGAATGCCCAACCATCGTAGTTTACACCGAATGTACCATACAAAGAGTTGATCTTCTTGTTGCTGTAAGATTGACCTACGCTCAAGTCAGACTTGTTACCGTTGCTCAACCAGAACCAGTCAGGAACAATCATTGAACCTAAGCTAGTAGAAACACCTGTAGACTTGCGTTCCATCATGTTACCACCCAATGTAGCAGTACCACCGAAGTCACCCAAGAAACGGTCCTTCTGAGCTGTGATCAAGAAACTGAAGTTGTTTTCGTAGAACTTCTGTTCACCGAAGCTGTAACGACCGTTAGTTGACAACGGGCTACCAGAATACAACTTAGATTCAGTTTCAGTGAAGTACATATCGCTACCAGCCTTGATTTCAGCGTTCAACCAGTCTGTGAACTTGTACTTCAACGATCCGTTCAACAAGAAACGGTTACGAACGTCCTGGTTAGTGTTGTAGTCAGCACCCCAATATGGGTTCAAACCAGAACCATCCTGCCACCAGAACATCTTACCTGTAGTTGGATTAACTGCTTGTTGGAAGCGAGTGATATCCATAGTCGCAGGCATAGAGAACATAGTGAGGAAGTAGTTATTGTCATTAGCACCAGACAAAGGACGGTTAGTAGCGTCAGACAAGATGTACTGAACCTTAGCGTCAATGCTCCAACGGTCATCCTTACCGAATGTAGAAGAAGCACGGAGCATCATGTTGGTACGGCTATATTCTGCACCTGGAATCTTAGAGTGGTCATCCAAACGAGTGAAAGAAGTATAGACTGCAGTTTTACCGAACTGTTGTGCGAATGAAACGTTTTCAGTCAAGTTAACACCTGTGCTGAAGAAGTTCTTCACGTTATCGTAGTAAGTCAAAGTTTCGCTTTCGTTGTTCCAGTTTTGAACTGTCTGTCCTGCAATCTTAGGACCCCAGCTAGAACCAGACTTAGCTTCGTAAAGACCATTAGAACCTTGACCGAAGATATTCTGACGATCAGGAGTCATAAATACGTCTTCGATAGAAACTGAAGAAGAAATAGTGATACCCAAACCTGGATTTTCACGACCCTTCTTAGTAGTAATCAAGATAACACCGTTACCTGCACGTGAACCGTAAAGAGCAGCAGCAGATGCACCCTTCAATACAGACATTGATTCGATATCTTCCGGGTTGATATCCGAGAGACCGTTACCCATGTCGGCAGATGGATTCCAATAGTCATTGTTGCTAGCACCTGTAAAGTTATCCATAGGAACACCATCGACAACGATCAACGGTTGGTTCAAACCTGTTACAGAGTTACTACCACGGAGCTGGATCTTAGAAGAACCTGCAGGACCGTTACTAGAACGGATAATCTGAACACCTGATACCTTACCAGACAAAGCGTTAGCCACGTTAGTTTCACGAGCAGCGACCAAAGCGTCACCCTTTACTTCCTGCATAGCATAACCCAAAGCCTTCTTTTCACGCTTGATACCCAAAGCAGTTACAACTACTTCTTCCAATTGTTGAGTATCTTCTTCCAAAGTGATGTTAAGTGGAGAACCATTCCAAGTAACTTCCTTAGTAGAGTAACCTACGAAAGAGATTTCAAGGATAGCGCCCTTCTTCACACCTGCCAATGAGAAGTTACCGTCAAAGTCGGTAATAACACCATTGGTAGTACCCTTAACAACAACAGAAGCACCGATAACCGGACCCATAGCATCCACTACAGTACCAGTAGCTGTTTCACTCTGTTGTGCGATCTTCACGTCGTCCATTCCCGGAGCGGAAACGGCGAAAGCTGCTCCTGTAGAAGTTCCCATCAAGAACAGCATCATACTGACTGTTTTAAGTCGTTTTAACATAGCTGTGATTTTTAAGTGTTTATAGAAAATCAATAAAGTTTGTTCAGAACATTCGGTCTAAGTCCCTGTAGAACTTATTGTTTTTCATATTTAAATAAGTTTAACGCAGCAAAGGTACGACTATTTCAGAAAATACCAAAAGTCTTCTTAAAGAAAGTATATAGTTAACGAAAAGTATTTTAGTTACAAATTTAACAGTTTTGCTTCCAATGTGTTTAAATTTCTAGATATTTAAAGGGATAAAATGTTAAATATCTTCCTTTTCTTTAATGATTCCGTTCTCGATTTTTATTAGATAATTAACATCTTTTAAATATATTGCCCCATTAAAGATTTTTTCGTTCATCTTTACACCTTATTATATATAATAACAATAAAAAATCGGATGCTAATTAAGCACCCGATTTCTTCATTATTCAACCATATCTTCTTCCATCTTGAAGCTTTTCAGTATCCGTTCAACGACCTTATCTTCGGTTCGATTGTAGATTATGGAAACATAATAAACGCTTCCGGCATCTTTCGTCATGTAACAAGCATAATAACAAGGATCCTCTTCGGCAATCCCTTTCAGATATACGCAATGAAACTGCTTCAAATCCAAGGACATTACCTCCGATTGTTCTTGTAGCTTATCATCATCAGCCAGACCTTTCAATAGTTCGGTCATATCCTCCACTACCATGTCTTCGGAATCCAACGAATGAAGGGAGATATAAAACCGGCTATTATTCAACAGGAAGGTGTCTTCCGTATCTTCTTCCACCAAAATACCTCTGGGTGCATCAAACGTTAGCCCGAAAGCCGTCCAAGTGATAGGTACCAATGCCTGACCTTTCATGACCAAACAGAAGCAAACAAGCAACAAAGAGAACAAGGTTCTTTTCATAAACTATTTATTTATCTTTCGCACGAATTTCTACACGACGAATCTTACCACTGATTGTCTTCGGCAATTCGTCCACAAATTCAATGACACGTGGATATTTGTAAGGAGCAGTCACCTTCTTCACATGATCTTGCAATTCCTTGATCAGTTCCGGACTTTCCTTACCCTTGTAGTCCTTCGACAGAATGATAGTAGCCTTTACTACTTGTCCACGAATTTCATCTGGCACACCAGTAATGGCACATTCCACAACGGCAGGATGCGTCATCAAAGCACTTTCCACTTCGAAAGGACCGATACGATAACCCGAGCTCTTGATAACGTCATCGGCACGACCTACAAACCAGAAATAACCGTCTTCATCACGCCAAGCCACATCGCCGGTATAATAAACATTATCGTGCCAAGCATCTTCGGTACGTTCTGCATCGCGATAGTATTCCTTAAACAAACCAAGCGGCTTTCCATTGTGTGTACGAACAACAATCTGTCCTTGTTCACCATCTTCTGCCGAACGTCCGTCCGGAGTAAGAAGGTCTATTTCGTATTGTGGATTAGGTACACCCATACTACCCGGTTTCGGCTCCATCCATGGGAAAGTTCCTAAAGTCATGGTTGTTTCAGTCTGTCCGAATCCTTCCATCAAACGGATACCTGTCACCTTCAAGAAAGTTTCATAAACAGAGTAGTTCAAAGCTTCACCTGCAGTCGTACAATATTCCAATGAAGAAAGGTCGTACTTGCTAATGTCTTCCTTAATCAAGAAACGGAAAATAGTAGGAGGCGCACAAAGTGAAGTAATCTTGCAGTCCTGAATCTTTTGAAGGATATCTGCCGGAGTAAACTTTTCGTGGTCATATACAAAGGTATTGGCACCGGCAATCATCTGTCCGTAGAGCTTTCCCCAAGCAGCCTTTCCCCATCCGGTATCAGCGATAGTCAGATGCAAACTGTTTTCATGCAAGTTGTGCCAGAACGAACCGGTTGAAATGTGTCCCAACGGATATGTAAAATCGTGAGCCACCATCTTCGGCTGACCAGTAGTACCACTGGTGAAATACATCAACATGATGTCATCATTGGTATTCGGTTGTGCAGGCTTCACAAAAGGAGCAGCATTAGCAATACCTTCCTGGAAATCCTTGAATCCTTCCGGAAGATCCGGTCCGATACTTACAACGTGTTCCAAGCTCTTGCATTCCGGCATCGCTTCGATAATGTGTTTGGTAATCACTTCCTCACCCGCACAGACTATCATCTTGATATCAGCTGCATCGCAACGATAGACAATGTCTTTCTTGGTAAGCAAATGGGTAGCCGGAATTGCTACAGCACCCAGCTTATGCAAAGCAATGATACTGAACCAGAATTCAATACGGCGCTTTAGGATAAGCATGACCATATCGCCGTGTCCGATTCCCAAACTTTGGAAATAAGAAGCAGTAGCATCCGTTTTTTCTTTCAACTCCGCAAAGGTATACTGATGTTCCAGTCCTTGGTCATTGGTCCAAAGGATTGCTTTCTTATCCGGATGTTCAACAGCCCAAGCATCTACTACATCGTAGCCGAAGTTAAAATTTTCAGGAACCTCTATTTTCAGGTTCTTTATAAAATCCTCTTGAGAGGTAAATTTAGTTTGTTTTACGAATCTTTCTAACATAATACCTTTTCTCTCTTTTACATAATAATTGCCAGGAACTTCACAGTCTTACCGTCGAGTGCCTGCATACCGTGTGGCTTAGTTGAGTCAAAATACAAGCTATCACCTTCATTCAAGATGATATCCTTACCATCAATATTCAAAAGCAAACGGCCTTCCATAACCATATTGAATTCCTGTCCCTCGTGTGAATTCAAGTGCATCGGAGTACCTTCCGGTTTCGGTTCAACGGTTACGATAAACGGATCGGCCATGCGGCGACGGAACCCTGAAGCCAACGATTCATATTTGTAAGCCTTCGTGCGTTCCACCGACACACCAGCTCCTTTTCGAGTTAAAAAATAAGAGCTCATTTTAGGTTCTTCACCAAACATGAGCACATCCAAAGACACTTCGTACTTACGGGCTATCTGTTGCAAAGCACTTACAGAAATGTCCTTATTACCACTTTCCATCTCCAGATAAGCTTCTAATGTCATCTGACAATTTTCCGCCACTTCTTCCGGAGTGAGATCGAGCACGTCGCGCAATCCACGCAAACGTTCCGCTATTTGTTTGATTTGTTCGTTCATAATAAATCCATTCTTTTATCGCGCAAAGATAACAAAAGAATATGGGAAGATTTTATATTCAAACTAGAATTTGTATATTTACCCCAAATAAAAGTCTCATATTTAAAGCTAAATGCCATGAAAACTTACAAAACATCTTTTTTGCTTCTATTATTATCTTTAATACCACACATCATACAAGCACAAATCAACATTTTGTATGGTCCTTACCTACAAAACGTCAAGGAAACAGAAGCGACCTTTGTATGGGAAGCAGACAAACCTTCGGTAGGTTGGGTAGAATTGGCTCCCAACGATGGAACTCACTTTTATAGCGAAGAACGTCCTAAATATTTTGATACCACCAACGGTGTAAAAAACACATCACAACTTCATGCTGTAAAGATTAAAGGGCTGAAAGCCGGAACTACTTACCGATATCGGGTATATGCGAAAGAGGTTTTGTCACACGAAGGACATTATGTAACTTATGGAAAAACAGCCGCAACCGTTGTATATAAAAAAGAGCCTTTGACTTTTACCACCTGCGATAATCAAAAGGAGAAAACATCATTTATTATGGTGAATGATATTCACGGTCGAAAGGATGTAATTACCAATCTTCTTACCTTATCTGATTATAAGAACAAAGATTTAATCATCTTCAATGGCGACATGGTATCGCAGTTAAACGATAAAGAAACCCTCTTTGAAGGTTTCATGAATGAAAGCATTGAACTATTCGCGAAAGAAAAACCTATGTACTATGCCAGAGGTAACCATGAAACTCGCGGAGAATTTGCTACCGCCTTTCAAAAGTACTTTTCACCTAAAGAGCCGTATCTATATTTCACATTCAGACAAGGTCCGATATGCTTTATCATGCTAGATACAGGCGAAGACAAACCCGACTCTGACATCGAGTATAGCGGCATTACCGATTACGACAATTACCGCACCGAACAAATGGAATGGCTCAAGACATTGAAGAACAATCCAGACTTTCAGAACGCTAAATTCAAAATAGCGATTGCTCACATGCCGCCATCCCAAGCTAAAACCATTTGGCATGGACAAAAAGAAGTCTTAAACAAGTTTGTCCCCGCACTCAATGAATTAGGTATCGATTTGATGCTTTCGGCGCATTTACATACTAATAAATACGAAGAAGCAGGAAGTTTGATTCACTTCCCGATTCTTGTGAATTCCAACAATAGTGCCGTATCTGTCGAAGCTACCGATAAGCAACTGAAATTTAAGGTATTGGATACAGCTGGTAAAGTCATCAGCGAAAAGACCTATACAGCCAAATAAGTATCCATTATTTCACGCAACTAATTTTCATCGCCTTGATGATAGCCGATGAAAAGCCAGCATGATCCAGCTCATTGATCCCTCGGATGGTTATACCTCCGGGGGTTGTTACTTTGTCTATCTCTACAGATGGATGCGTATCGTTATTCAAGATAAGAGCCGCAGCCCCTTTAACCGATTGCGCCACCATGCGTTGAGCATCTTTTGGATATACACCTAACTCAATACCGGCTTGCATCGCTGCCTGAATGTACTTCAATACATAAGCTATGCCGCAAGAAGTCAAGGCTGTAGTAGCTGCCATCTGACTCTCAGGAACCAACATAGCCAACCCCATTTCATTGAACACTTCCAACATCCATTCCTCCTGCTCTTTAGTCGCTCCATAAGATGCAATCAAGGTCATACTTTCCAGTTGCGAGATGGCAGTATTGGGAATTACCCGAAAGATAGGCATCTCCGCTCCTACCCATTCAACATATTGCGCAAAAGGAATTCCTGCTGCAACCGAGGCAAGTATTTGTCTACTGGCATCAAGCTTCAGTTCTTTCAGCACTCCTTCCACCAGCCAAGGCTTTACCGCCAACAACACCACATCGGCCTTCGCTGCTGCTTCTGCATTGTCAGTAGTTACGTTTAACTTCGGGAATTCGGATTTCAAAGCTTCCAACTTCGCATTTCCTCTATTCGAAACAAAGATATGTGAAGATTCTATTTTATTTCCCTTTGCCAAACCACGTGCTATGGCACCGCCCATATTTCCTGCACCAATAATTGCTATTTTCATGAATATTCCTTTTCTATGTTAAGTTTGCCAAAGATAATAAAAAAGTTTCTTTATTTTTGTACCATCACCAAACATCTAAGATATGAAAAAAGTATTGAAAACAGCTTTGGCGGTATGGTTAGCATTTGCTCCTATCGCCTCATCGGCACAAAGCATCGAAGAAATGACGGACATCTTCTGGAACCAAACTTCTTGTCGAAACCTAACGAAAGAACGAAGAGCTGCCATGAACGAAATGCAAACCTATGCAGACAATTTTACCCATGAGCAATTCAAAGAGTACCTGGCTGCACCTATAGGGAGCACCCAAGCAGAAACTATCGGTCAATCGGGTTTGATGAAGTTCTACAACATGGCACTCGAGAAGTTACTTATCGAAATTCCCGCAACCAAAGTAAAGAAGGGACAAGTAGCCGTATGGCAACTCTACAACATGGGCTATGTAGTGAAAACTCAAACGCAATGTTTCGGTATTGACCTTTACCATAAATACGCCGAAAAACTGGCTGATTTGATAGACTTCCTGCTCATTACACACAACCATAGCGATCATCACTACAAGCCTTTGGTAGCAAAATTGGAAAAGCAAGGAAAGGCCGTATATTCAAACTTCTTGGACAACGGCTATCGAGTAACAACAGGTGACTCGTTTGACATTGGAAACATCAACATAAAGGTTACTACAGTTGACCATAATGCAAGCCTAAAGAACTTTGTCAACACTTACGAAGTGAATTGTTATGCCAAGAAAGGAAAGGAATATGTCATGTTCTTCACAGGAGATGCCCACAACTATACCCAACTGAACCCTACGGGCAAAGTTGATGTATTTGTACCTCATTTGGCCGTGGGTCTTAATATGAGCGAAGCGGTGAAGAAAATAAATCCGACCGAAGTACTGATGTCGCACATCCTGGAATTAGGACATGCCATTACCAAATGGAGATGGTCGTATGAATACGGCATCAACGAATGCGAAAAACTTCAACGACCAGGCGTTTATTTACCTGTGTGGGGAGAAAAAATACTTTTGAAACGATAAGCAAGAAACGAACGAGGGGCGATGAAAATCGCCCCTCATTTATGTTACTCGCAACAAACTTTAAATCGTTTCAAAAATTCATCAGCCTCAGCCATTGTCAAGCACAAAGGAGGCAACAAACGGATAACATTTGTTCCACTTACACCTGTAAACACCTTCTGCTCGAACAACAACTTGCGACGAATATCTTTAATTGGTTCATCGAATTCCATACCAATCATCAAGCCTTGTCCGCGTACTTCCTTAATCTTAGGGAACTTTTTCAATTCTTCCATCAAGTAAGCACCTACCTTAGCTGCATTTTCCACCAGGTTTTCTTGCTTCATGACATCAAGCACAGCGATACCGGCTGCACAAGCCAAATGACTGCCACCGAAAGTAGTACCCAACTGACCATAAACCGGAACGAACTTCGGGCTGATCAACACGCCACCCATTGGGAAACCATTGCCGATACCCTTTGCCACGGTAATGATGTCCGGACGAATACCGGTATGTTGATGAGCGAAGAACTTACCCGAACGGCCATAACCGCACTGGATCTCGTCACAGATAAGCACTGTATCGTACTTATCGCAAAGTTCACGC
>JAFYPV010000118.1 GCA_017559935.1 Bacteroides sp. | reverse complement strand
TGGCAGTAGCATCGTCGTTGGCACGGACAGCTTGGTTATTATAAGGATTAGAGAATCGCTTACTGCCCGAAAGGTCGCCTACCTGCCAAAGCTGGTTCTTGTCCTTTACATCAATCGCACTCAGCGAAACTTGACTCACTCCATCCGCATAAGTCCATGCCTTATCAGGGAACTTCACGGAAACAATCTGATACAATTTGTTCTTGTCATACGCCCAAGACGGTGCTGCCAAGAGTACCGCCAAAGCAAACAAGATCATACGGGTTGTTTTCTTCATGTAGTTTTAATTATTTGAATTTTAAATTATTTCTTCAACGAGTTACAGATGCGTTGGTTGATTTCACGAATACGTGCTTCGTCCAACTTAATCACCTTACGGTCGTAAGTCATCAAACCGTTCACTTCGATTTCCACGTCGGTAGTCTGTGTATAAACTGCACCCGAGAAGCCCTTCTTGATCATATTGTAAAGCATTTCGGCATACTTCACATATTCATCTGTAGCTTCTTTTGATGAGTTGAACTGTACATAACCCCAATTGCGGTTAGGTTCCCACAAGTGATCTTTCAATACCAAACCGATACCACCGTATTCACCCAAAACGGTTGGACGCTGAGCATCGTACAAGTACATTTCAGGAGCTGGATACTTGTGCAAGTCAAGCATATCGCCACATTGGTAGTGGTTACCACCACTCGCCGGATTCACGAGACGAGATGGATCGTATTGCTTAGTCCATTCAGCAATTTCCTGAGTCTTGAACTGACCCCATGCTTCGTTGAACGGTACCCAAGTACCGATACAAGGATAAGAATACAAGTAATCCATGATTTCCTTCCATTCCTTGCGGTAGTTAGCTTCTGATACAGCTGAGCGTTCACGTTCACGGCCATTAAAGTATTGGTACATCTGCCATTCTGGGTTCTTGTCACCACTAGGCATGTCTTGCCATACGATGATACCCAACTGGTCGCAATGCATGTACCAACGAGCCGGTTCTACCTTGATGTGCTTACGAATCATATTGAAACCGAAATCCTTAGTCTTCTGAACATCGTAACGGAGAGCCTCATCAGATGGAGCAGTATAAAGACCATCAGGCCACCAGCCTTGGTCAAGCGGACCGAATTGGAAAAGAGGTTGGTTGTTCAATTCCAAACGAACGATACCATCGGCATCACGCTTAGTAGAATACTTACGCATAGCTGCATAGCTGTCTACTTTATCCACTACCTTGCCCTTGTTGATCAAGTTCACTTTCAAAGTATAGAGGAATGGACTATTAGGACTCCAAAGTTTCACATTTTCAGGCATAGCTACATCCACAGCCTGTCCGTTGATACTCTTACCCGATGCCACGAGTTGATTGCCATCGTATACGTTCACTTCTACCATATCGGTAGCAGCACCTTCGGCTACACATGCATCAACCTTCAAGATATTGCGGTCTACATCCGGGAGAATACGGAGGTTGGCAATGTGCTTTTCGCTTACCGGTTCCAACCATACTGTTTGCCAAATACCTGATACTGGAGTATACCAAATACCGCTAGGATTGCTCACTTGCTTACCTCTTGGCTGATAACTCTTGTCAGTTGGGTCCCATACACGAACTACCAACTTGTTGTTCTTAGCTACCAATGCCGGTGTGATATCGAATGAGAAAGGTGCATAACCACCAGTATGGCTACCTACCTTGATATCGTTCACCCAAACATCAGCCTTCCAATCCACAGCACCGAAGTGAAGCAACACTTGCTTGCCCTTCCATGTTGAAGGTACCTCGAATGTGCGTTGGTAAACCAATTCCTTAGTGTCGTCGATACGTTTCTGCACACCAGACAAAGAAGATTCCACAGCAAATGGCACAAGAATTTCACCATCGAAAGTCTGAGGAGTACGTGCTCCCTTTTCCACGATGGCATAGTTCCACAAGCCGTTCAGGTTCTTCCACTCACCACGTTCCATGATAGGACGAGGATATTCCGGCAACACATTTTCAGGATTCACTTGTTCTGCCCACTTTGTTTTGATCAAGTCACCAGCAGGTTTCCATTGAGCCGATACGCTCAACGAAAAAAGCATACAAAAAACGGATATTAAAGATGTCTTCATAATAAGATAGATTTAATCATTTTACAAAAATAGTAAAAAACTATTATCTAACAAGAAGAAAAAGATAAAGACCACCATCTTTCCCAAAAAGACCGCCATCTTTTTAAAAAAGACCGCCGTCTTTCTGTATGGAAGAAAAATAATTTTTATCTTTGTCTTTTGGAAAATCATAAAATAACAAAATCATAAAATGGCTAAGAAAGACAATGAACTGGAATTTGCTGCAGGTGCAAGCAATAGCGAGAAGCTGAAAGCCTTGCAAGCGGCTATGGATAAGATTGAGAAGAGCTTCGGTAAAGGCTCTATCATGAAGTTGGGCGACGAGAAAATTCAGGATGTGGAAGTTATCCCTACTGGCTCAGTAGCCTTGAACTATGCGCTTGGTGTAGGCGGTTATCCGAAAGGTAGAATCATCGAAATATATGGACCGGAATCTTCCGGAAAGACTACTTTGGCTATCCACGCGATTGCCGAAGCTCAGAAAGCTGGCGGTATTGCTGCTTTCATTGATGCAGAACATGCTTTTGACCGTTTCTATGCTGCCAAGTTGGGCGTAGATGTGGACAATGTTTGGATTTCACAACCGGACAATGGTGAACAGGCATTGGAAATTGCTGAACAATTGATCCGTTCATCAGCTATCGACATCATCGTAATTGACTCTGTAGCTGCCTTGACTCCGAAAGCAGAAATCGAAGGCGATATGGGCGACAACAAGGTGGGCTTGCAAGCTCGTTTGATGTCTCAAGCATTGAGAAAGTTGACTTCAGCCATTAGCAAGACCAACACAACTTGTATCTTCATCAACCAGTTACGTGAAAAGATTGGTGTTATGTTCGGTAATCCGGAAACAACAACTGGTGGTAATGCATTGAAGTTCTATGCTTCAGTTCGTATCGATATCCGTCCGGGTACTCCTATCAAGGATGGCGAAAACATTTTAGGAAAGCAGACTAAGGTGAAAGTTGTAAAGAACAAGGTGGCTCCTCCGTTCCGCCGTGCTGAATTTGACATCATGTTTGGCGAAGGAATTTCTCGTTCAG
Organism: Bacteroides sp.; assembly: GCA_017559935.1. Classification (GTDB taxonomy): domain Bacteria; phylum Bacteroidota; class Bacteroidia; order Bacteroidales; family Bacteroidaceae; genus Phocaeicola. The sequence continues at coordinate 16,239 of JAFYPV010000118.1, read as the reverse complement.
GAGAAATCGTAGACTTAGGTGCAGACTTGGGCATCATCAAGAAAAGCGGTTCTTGGTATAGCTACAACGACACCAAGTTGGCTCAAGGACGTGATGCATGCAAGCAGGTTATCCAAGACAATCCGGAATTGGCGGAAGAATTGGAAGGTTTGATTTTTGCAGCTTTGAAAGAAAAAGAATAAGACATAAAAAAGGAGCGATTAACTGATCGCTCCTTTCTTTTTCATTTTATGGAATTATTGTTTCTTCAATTCAAACCCAATCATCAGTCCATCAAACTGTGAGGCAAGTGTATTAATCGTTGCAGCCGAAGAATTCAGCTTTGAAGCAACTCCTGTAATCGTCTTAACTACTGTAAGAACTTTATCAGCATCGAATACAAAACTCATGTTGCTACCCAAAGTAACGATGTTGGCAGTAACCTTCACTCCCAATTTACCCGACTTGATAGTAACAGTCTTAGCCTCGGCATCAAACTCATAGGTTCCTTCCACTTTCTTTCCTTTAACAGTGTACGAACAAGTTTTATCTTCATTGAAAGTGTACTGAATCGTATTCAAACCTGCTTTAGCATAAATGGCCTCCATCTTCTTTTCCACTTCAGCACCAGCTACGTCGCCACCGATATTCTGGAGAACACCATCTCCTTTCAACTGACAATCCGGACCTACATAATTCCATGTACCGATAATTGATGTAGCAGTAGTTGCTTTATCGCCAACAACTTGTTTAGCTACACCAGTCAAAATATCCTTCAAACTTTGTGCATCTGCCTGAGCTGCGAAAGCACAGAACAATGCAATCATACAAATAAACTTTTTCATCTTTACCTTAAAATTATATTTATTGACAAAAATAAAAGTTGGCCGCCATACTGACAAGAGGAAACGACCAACTTTATGTTTTTTTATATAAACGACTTATTTAGCAAGCCTTGAAACTCATGTCCATACCCTTTACAGAGTGAGTCAACGCACCGAATGAAATGAAATCTACCCCAGCCTGTGCATATGGCAACATGGTTTCATAAGTAATACCACCTGATGATTCTGTTTCACAACGACCTGCAACGATTTCCACTGCCTTGCGAGTATCTTCCGGAGTAAAATTGTCGAACATGATGCGGTCTACACCTTCATCCAAAGCTTGTTGCAATTCATCGAAATTACGAACTTCGAGTTCAATCTTCAAATTCTTGCCCTTTGCCTTGCAATATTCCTTAGCACGAGTTACAGCATTGTGAATACCACCCGAGAAGTCCACATGATTGTCCTTCAAAAGAATCATATCGAACAAACCGATACGGTGATTACATCCACCACCAATCTTTACAGCCATCTTTTCAAGAATACGCATACCTGGAGTAGTCTTACGTGTATCCAATACACGAGTCTTGGTACCTTCCAACTTCTTCACATAACGGTTAGTCATTGTAGCAATACCGCTCATACGTTGCATGATGTTCAACATCAAACGTTCAGTTTGAAGCAACGATTGAATTTTACCTTCCACAATCATAGCTACATCACCCGGCTTAACCCATGTACCATCTTCGATGAAAACTTCGACCTTCATGGTTGGGTCAAAACGGTGGAATACCATCTTGGCTATTTCAATACCTGCCAAAATACCTTCTTCCTTAATGAGCAACTTTGATTTACCCATAGCATCAGCCGGAATACTTGACAAGGTGGTATGGTCTCCATCACCTATATCTTCAGCGAAAGACAAATCAATCAGCCTGTCAATCAAATCTTTTACGATCTTTTCATCCATTGTATGTTCTTTTTTTATGATTCCATAGGCAAAGGTATGTTTTTTCTGTATTTTTGCAAAGAGAAATAAACAAAGAAACGCATGAAATTTACATTATTAGTGGTCGGACGCACCGTAGAAAAACATTATATCACTGCCATTGACGATTATGTGGCACGCACCAAGCATTTCATCTCCTTTGACATGGAGGTTATTCCTGAACTGAAGAATACCAAAAGTCTAAGTATGGAGCAACAAAAAGAAAAGGAAGGAGAATTGATATTAAAGGCTTTGCAACCGGGCGATGTCGTGGTATTATTGGATGAACATGGCAAAGAATTCCGATCAATTGAGTTTGCCGATTGGGTGGAACGAAAGATGCATACTGTCAACAAGCGATTGGTTTTTATCATCGGTGGTCCCTACGGATTTGCCCCCAAAGTATACGAAGCAGCTCAAGAAAAAATTTCACTTTCAAAAATGACTTTCTCGCATCAGATGATTCGATTGATTTTTGTAGAGCAACTTTATCGAGCTATGACTATTCTGAATAATAATCCTTATCATCACGAATAGATATCTCCAAGTCGAGTGATATCGGCAAGTGGTCGCTATATCCACCTAGATATTTCATGCCATTATAAGTACGGAAAGGCTTGTCGCCACCATATTTATCATCTTCCATCAACAAGAAAGGATGTCGAAGTATCTGTGCTTTCTCTAGGGACGTACAGATACGACTATTCTTATCCAACAAAGTTCTTGATACCAAGAATTGGTCAATAATCCCCCACTCTCCCCGATAACGGTAAGTACCCTCTTTTTTTCCTTTCATAAGGTTTTGCACATTTCCATCTGCACAAAGAACCTTTTTCAAGGATTTGTCCGTAGGATAATCATTGAAATCTCCCATCACAACAATAGATGGATGTTGTCGGACTTGCATCACCGAGTCAATAGTTTGCTTCAACCTCTCTGCAACCAACAAACGATAGGATTCGCTTTTGGATTTTCCTCCACTGCGACTTGGAAAATGAACGACAATAACATCGAGGCTATCCCCTGAAACTACTTGACCTACGACATGAAGAATATCCCGGGTTGGTGCTTTCTTTAGCTGTTGATGCGGAATCCGAATTGATTGATGCTGAAGGTACTTGAAACTTCCCCGTTGATAAAGCAAGGCAACATCAATGCCTCGTTGGTCGGGTGAATCAGTCATGACATATCGATAACCAGCTTCCCGCAATGGAGAATACTTTACCAAATCAATCAGGCAACTATCATTCTCCACTTCGCATAGTCCTACCAAATCGGGTACGTTTTCTGTTCCTGATGCAATGATACCCTTTGCCAGATTCCTAATCTTATCCCGATAACGGAAATAGGTCCAATGCCTTGTAGCATCGGGTAAAAATTCATTATCATTCTTTAATGAATCATCCTTGCAATCAAACAAATTCTCCGTATTCCAAAAAAGAACACGAAAAGATTCCTGTGCCGATGCAGGATACATACAGCACAGGAATAATATCATCAAAAGTATGCTTTTACTTTTGCGGTACATTTACCAATACATCCAACAGATGTTTCCAGAACTTGTCCACTGCAGGAATGTGCATACGTTCGTCTGGCGAGTGAACTCCTCTCAATGTAGGACCAGTTGAGAACATATCCAAGTGCGGATACTTTTCAAGGAATAAGCCACATTCCAAACCTGCATGGATGGCCTTCACCTTTGGCTCAACACCAAACAACTTCTTATAGCTTTCGATAGCCACTTTCAAAATCGGTGAAGAAGGATTCGGTTTCCAACCTGGATAACCATCGCTAGTTTTTACTTCGGCACCACCTAATTGGAAAGCAGAACGAACAACTTCCGACATATCCTGACGAGAAGAAAGGATAGAACTACGTTGGCTGGTTACAATCTTAATCCTACCATCTACCATCTTAATGGAAGCCAAATTAGACGAAGTTTCCACCAAACCTGGCATATCTTGACTCCATGCATAAACACCATGATGAACTGCATATACCGACTTCAACAAACGAGCAACTGTGTCTCTATCAATTGCCTTGGCACAAGGAGATTCCGAGCCTAATTCAGTACGCAAGTTTGGTTCTGTTACACTGAATTCATTTTCAATTTCAGCGGTATATATGTTCATATCGATACGCACATCTTCCTTGTGCTTCATCGGTACAGCACAAAGAGCACGTGCTTCACGAGGAATGGCATTATGCAAATTACCACCATCGATTTCACAAAGATACAAATCGTATTTAGCAGCTAACTGACTCAAGAAACGGTTCAGTAACTTATTGGCATTGGCACGGTTCTTATTGATATCATCACCCGAGTGACCACCAGTCAACCCCTTAATCGCTACGTTAAAGAAGAAATAATCCTGTGGAGCATCAATTTCTTCATAAACAAATTCTGCAGTTGTATTGGCACCACCAGCGCAACCGATAAATAACTCACCTTCATCTTCCGAATCCAGATTAATCAAAATATCGCCATCCATGAAACCTTCCTTCAAAGCAAAAGCACCGGTCAATCCCGTTTCTTCATCTACAGTAAAAAGACATTCAATCGGACCATGTTCAATGTCATTTGCTGCCAATACAGCCAACTGAGTAGCCATACCGATACCATTGTCAGCACCCAAAGTAGTACCCTTAGCTTTCAGCCATTCGCCATCAATATATGTTTCAATCGGATCATTCAAAAAGTCATGGTTAGAATCGCTATTCTTTTCGCAAACCATATCGATGTGCGATTGAAGAATAACAGTCTTCAAGTTTTCCTTCCCCGGAGTAGCAGGTTTCTTAATCAAAATATTGCCAGCTTCATCTTTCTTGGCCTCCAAACCTTGTTCATCGGCAAAATTCATCAAATAAGCGATAATCTTCTCTTCTTTCTTAGAAGGACGTGGCACCTTACATATTTCTGCAAAATAATGAAATACCGATGCCGGTTTCAGTTCTATTTTTTCCATTGTTCCCTTTATTAATTCATAAAAAATTTGGCAGTTAACCCGCCTTACACTATTTTTGCACACAAATTTAAAAAAAATGCTCGAAACTATCTACTTAACTGCAGCAATTATTGCTATTTGCGTCTTTTTCCTATGCATTGGAATTATCATCAAAGGAAAATTTCCCAGCATGCATGTTAGTGGTAATAAAGAAATGCAAAAAAGAGGTATTGGTTGTGTACAATCGCAAGATCGTGAAGCACGAAAGGTAAACAAACACGCCATCGCCGAAGTAGAAAAAAGAGACCAAACTGAGAATAACTAAATAAAATAACATACAAAAATCATTATGAAAAAAACAAATTTCATCCTGAATGGATTGATGGCATTGGCTATTGTTTTGGTATTCACTCAATGTGCAGGAAATAACAACGCTGCCCCAGCATCGGCTCCAGCTGCAAACGCTACCGGTTCTTCTAATATGAAGATTGCTTACGTTGAAATCGACTCATTGTTGACTAAGTACAACTTCTGGAACGATTTGAGCGAACAAATGTTGAAGAAAGAAGAAAACATCCGTACTACTTTGAACGAAAAGGGCAAGAAGTTGGAAGCAGAAGCTAGAGAATTCGAACGCAAGATCAACAATAACGGTTTCGTTTCTCGCGAACGTGCAGAACAAGAACAAGCTCGTTTGATGAAGCAACAACAAGAATTGCAAGAATTGCAACAAAAGTTGGCTAACGACTTGGCAGCAGAAAACCAAAAGAACAGCTTGGAATTGCGTGACTCTATCAACTCTTTCTTGAAGGTATACAACCAAACTAAGGGTTATGATTTGATCATCAGCAACACAGCATTCGACAATTTGTTGTACGGTAACCCTGCATACAACATTACCAACGAAATCGTTGAAGGTTTGAACGCACGCTACAACCCATCTACAAAGAAGTAATTTGTAAAAAAGATAAGGGAAGTCCGAAACAACTAAAACTGTTTCGGACTTTTTTAATACCCCAACAAACAATCTGCTCCTATCCATGTTTATGAAGTATAAACTAAATACAATAGATATGGATAGATTCAAAGAACTGATTCAATCACCCAAACCGGTGTTGGTCGATTTTTATGCAGAATGGTGCAAACCTTGTCAAATGATGAAACCGAGAATCCTAGATGTGGCCGAACGCATAGGCGAAAATGCCAAAGTAGTCCAAATCGACGTAGACCAAGAGAAGGAGCTAGCCGAACGTTACCACATCCAGTCTGTTCCAACTCTCATAATATTCAAAAACGGCCAAGAGCTGTGGAGGCAAAGCGGTATGATATCGACTATAGCCTTGCTGCAGCTATTGATTGATTACAAATAATAAAAATGAAAAAGATTTTAGCAAGTCTCCTCGTATGTTGTGCACTAGTATCAAGTTCGTGCGCACAAACTCAGAAAGAAGAAAACTCTGTCATCTCTATGAATAAAGAAATGTTTCTAGAGAAAGTATTCGACTATACCACTGGTGCTACCGAATGGAAATACCAAGGAAACAAACCTGCAGTCATTGACTTTTATGCTACTTGGTGCGGTCCTTGCCGCATGGTTGCTCCTATTCTGAAGGATTTGGCCAAGGAATATGGTGACAGCATTGTGATTTACAAGGTAGATACAGACAAGGAAAAGGAACTTTCCATGGCCATGGGTATCCAGTCATTACCGACCATTGTCTTTATTCCTACAACCGGACAACCACAAGTCATTGTAGGTGCAGCAGATAAAGCTACTTTCAAACGGGCTATCGATGAGGTTTTGCTGAATAAGAAATAAGAAAAAGTCCGAAGCAATATTGCTTCGGACTTTTTTCTTTCTATTATAGTATTGTATCTATTATTTCTTGAAGTAGCGATTATACAATCCTTCAAATCCCTTACCGTGACGAGCTTCGTCCTTTGCCATTTCATGAACAGTATCGTGGATTGCATCAAGATTCAACTGCTTAGCACGAGTTGCAATACGTTTCTTGTCTTCGCAAGCACCACATTCTGCATTCATACGCTTTTCTACGTTAGTCTTAGTATCCCAAACTACATCACCGAGCAATTCAGCAAACTTTGCTGCATGTTCTGCTTCTTCCCATGCATAACGCTTGAATGCTTCAGCAATTTCAGGATAACCTTCACGATCTGCCTGACGGCTCATAGCCAAGTACATACCTACTTCTGTACATTCACCCATGAAGTGATTGTTCAAATCCTTAATCATTTCTTCATCACAACCTTTGGCAACACCGATCACATGTTCGTCAGCAAACTGCAAACCACCTTCAGTTTCTTCCATTTCCTTAAACTTGTTAGCCGGAACTTTACACAACGGACACTTTTCAGGAGCTGCATCACCTTCATGAATATAACCACAAACGGTACAAATAAATTTCTTAGCCATAATCTTTATTTTTTAATTAGTTAGTCAATATAATGTTATTAGTTAATCTCTTCTTTATTATCCTTCAAACATGACGGACAAATCCCTTTGAAATATTGATGTACCTCTTCTACTTCATAGCCATCATTTTTCATTGTACAAAGGCTTTCCTCATTGTAATATGCTGGGAAGTCAAAAATTTTGTTGCACTTCTTGCATAAGAAATGGGCATGTAAATTAATATCACCATCGTAACATACATATTTTTCGTCGATGGTTAACATTTGCACCGCTCCATGTTCAACAAACAATTTCAAGGTATTATAGACAGTAGTCTTAGAAAGTGTAGGAATATCCTCACACAAAGCCAAATAAATCTCTTCAATAGAAGGATGGGTTCGATGAGTCATCAAGTAATCCATGATGGCAATACGCTGTACAGACGGTTTGATATTAAAACTCAATAAGTAATTATAAGTCTTCATTAATACCTCTCTTTCATATTTGTAATAATTACAATAAGTTTTCTTTTGCAAAGATAGACACTATTTATTAATTTGCAAATATTTGCTTATGTATTTTTATTTTTCTCATCTGAAGAAGTTGATTTCTATCAGGAATGATTATTTTTGCATTATTGTAACATATTATATATAGGAACATATGAAATATGGTTTTGTAAAAGTAGCAACTGCCATCCCTGCCGTAAAAGTTGCGGATTGTAAGTTTAATGCTCAGCAGATAGACACACAGATTGCCATTGCCGATGGCAAGGGTGTGCAAGTTATTGTTTTCCCTGAATTGTGCATCACCGGATATTCGTGTGCCGATCTCTTCGGCCAAACTCTCTTGCTGGAAGAAGCAGAAATCGCCTTGATGCAAATCATGAATAATACGCGCCAGATGGACATCATCTCCATCGTTGGGATGCCGGTAGTGGTCAACTCTACCTTGATGAATTGTGCAGTAGCATTGCAGAAAGGAAAAATATTGGGGGTAGTACCCAAAACATACCTCCCAAATCATAAGGAATCATCTGAGCAACGTTGGTTTGCTTCATCTTCAGCCATTACCGAAACCAGCATCCGCCTTTGCGGACAGAATGTTCCGTTTGGCAAGAACTTGTTGTTCGATACTCCCGAAACTTGCTTTGGTATTGAACTGGGTGATGATCTTTGGGCACCTATACCGGCAAGCTCAACTTTAGCTTTGAAGGGGGCTGAAATCATCTTTAATCTCTCGGCCGGTGCAGAAAGCATTGGTAAATACACTTATCTCTGCTCACTTGTCGAGCACCAATCGGCGCGATGCTTGAGTGGATATGTATTGAGTTCATGCGGATTTGGCGAATCAACTACCGATGTAGTATTCGGAGGCAATGGATTCATCGCCGAAAACGGAACAACATTGGCATCAGCCGAACGTTTCTCATTAAAGGAACAACTCATCATCAGTGAAATCGATGTGGAACGTTTGCGTAACGAACGTCGTACCAACACAACTTTCATAGCCAACCAAACCTTAGTGAAGAATGAACCGGCTACTCATGTAAGCAGCGAATTGGTGAACCAACGTGATTTGATCTTGACCCGTACCATCGATGCACTTCCATTCGTTCCAAAGGGCGAAACTTTGAACGAACGATGTGAAGAAATCTTCGGTATCCAAGTGATGGGCTTGGCCAAACGATTGGTACACACCAATTGCAAGACCGTAGTGGTGGGTATCTCAGGTGGTCTTGACTCTACCCTCGCATTGCTTGTTTGTGTAAAGACATTCGACAAGTTGGAACTTTCACGCAAGGGCATCATAGGTATTACCATGCCAGGCTTCGGTACGACAGACCGCACTTATAATAATGCACTCCATTTAATGGCGTCATTAGGAATTACTATTAAAGAAATCAGCATTAAGGAGGCATGCATCCAGCATTTCAAGGATATCAACCACGATATGACCAAGCACGATGTAACATATGAAAACGGCCAGGCTCGTGAACGTACCCAAATCCTCATGGACTATGCCAACAAGGTGAACGCCATGGTAATCGGTACAGGCGACCTTTCGGAATTGGCTTTGGGTTGGGCAACATACAATGGCGACCACATGTCAATGTATGGTGTAAACGCCAGCATCCCTAAGACATTGGTGAAGTACTTGGTAAATTGGGTAGCATTGAATGGTGTGGATTACGAATCGCGAAACACATTGCTTGATATCGTTGATACCCCAATCAGCCCAGAATTAATTCCTGCCGATGAACAAGGAAACATCAAGCAGAAAACCGAAGACTTGGTAGGTCCATACGAATTGCACGACTTCTTCATCTACAACTTCTTGCGCCATGGATTCCGTCCAGCGAAGATTTTCTTCCTGGCATCAACCGCATTCCGTGGAGAATACACTGAAGATGTCATCAAGAAGTGGCTCACTACTTTCTGCCGTCGTTTCTTCATGCAACAATTCAAGCGTTCTTGCTTGCCGGATGGTCCGAAGGTTGGTTCTGTAGGTTTAAGCCCGAGAGGCGATTGGAAAATGCCAAGCGATGCTAGTGCTACACTTTGGTTGAAAGAGTGTGAAGAACTATAATAAAGAAAGGGAGTCGATTGACTCCCTTTTCTCTTTATAAGCTACCTTTACTTGAAGGAACTTCAAAGTGATAAATATCTCGCTTTACCGCCATCTTGATGGCACGGGCTAATGCCTTGAAGATACCTTCTATCTTATGATGTTCGTTCTGACCTTCGGCCTTAATATTGAGATTCATTTTAGCTGCATCGCACAACGACTTGAAGAAATGTAGGAACATTTCAGTAGGCATCTCCCCTATCTTCTCACGATGGAACTCAGCATCCCAAACCAACCACGGGCGACCACCGAAGTCCAATGCCACTTGACACAAGCAATCATCCATAGGCAAGCAATAGCCATATCGCTCAATGCCTCGCTTGTCTCCCAACGCTTTCGACAAACATTCGCCTAAAGCCAAAGCCGTATCTTCGATGGTGTGATGCTCGTCCACTTCCAAATCTCCTTTTACACAGATAGTCAAATCAAGACTTCCATGTTTGCCGATTTGTTCCAGCATGTGGTCAAAAAAGCCCAAGCCGGTAGAGATATCACACTTACCGCTTCCATCCAAATCTACCTTTATATATATTTCAGTCTCCTTGGTGGTACGACGAACCTCCGCCACACGTTCACCAGCAAAGAGGAACTCAGCAATTTGATCCCAATCCTTGGTGGCAAGGACACAATATGGCTCCAATCCTTTCTCTACCAAAGCATTCTTGTCATCTTGCAGATAGATGGCCTTGCAACCCAGATTCTTAGCCAACTCGACATCGGTGTATCGGTCACCAATCACAAAGCTACCCGCCAAATCGTATGCAGGATTATCGATGTACTTGCCCAACATGCCTGTGCGAGGCTTACGAGTAGGAGCATTGTCCTCCGGAAAACTCCTGTCAATAAATACTTCATCAAAAGTGATGCCTTCGTTTTCGAGGGTCTTCATCACAAGGTTATGCACTGGCCAAAAGGTGTCTTCCGGGAAAGAAGAAGTACCCAATCCATCCTGATTAGTCACCATGGCGAACTCGAAATCAAGCTTGCTACGGATAAAACCGAGATTGCGGAACACCTTGGGGTAGAACTCCAACTTTTCGTACGCATCGAGCTGATAATCGATAGGTGGTTCGATAACGAGGGTTCCATCTCTATCTATGAACAATACTTTTTTCATTCTATTTCAATCTTGCTTAAAGCTTCCAACAAAACATCGTTCTCTTCCTTTGTACCGATAGTGATTCGCAAACAATCGTTGCACAAAGCCACATGAGTACGATTGCGGACAATGATGCCTTCGCTTACCAAATAGTCGTAAATCTGAGTGGCTTCGTACACCTTTACCAAGAAGAAGTTGGCATCGGTTGGAAATACACGGATACAACAGGGCAATTTCACTATCTCTTCCATCACTCGAGAGCGTTCTTCCAACAAAGTATCTACCCATGCCTGAACTTTCTCCGGTTGTTGCAAGCACTTGATGGCCTCTTCTTGAGTCAAACGGTTCACATTGTACGGATACTTAATCTTATTAAAGATGGCAATGATTTCTGGCGATGCGAACGCCATACCGAGACGAATAGCTGCATTTCCCCAAGCCTTCGAGAAAGTTTGCAACACAATCAAGTTAGGATACTTGTCCAAATCAGCCAACAAGGATGGCAAATCAGAGAAATCGATGTAAGCCTCATCCACAACGACCAAGCCATCAAATCGGTTTAATAACGAATCGATTTCCTTACGACACATGCTATTGCCGGTCGGATTGTTAGGCGAACAAACGAACATCACCTTGGTATACTCATCGATAGCCGAGAGCAAGGCACTCGCCTTCATTTGATAATACACATCGAGCAACATTGGGCGATACTCCACATCGTTCACTTCGGCACAAACCTTATACATGCCGTAAGTTGGTTCAATAGCCACCACATTGTCCACACCCGGTTGACAAAATGCACGGAAAATCAAATCAATAGCCTCATCGCTACCATTGCCCAAGAAGATGTTTTCTTCCTTCACACCCTTGAGTGGAGCAAGCAATGATTTCAACTCGCGTTGCAAAGGGTCTGGATATCGATTGTTGGGAGTATTGTACGGATTTTCATTGGCATCAAGAAATACCGATGCTTCTGCCCCATTATATTCATCACGTGCCGACGAGTATGGTTTCAAGGCCCACACATTAGGACGTGTCAATTCTTTCAGAGATTTCATAACTTAATTGATTGAGTTTAAACGAATACTTACCGCATTCTTGTGTGCATCCAAATGTTCATTGGCCGCCATTACTTCAATAGCCGGACCGATATTCTGAATACCTTCACGAGTGATTTCCTGGAACGTGATCTTACGAATAAAGCTATCTAGGCTGACACCACTATATGCCTTGGCATAACCATTAGTTGGTAAAGTATGGTTGGTACCTGATGCATAGTCGCCTGCACTTTCCGGAGTATAAGAACCCAAAAAGACAGAACCAGCATTAACCACTTTCTCTGCCAATTCCATATAGTTTTTGGTTTCAACAATCAAGTGTTCTGGTGCATATTCATTCGTCATCGCAATGGCTTCTTCCATGTCTTTCACCAAAATCAACTTACTATTATCCAAAGACTTTTCAGCAATCTCCCAGCGAGGCAAATGAGACAACTGATGTTGCACCTCGTATTCCACCTCATTGAGCAATTTTTCTGAAGTCGTAATCAACACCACCTGACTATCCACACCATGTTCCGCTTGCGAAAGCAAATCAGCTGCTACAAATTTCGGATTGGCCGTTTCATCAGCAATTACTTCCACTTCCGACGGACCTGCAGGCATGTCAATAGCAACCTCATGCAAAGATACTTGCTGTTTAGCTGCCATTACATATTGATTACCTGGTCCAAAAATCTTATATACCTTAGGAACACTTTCCGTACCATAAGCCATAGCACCAATCGCTTGTACACCACCGGCCTTAAAAATTTTGCTAACACCGGCTACTTGGGCTGCATACAAAATAGCTGGATGAATCTTTCCTTCTCTGTTCGGAGGAGTACAAAGCACAATTTCCTTACAACCAGCAATCTTCGCAGGAACAGCCAACATCAATACAGTAGAAAACAAAGGTGCTGTGCCACCTGGTATATACAAGCCAACCTTTTCAATACCTACCGCTTTTTGCCAACAAGTCACCCCTTCCATTGTTTCCACCTTCTTGGTTTCAAACTTCTGTTTCTTGTGGAAAGTATAAATATTCCTTTGTGCCAATAAAATAGCCACCTTTAATTCAATAGGAACATTCTCTTCGGCTTCTTTCATCTCGGTTTCTGTCACCATCAAAGATTCCAATTCCACTTTATCAAAACGCTCCTCGTATTCAATCACAGCTTTATCGCCTTCTGCCTTTACACGATCAAGCACTTCACACACAGTCTCCCTAAGAGTATCCATGTTTAAGACTGGACGTTTTAATATTTCCGACCAGTCTGCTTGTTGGGGATAAAGTATTTTCTTCATATTATAAAATCATTTTTTCAATCGGGAGTACCAAGATACCTTCAGCTCCCAAAGCCTTTAACTTACCGATGATTTCCCAAAAACATTTCTGGTCAAGTACAGTATGAACAGAACTCCATCCCTCTTGTGCCAACGGCATCACGGTAGGGCTCTTCATCCCAGGAAGTACTTCGATTATTTCATTTAACTTATTGGTCGGTATATTCATCAATACATACTTCTTATCTTCCGCCGCCTTTACCGCTTCAATACGGAACAAAAGTTCATTCAATATTTCCTTCTTTTCTTCCGATAAATTCTTGTTACCAATGAGCAAAGCTTCACTTGTCATCACCACTTCCACTTCTTTCAAACGGTTACTTACCAAAGTAGAACCAGAGCTAACAATATCAAAGATGGCATCTGCCAAACTGATTCCCGGAGCAATTTCTACAGAACCGGTAATGACATGAATATCTGTCTTGACTCCGTTCTTTTCCATAAAGCGCTCCAAAATACCCGGATAAGAAGTTGCAATCTTACGACCTTCAAACCATGATAATCCCGGATAGTCTACATCCTTAGGAATAGCCAATGATAAACGACATTTGCTGAATCCTAAACGCTTCACGATTTCAGCATCCTCATTACGTTCTACAAATTCGTTTTCGCCCACAATACCCAAGTCAGCTACACCATTAGCAACCGATTGAGGGATGTCATCATCACGAAGAAAAAGCACTTCCACCGGAAAGTTCGAAGATTGAACCAATAAAATGCGTTTAGATGACGGAATCTTGATATCCGCTTCCTGCAACAAAGCCATGGTTTCCTCAAACAAACGGCCTTTCGATTGTACTGCAATTCTTAACATATATTCTCTCTATATATTTTTTACTTTCTAATAAAAAAGGCTCACCCACTGATAGGCAAGCCTTCTAACGACAAAAGTATAGTTATTTATCGAAAGTCACAAATTATTATCAGAAAAAGTTAGTTTTTTCTTTCAAATCAACATTCATAGTCCACACATGCACGATCTTGCTTTGCATCCTTCAAGATACCGGCAGCCGCCACATGATCCGGATGAGCTGCATAGAACTTCACATCATCCAATGTATCGAATTCACTTTCCAAACAAATATCCCACTGTTCGGCCTCATTGATATTCAGTCCCACGAAAACCTTACGAATAACATTAATACTTGCAGGCAAAGCTTCAATAGCAGCTTTAAAGCGATTCATTACATCCAACTTTTCTTCTTTTGAAAGTGTATCTTTCAATTTGAACATCACAATGTGCTTAACCATATACTTGATATTTAAATGATTTATTATTACTTTTGATGCAAATTTAATTATTTCTCTGATATGAAACAAATATACACCTTGATACTTGTTTGCATCTGTATGATTGCCTGTCACCAGCGTCCTCAACAACAAGCCGGGGTTGACATTGAACATTACGATCTTCCACAGATGAAAGACAGTGGTGTATTGGTGGCATTAACATTAAATAGCTCCATCTCCTATTTCGACTATCGGGGAGAGCCGATGGGGTTTCAATACGAACTAGCCAAACAATTTGCCCAATCCCTTGGTTTGAAATTAGAAATTAAAACAGCCAAAAATATACAAGCTTTAGTACACATGCTTCTCCAAGGTGAAGGTGATTTAATTGCTTACCCACTACCAGTTACCAAAGAATTTAAAGATAGTGTTGCTTTTTGTGGCGAAGACATTATTACCCATCAGGTGCTGGTGCAGCGAAACAGTACTAAAAATTTAAAAGCACTGACTAACGTCACAGAACTCATTGGTAAAAAAGTATATGCTAAGCCAGGCAAGCATCTGGATCGTCTCATCAATCTAAATAAAGAATTAGGAGGTGGTATTCTCATTCACGAAATAAGCAATGACAGCATCACTCATGAAGATTTGATTATGCAAGTATCCAATGGTACCATCGACTACACCATTTCGGATAACGATCTAGCCCGTCTCAATAAAACATATTATCCAAACTTAAATGTAAGTCTAGCTGTAAGCTTTGACCAACGAGCGTCATGGGCTGTTCGAAAAAGCGCTTCTCTTTTATGCGAAGCAGCCAACCAGTGGCACAAAGAAAACATGACTTCACCAGCCTATAAGGCAAGTACAAAAAAATATTTTGAAAATAGCAAGCGACTTCCTCATGGTCCTATCCTATCCATCAAAGACGGTAAGATTTCTCACTTTGACCATCTATTTAAAAAATATGCCAAAGAAATCGGATGGGATTGGAGAATCATGGCTTCGTTAGCCTATAATGAATCCAACTTTGACACTACTGCCGTTTCATGGGTAGGTGCCAAAGGTTTAATGCAGTTAATGCCCAAAACGGCTCGAGCGATGGGACTTCCTGAAGGGAAAGAACAGAATCCCGAAGAAAGCGTCAAAGCTGCATCCAAATATTTGGCTCATTTAGAACGTTCTTTCAACAAAATAAGTAATCCGGAGGAAAAGGTTAAGTTTATTCTTGGCTCCTATAATGCAGGAATAGGTCATATATACGATGCTATGGCATTAGCAGAAAAATATGGTAAGAACAAATATATATGGGATGATAATGTAGCTATCTATATTCTATTAAAAAGCGATGAAGACTATTTCAACGATCCCGTTTGCAAAAATGGTTATTTCCGTGGACGAGAAACATTCAATTTCGTAAAGGATATTTTAGGACGTGCAGAGATGTATAAACAGAAAATCAAGGATTAAGTTATTTCCTAAAATAAAATTCTCTTTTTTCTTGCAAGATTAAACAAAAGTCCTTACCTTTGCAGCGCAATTAAGGATGGTTCCGTAGCTCAGCTGGATAGAGCAACGCCCTTCTAAGGCGTGGGTCAAGCGTTCGAATCGCTTCGGAATCACTTTGTAAAATTAAGTTTAAGGCAGTTAAGTTATTACTTAGCTGCCTTTTTTCATGCATCATTTTAACAAAGAATACTTCTATTACTAAAATAATATGCTTATCTTTGAGCATAGCTTTCTAGT